>CAZXFE010000043.1:0-18796 GCA_964639795.1 uncultured Enterobacteriaceae bacterium | reverse complement strand
ATGTCGTCTTTCACTGCCTGGAGATCAGCCGGCAATGAGCCCACAATAATCTGAGTCACACCAGCATCTTGGAGCCGCTTGAGGTCATCGCGCGAGGTGGAGGACCCCATACCAGGCGGCGAGATAGAGAAATGGAGCGCATTCGGATTGCGGCCGGCCGCTCGGGCATAGTCCTTTACCTTATCGATCTTCGACTTTGCATCTGCGACCGAGACGTTTATCCAGAACGAACCATCACCGACCTCACCGGACCGCTTGAGAGCCGGTTCGCTTTCGCCGCCAAAGATAATGGGTGGATGCGGCTTTTGAATGGGCTTCGGATATGAACGGATGCTGGGAAAGCTGCAGAACTCTCCCTCAAAGGCGGTCTCTTCCTCCGTCCATAGATTTTTCATCACCTGCAGGTATTCACGCGTACGTGCGCCTCGGCGTGACCA
Source organism: uncultured Enterobacteriaceae bacterium (assembly GCA_964639795.1). Taxonomy (GTDB): domain Bacteria; phylum Desulfobacterota; class Binatia; order Bin18; family Bin18; genus Bin18. The sequence goes on along the minus strand of CAZXFE010000043.1, from coordinate 18,359 downwards.
GGGAACCCCTAGAGCCGTGAACTCTTCCTCCAACCAACCAACCCCCACGCCAAAATCGAACCGTCCGCCAGACAGTTTATCCAGGGTCGCGACCTCCTTCGCCGTGGTGAGTGGATTGCGCTCCGGTACCAGGCAAATCCCTGTACCGACACGGATCGTTTCGGTTTGGGCCGCTACGAATGTTAAGGCCGAGAACGGATCGAGGATATCGACCTGCGTCGGGTGTGGGGACCTGCCGTCTGGAGAATAAGGGTATTTAGACGCGTACTCGTCGAGCAGGACGATATGTTCGGGTGCCCAGATAGAGTGAAATCCTACCTGTTCTGCCAGCTGCGCCGCGAGGCTGAGCGCCTCTGGTTCCGCCATAAAACCTAGGCCGACGGCGATAAATCCAGTTTGCATTTTTTCCCTTGTTTCGTGAGCATAGCGGTGTGATCAACAGCAGAAAAGACTGGATGTTGATTGGCCAAACGACGACGCCGAAGCCGAACCGGCAGTCCCTGTCTGGTCTATGCCGCTAGATGATTTGTTTCTCTCGCCTTCAGGCCAACTCAATGCCATACAACTTCGCTGCGTTGTCGCACACAATCTTTTGCGTAATGGCATGCGGGACTTCGGCGAAGTCTTTCTCTATCACTTGGCGTGAATTGGGCCAGGTCGTATCTGTGTGGGGGAAGTCGGACGCCCACATGCAATTGTCTTCGCCAAACACGACTGCATTTGCCGCGCCAATCGGGTCGTCCTGAAAGGTCGCCCACACTTGGCGACGAACGTATTCGCTGGGTTTCATTGGCAACGGATGCTCGACCATCACCCCGAACTTCTCATACGCATGATCAAGGCGCTGCACATAATGGGCCAGCCAGCCGATATCACTTTCGGCCGACACAATCTTGAGTCGTGGGAAACGTTCCAATACGCCGCCCAAGATAAAACTGGTCAAAGACTTCTGCACTTCATGAATGAGGTGTACGAACCGAATCGCGGTTCGATTTACCCAGCCACTTGAGCCACCGTCCATGACAACTCGGGTACTCGCATCCCGGCTGGAGACGACGTGCAAAGAGAGCGGCATGTTCAGTTCCTGCGCTGCGGTCCAGAATGGATCGTAGATATTATTGAAATATGGCCGGTCTTCGGGCGGAGCGCCCCAGATCATACCGCCTTTGAGGCCCAATTTTGCCGTACGTTCAAGCTCTTTGACGGCCGCAGGAATATCCTCAAGCGATATCATCGCTACCGGATGGAGCCGTCTGGGGTTGTGTGACCGAAACTCGGTAACCCAGTCGTTATAAACCCGAAAACAGGCCTGCTGGAGTTTCACGTCTGTGAGCTGGAACAGGGCCAAGCCAAGCGTGGTGTAGATCACTTCAGCCTGGACCCCGTCGATATCCTGGTCCTTAATGCGTTCGACTGGGTCCCAGCCACTTGGTCGGGCTGCCTCATAACCACTTTTGAGATGTTTTTTGAGCTCTTCGCCACTGCGCCCGGTGGAAAATCCGCCTGCAACTGGGAATGGCGTAATACCTGGGGCAATAAAAAAATGTCCAGGGGGGTTTTTGTTTTCTACAACATGCGGGGCTCGGTCCCGGAACTGTTTATCGAGCCGGCTGGTCCACAGGTCTGGTGGCTCTGTCATATGCGAATCAGCAGAAATAACGCGCGACAACTCCATATTTCCCCCTCTGTGTGGTCATCTATGTGCAGCGCTACCGTACACCGATCAAGCAACGCCTAGCATTTTCGTTTCCATACTGTCAAACCGTAGGGGAGACGTGTAACGTTCAAGACGTGCGATGCAGGACGTATATTAGAGCGGGCGGTATTGTAGCGCTGCTGTGTTTTGCCGGCTGGCCAATGATTTGGTTCTTTCCGGGTAGCACGCCTGCAGTCGCTGCGCTCTACGCAGCTGCAAGTACGGAGGACGCTTTGCTCGATAAAGCCAACCAACTCCGGGCTGTGGGACAAACCGATCAGGCCCGGAGCACGTATGCTGAAGGGCGCAAGCATTATCAGCAACAGACGGACCTGCTTGGCAAGGTCCACGCCTTGCTCGAACTGTGGAATTTAGAGCGGGCGGCTGGACAGGACGAACAGGCGTACGAGGCCTATACGCAGGCGGAAGCGCTATATAAACGCAGGGGCGACCGCCCGGGTCAGGTGCACGTCTTGCTCGCCATGGGTAATGTCGAGCGGAGTCTTGATCGTATTGATCAGGCGCATGAATTTCTTTTCCGGGCGCTGAGCCTCTAAACTAAGCAGGGCTAGGGTCTGAGCCGAGCTCAGGTGTTTTTTGCGCTCGGCCAGCTCTATTCCAGCACTGACGGGGCACTAGCCCAAAGCTATTTTGAGCAAGCGGCTGAGCAGTACCGCGAAGTACACATGTCTGACTGGGCACAGCGTGCAGAGCAGCGCGCGCAACGGCTGGACGGACAGTTCAGCTTGGCCTCGGAGTCCGTCGGCCCAGAATGACCTATCTTACCGAAGTGCGGGACTCAGCCCGTCAAGTTCGACTACTGGCTCCTGCCTCGACCGGAGATGGACCAAATCGCCTCCACTTGGCCATGCCGCAGGCAGTAGTAGGCATCGTGTATATTCAGGGTGGTGTCGGCATGCGAGGGGATGAGCTCGAGTTTGTCACCGGGCTCCAGCTGGACGGATGGGTCCGCGAGCCGCGCCGTGCCGTGTTCTTCTGACAGACCGAGCAGCTCCAAGTCGTCTCTATTTTTGAAACGTGGTAAACCAAATTCATGCGTAATTGTCTTCATTCCGGCATCAATAATAATCCGGTCTGGAGCGGGACGGCTGACTACAGTCGTCAGCATACTCAGCGCACACACAAACTCTAGTCCTTCAACAGTTTGATAGCGGCCATCCATAAACACATACGAGCCGGCTTGAATTTCGGTAATCCGAGGGAGGGTACTCGTTATCATGGCCGTGCCGGTTCCGCCCGAACTCACAATTTTAACTGGGAGCCCGTTGGATTCCACAAACTCCACGGTGTCAATTAATGCCTGCAAATCGTTGCGTACGCGTTGGACGCGTTCCTCAAGGCTGGGTACAAAAACGAGATGACCTTCATAACCCATGAGACCGGCGAAGTTGAGATGAGGCGCTTGGTCGACTATTTGGGCGAGGTCTAACGCCGGTTGTCCTGGCACGACCCCGCAACGATGCATACCGACGTTAACTTCGACAAGGACGCGCAGCGAAGCTCCAGCAGCCTGTGCAGCCTGAGACAGCGCGTTAACATTGCGCGCATCGTCCACGGCCACAATCAAATCCGCATGTCGGGCAAGACGAACCAGACGTTCGATTTTTTGCCTGCCGACTATCTGGTTAGCGATTAAGACATCTCGCACGCCGCCCACGACCATGACCTCGGCTTCCCCAAGCTTGGCGCAGGTGATTCCAATGGCACCCGCGGCGAGCTGTTTATGGGCTATGATCGGGGTCTTATGTGTCTTGGCGTGGGGGCGGAATGCCACTGGGGTACGACGTAAAAGATCCGCCATGGCGGCAATGTTTTGCTCCATGATATCTAGGTCGAGCAGGAGCACTGGCGTGTCGATATCTTCTCGGACCATCCCGATTTGCGCGGCTGCTATCATAGGAGTTCCTTTTTGAAACCAAAGGCTGAAACTAAATTGTACGTATTGGAATTATATATACTGAACCACAGGGAGATAGTGAATCATGAGGACTCGTCCCTCGAGATATACGGATCAGAAGGCTGCTTGATGCCAGTACACATAACATACTCCCGTGCCGCTCTACTCGCGCTTGTCGGACTTTTGGTTGGGAGCGCTGCCCAAGCCACCGAGCTGAATTATCAACACTTTGCTGCTGCTCTTGAACAGTACGTGGATGACACCGGACTCGTCTATTACCAAGGGCTGAAAGCCAACCCACAGGAACTGAAGGAATTTGTTACACAGCTGGATCAACTGGACCGGGCCGTTTATGAACAGTGGGGCGATCAAGCAAAGATTGCTTTTTGGATTAATGCCTATAACGCACTTACGCTCCAAGCGATTATCGACAACTACCCGATTCAAGCATCTTTCTGGAAAGCTGCGATTTATCCTAAAAATAGCATTCGGCAAATTAACGGGGTGTGGGACGAGCTGCAGTTTAGCGTGATGGGCAAGAAGATGACGCTGGATGAAATTGAACATAACGTCCTGCGTGCTGAATTTAATGAACCGGGCATTCATATTGCGCTTGTGTGTGCAGCTATAGGCTGCCCGCCGTTGCGCAACGAACCCTACAGCGGAAAGCACCTTGATGCACAGCTCAACGACCAGGCCCGCAAGTTTCTCAACAATCCGATCAAGTTTCGCCTTGATACACGGACCGCCACTGTCGCGCTGTCTCCGATATTTAAATGGTTTGGCGCTGATTTTGTGAAAACCTACGGAACCGACAAGAGGTTTAGCGACCGGAGTGACCCTGAGCGTGCGGTCCTAAATTTTATCAGTGGCTATCTCGACGACGGCGACCTAAGTTATCTCACAACCGGCGCGTACAGTATCGATTATCTCGACTATGATTGGTCCTTGAATGAGCGTAGGTCTGGGTTGAGCTGAAAAACGGCTGTGTTGCTTGTCTTTGCGGAATCCTTCGAAGGGTCCCGCCGGAAGGACGCCAGCGCATGTTTGATGCTGAGCTACTTCAAGACAAAGCGGTAGTATTCGCTTTTGAGGCGCCGGGCGGGACCCATAGCCATCAATTCGCTGCCGCCGGTGCGCTGTACGAGATCATCAAACCGTCTCTGGCTGTTTTTATCCAGGCTCTCAATGACGTCCAACACGTGCTGAAAATGGTACATCGCGTCGATAAATTCAACACGCTGAAAACGTACGCCTCGAATTTCGTATTCATACTGGTCCAGAAGCGGCTGGGCCATGGGTTGGTCCGGATTGTTGTGTACGATAGTCCCTGCAAAAAGATTCGTATTCGCTTCGGCCAGACATTATAGGAGGCCAGCATCCCGACCATTTCCGGACCACAGTGGGCAAACAGGTAGCGCAGGAACGGCTAGAGCGTTTCGGGTAATTGGTCGTCAGGGAAATATTCGGGTGGGACCTCTAGAAATCCACCGTCAATAAAGCTCGCCAGATTTATCCCCTAGGTCCAGCGTAAGACGCGGAGGGCGCGCGTTTTCATAATTGCTGCAGGATGCGACTCACGCGACAGGTGGGCAAAGAAACATGCTATCAGGCTAAAGTCAGCCAGACTCGGCCGGCCACCGAGGAGATAGGGATGCTGTAAAAAATGGGTGTCGAGGACAATCCAAATAGTCTTCAATCGAGGCCTCTATCGCCGGGATGGTTTCCGCGGTCACTCCCAGGTCTGGTAAGAAGCCACTAAACCGGGCCAGGGTTGGAGCCATGTCTGCGCGTTGGCGCTCCAGATCCTGGTGTGGGGACATGACTTCAGCAACCAGGGCTTCTACCTACTTACGCTGCTCCCCCATAGAGCTTCAGCGGTAGTGCATGGCCAGCTTAAGAAACAGCTCCGGGCCGAAAAAGCCCAACAGGCAGGCGACGGCCTTCTGGAGCGGCGTAGGCGGAATGAGCTTCGGCTCGGCAACGTGCTGCTCGAAGTGTACGATCGTATCGGCGGTGTCTTGAATCAGGGTGCTGTCGGGCAACTCGACGACGGGCATCACAAAATATCCGATCAACGGCACGATTTCATTCTGATAGCGTAGATGAAACGGAAAGATTTCTTCGTATACGATCCTCATCTTAATAAAATAAGAACGTGTGTTCCCGGAAAAGGCGGACCCCAGGGCCCCCCACAGGGTCGGTTTCTCGTGCGTCTTGCCAGTATTCTTGTACATAGCTTTCCCGATTTGTGTCGTCCTACGCCCGTCTTTGCCCAGCTTCTTGGACGACTCGCTCAATGTCGGGTTTGTCAGAGCGAATCACGTTGTCAGGTATATGCTTGTGATGCGGAAAAATCGACAAGTCTGGAAAATGAGGTGTACTGTCATAGCGGAAAGTCAACTGATTGTGCCCATCTAGGCAATGTGAGCGGTAATCGAGTGGGACGAGAATATTTTCTTCCACCACAACGGCTTCGTTAATCTCTAGCAAATTCCCCCGCTCGAAACGAAGACGGATCCGTAGATTAACCCGTTACGGTGTCACAATCTCTTCAATATAGTGGTCAACGTAAGCAGTGCTGCACTGGAGAATAGCCTGCTTAACTTCTCCAGATAATCGGCCAGAGCATCATGCAACATCTTGCAGGCTTTTCTCCAGTCTTTGACGAAGTTCCAAATAGTGACGATAATCATTGGCCCACTCCACAAACACGGCATCACCCGACAGTTGACCCCGGCTGTATTGGTCAACAAACTCCTCGGAATCCATCCGTTGCTAACTTTCGTAGGTACTCGGCCGTTTTGTCACGGCGACCAGGGCATCAAGGGGTGAGGTGTATTCAATTGTTTGTTTTCGCATCTAAACCTCCAGCGTAAGCCCTTTTAATTTACCCGCAGCACCTTCATCACTTCCACCATGATACGGCCAGACGTGGGCTTGTCTAATGATCGGGAGGGATAGCTATTGAGCGTGGCCCCGCTTCGTGGAAGTGCTGCGTCACCCGCCTATTCTCTTGACAGGAAGAACAGCATGGGATTAGGCTTTTCCGGCAGTAGCGGGTGTATCGATGGCTATAATGTACGGGAGGGATAAGCATGAGTGCAGATGAGAGTAAGAAACTTGTCTTAGGTTTTATCGAGGATCTGTCAAACGGTAACATCAAGGCCGTGGAAGCGGCGTTCGCCGAGGATGCGAGCTGGTGGTTGCCGGGTTCACTGCCCGTCTCTGGTACGTTCAAGGGGAAAAAGGCCATATTTGAGGATTTCTTTGGCAAAGCGTTCCCCTACTTTGAACCGGAGAGTATGTCTATCCAGGTAAAAAGCGCGATTGCCGAGGATGATGCGGTTGCGGTTGAATGGATTGCACGTGCCAGAAGCGCCAAAGGTAAGCCCTACGAAAATTATTATCACGTCCGGTTCGATTGCAAAGACGGTAAAATCCAAGGCGTGCGTGAGTATGTGGATACGCTCTACGCAAAAGAGACCGTGTTCAGTTAAGGCAGCGCCAAGGATTCTTTCGTTTACCGGAGGGGCGCGGGATCTCGCGCCCTATTTCGTGCAGTAGTATTCTTTGTCTTCCGCATCCAACAAATTGAATTGTTTGCCACCGAGGGTTAAATCTGCTTTGCGCCGAAGAACCGGCGTAGGATCCGACTCAGATTAAACGCATCGGCAGTACCGGCTGTCTCTCTGATTGAATGCATAGCCCATTGGGGCACGCCCACATCTAGAGTCCGTACACCAATTTCAGCTGCGGTGAGTGGCCCGATGGTGCTACCGCAGGCCATGTCACTACGCACCACAAATGATTGCACTGGTGCGTTTGCATCTGCAGCCAACTTGCGAAAGATGGCGCTGGTCTCACTGTTGCTCGCGTAGCGCTGATTGGCGTTAAGCTTGATGACGACGCCGTGGTTGAGAAGTGGTCCGTGGTTGTCATCGTGCCGGTCAGAGAAATTTGGGTGTACGCCGTGGGCATTATCCGTAGAGATCAGCAGGGAGCGAGATATGGCGCGGCCGCGTTCTTCCGAATCGGGCAATACGCGTTCCAGCATCTGTTTCAGCATGGGGCCGCTTGCTCCGGAAGCCGACGTACTGCCGACCTCTTCATGATCGTGACACACGAGTAACGCGGCCTGATCAGTATCAGTCTCCAACAATGCCTGCAGGCCAATAAAGCAGCTCAGTAAGTTGTCTAGCCGTGCCGAAGCGATAAATTCGTTAGCGAGTCCGACAAGACTCGGACGCTGAGTGGCGTAGAAAAAGAGTTCGTGGTCCAGCACCTGACCGACATCCGACACGCCGTTCGCCACAAGCCGTTGAGACAACAGCGCTTTGAAATCCAGCTTGTTTTCCTTCTTGTCTGCTTGTCCTAAAATTGGCGGGAGATAGGTCTGGGCGTTGATCGAGCGGCTTTTGTTGGCATCGCGGTCGAGGTGAATGGCCAAACTGGGAATGATGGAGACGGCCTGGGTAAAATCGATCAGCCCATGTCTGATATCGCCGCCCTGATTCAGATAACTGACGCGCCCGGCAATCGACAAATCGCGATCAAACCAAGGGTTAAGCAAGACTCCACCGTAGACTTCGACACCCAGTTGCACATATCCGTGTCGATGCAATTCGGGCTGTGGTTTGACCTTCAGACACGGTGAATCGGTATGAGCGCCCACCATGCGAAAACCACTCTCGGCCAACTCGCTCTGCGCTGGCATTCGCCAGGCAATAATGGACGAGTCGTTGCGGGTGATAAAATAGCGTCCGCCCGGCATTACTTGCCACGCATCGGCTTCGTGTAAGCGTTCAAACCCCGCGCTCGATAACTGGGCTGCCATCTGATCGACAGCGTGGAACGGGGTAGGCGACGAGGCTAAGAAATCGGTCAGCTTTTGGTTAAATTGGTGTTGATCCATTGCTACTCCCATATGTGTACTGTCACCCAATACCATGAAAGCCGGCGGCGCCCAATTCGATCAGCTGCTAGAATTGGGAATCCTTACTAAGAGAGGCTGGCATGCGAAGTATGGCGACGAAGTCGGCGTTGGTAATATGGGCGTTGCTTCTTCCGTCCATGGTTCCATCTTTGGCATATGCGCATAGTAGGGTTTGGGCCGGTAGAGTTGGGACTTCCTATCTGGACGACAGTCGGGATCGCCGTTGTCTGCTATTGGGCGGTGATGTTGTGGCCTGCGTCTAAGAAGAAGGGCTCTTCGCCTTCCAGCTACGTGAGTAAGAACAATGAAGACGACGTTTGACGGCGCGTTTCGGTTTCAGTCTTGAACCTTCAGGCGTTACGAGAAGGGAATATTGAGTAGGTCGGGTTAGCGGAGCGTAACCCGACACCACATAGCTGAACTCAACCAGACTCCGCCGTGGGATGAGGTCCCGCGGCTACGTGCCAGTGCCCAATAAATGGGGCTTAAAGCCGGCTTTAGCCGGCGCCGTTACGTAGGCCGCACATTTATGTTCGGACGGAGCTGAATCGTATGAGCGATTCGTATTAATATTAATGAAACGTTCTGCCTTCTTCAGCCAGTTTCTTGAGCAGCGGCGCAGGCTGCCAGGATGCCGGATCTTGTTCGGCCAAGAAACAGACTCTCTCATAGACTTTCTTGAGACCGACGATGTCAGCATAAAACATGGGACCGCCAAGGTAGGCAGGGAAGCCGTAGCCGTAGACATAAATGACATCAATGTCGCTGGCCCGCTGGGCAATGCCTGCTTCCAGGATCTTGGCCCCTTCATTAATAAGCGCGCACATCAAACGCTCAACGATTTCCTCACGACTGATGGTGCGGCGTTCGATGCCTTTCTCTTTGGAATAGTTGATGATCAATTCCTCGATTGCGGGATCGGGATGTGGCGTGCGATCGCCTTGCTCGTATCTGTAATAGCCAGCGCCGGTTTTCTGGCCGTAGCGCCCTAGCTCGCAAACGCGATCGGCAATAGCGTTGTACCGCGCGCCTTCGGGAAGGCTGGCGGGCAGGTTCTTCCCTTGTCGAATGCGCCAACCCACGTCGAGTCCGGCCAGATCGCCCATGGCCATGGGCCCCATAGCGAAACCCAATTCGTACACGGCTCCATCAACATCCTGGGGTAAGCAGCCCTCCTCAAGCAAGTACTGCGCCTGGGCACCGTATTGATGCAGCATGCGGTTGCCGACAAAGCCGTCACACACGCCGACGACAACGCCGACTTTTTGAATGGCTTTTGCCACGGCTTGGGTCGTAGCCAGCGTTTCGAAGCTGGTCTTGGCACCGCGCACGATTTCAAGTAAGCGCATGACATTTGCCGGGCTGAAAAAGTGTGTACCAATGACCTTGTCCGGACGCTTAGTGACAGAGGCGATTTCGTCAACGTCGAGTGTGGAGGTATTGGTAGCTAGGATGCACTCGGGCTTGGTGACAGTATCCAGCTTGGCGAACACTTCTTTTTTAACGTCCATGTTCTCGAACACGGCTTCAACGATGAGATCGACGTCGCCGAGACCGGCATAGTCCAGCGTCGATGTGACGAGGCCCATCCGTTGTTCGACTTGTTCCGCAGTGAATCGGCCTCTCTTGGCGCTCCGTTCGTAGTTACCGCGGACTACGGTTAGGCCCTTATCAAGAAACTCCTGGCTGATTTCGAGGATCGTAACGGGCATGCCGGCATTCACAAAGTTCATAGCAATGCCACCACCCATAGTCCCCGCGCCTATGATCCCAACTTTCTTGATGCCGAGGGTCTTGGTGTCCTTGGGCATGTCGTTCACTTTTGCCGCGGCCCGTTCAGCGAAGAAAATATGGAGTTGGGAAGCCGATTGATTACTGGTCAGCACTTGTCTGAATAATGCCTGCTCCTTGGCCAGACCTTCGTCAAACGGCAAGGTGCAAGCGGCTTCGACACAATCGATGCAGCGTTGCGGTGCTTCGAATCCACGCCGTGTTTTGTTGGCTTGTTTGCGGGCGGCATCAAAGATAGCGAGGTCCACACCCGTTACCTTGTCATTCAGGTCGCGTACTTTATTGAGCTTTGCACCTTCGGCAACGAGTTGACGAGCAAACGCTTTTGCACCTTCAAGCAGATTGGCTTCGGCTACGATCTGATCAATCACACCGACAGCATGAGCTTGGTCGGCTTTCATCGGCGTCCCTGAAATGATGGCCGCAAGTGCAGCCTCAGGACCAATCAGGCGCGGCAGGCGCTGCGTGCCACCGCCGCCTGGTAAGAGTCCGAGAGTGACTTCAGGTAGCCCAACTCGGGCGGAGGGGACTGCGACACGATAATGGCAGCACAGCGCGGTTTCGAGTCCGCCGCCCAGGGCGGTTCCGTGAATGGCGGCAACAGCTGGCTTGGACAGGCTCTCTATAATCTCCATAGTTTCGAGAAAATCCGGTGGCCGAAGCGGTTTGCCAAATTCAGTGATATCCGCGCCCGCAATAAAGGTTCGGCCATCGCAGATGAGGACGGTGGCGATGGTGTCGTCGTTATTCGCTTCCGTAAAGCTCTCAAGCAAGCCTTGGCGCACGTGGTGACTGAGCGCATTCACGGGTGGGTTGTTGACTGCTATGATGCCGATGTCGCCGTCTTTGGTGTAGGTGACTGAATGACTCATAAAATAAACCGTCCTTTACTTGTGGTTACCTCTGGGCGAGGGGATGCTGACCGTACAAACTAACGTCGCGTGGTGCCCTGTGTCGATCCCCCGAACTCGCGTTCTCACAAATTGGGCGGGAACGACAGTCCGGACGCTAATCCTTAATTTGAGGCAGCTCGAACGCCTTGGGGTCGGCAAAACGACGGACGACGTTGGCCGTGATCTGGGCGATATCGTTGTCGTAGCCGTTGCGAGCGAGTGCGCCGAACCACGAAATCGAGCCAACCGAGAACACGGCACCGCCAGCCGCTGTCTCGAAAAATACGATATCTGCGCGTACCACCGGATCGGGCGAAGGCACGACGGTTGCCGCTGTGAGTTCTTCCTTGGTGCGAGTCATGTCAGGCCCGAACTCGGTGGCTGAAGCGAGTATGACAGCGTGTGTGGGTGAGCCGAGCGACGGGTTGTAGCGGTCGACTTCCTGACCGGCTGCGCCGCCGCCGAGGCCCGAAGTACCAATATTTTCGTCTGTTACGTTTTCAAAGATCCACGTAGCGCGAGAGGTATAGCTTTCTGGGTTACGTTTATACCCAATCGCCCGCTCAAAACCCTGGGCAGCAAACCCGACGCCGACGAGCGTGTTCGGCGCCCGACCCAAACGCCGCCACAGTCCGCCGTACTCGCCGTTAAAGGCGTGATAGGATTCGCCTGATTCGGTTTGCCAGTTACGCACGCCGTCCTCGGCGCGCCGCAATTCAATCGCGCCCGGCCAGGCAGCACTAAACGCCACGCGCCAGTAAAACCCGTTACCGCCCAGATACATCAACCGCCCTCCGCGTCGCAGCCATTCTTCAAGGGCGTTGAGCATGGCTGTTGACCAGTACTCGGGGTGGGTACCTGTCACGATGAGCCGGTACGGCGCTAGCGCCTCAATGCCTTCGGTATGCACGTCCTCATCGGCGATAATGTCATGGCCAATTTTAAGATGGTCGAGGAAGGCATTGAGGTCTGTATCCGGCGTGAAATTCCAGCCGTCTGCTCCAGGTCGCAGTTGTAATACCGGCCGACGGCGAGAGCTGAACATCACTCCGCTGCCATCGGCATGCTTTTCGTAGCTAGATGGGCCGACCTCAGGATGCTGACGGAGATACTCATGCTCGGGCCGCAGCCGGGATCGCGTGGTGATAAAGTCTGCGCCTTCGAACAGCATCCGGTGGTTGGCGTAGGCCATATACGTACACGACGGCATTAGCAGCGCGATATCGGCCGTTGATGCCCCTTTGGCCGGGCGAACGAAGAACGGAACGCGATCCTCGCCGTGGTCTGTTCGCAAGCGAAAGGCGTAGATACCGCTGTCGAGACTAGTAGGCAAAGACAGCTCTGCAGTGGTGGGCCAGCCGGCATCATACAAATCGTCGCTATGAAAATGCACGGCGTCGTAGTGAGTGGGTTTTACCGTCCAGGCCTGGTGACTGCCGTCCCAGCCGGGGCCGGTGACCGCCCGGGCGGGAAGCTGATGCAGCAGCCCGTGGCGCTCATTGCCGCTGATGTCAACGATTTGTCTACCCGACATGTCTTTGGAGAAATCCCATTCCAAGGTTACATCGTCCACTGTGAGCACTAGCCGAGCCAAGCGCCCGTCGAAGTGATCACCGTCCGGCGAGGCGGCAAGCAGACAGCGTTGTAGCGGTTCTGCTTGCGCTTTGCTTATCTGGGTCCTGGCAGTGTGTGGCTCGAATCGCTCGAAGACATCCTGGCCCGGCGAACGGGTGGGCTGTGGAGTAAGTGTCCCGGTTACGATCCCAGCATCCGTCAGATCAGCGTCCACCTCGACTTGATACCAGCGCTTGGCCTGGAGGGGTTGCTCCCGGAGCGATAGCTCGGTCTCTCCAACACGAGCAATAAGATGGCCGTTCGACATCGCAAGCGCCAACATCAGTCCGGCATTGCTGACGACTGAGAGCAGAGTTTGATCCAGACCTGGCCGTGTGGCAAAGAGGTGGACCTTGACCTTGATATATCTCGTCGCCGAGAGCCCGGACAGGTCAATCTCACCGTAAGAGCCGGGCAGCAATGGCTGCTCATGCAGCATGACCTCGGTAGGAAGCTCGCTTGGTATCTCCGCTTCTTGAAACCCCGGCCCACTGCGTGTTGGGTCGCCACAGATAATCCGAACGAGGTCAAGCTGAGCCGGGCCGGGTTTATGGCTGGAGGCCATCAAGTGAATCGACTCTCCCGCACGCAACGAGAGCGGCTCGCAGTAGCTGATGAGGGTCTTTGCGTTCTTGGGAGCGTCCATTTAGCGCGCTTGTCCTGCTATGGTGGCTTCAGAGATCTCTTCAAGCTTGCCCGTTTTCACATCGTATATATAGCCATAAATGGGGATATCGCGGGGAACCAGCGGATGATTTCGTATGCGTACTACGTCTTCGATAACACTTGTGACGTTATCCGAGATCGTCTGCCAATCGATTGAGTTTCCTTCGGTCGAGCCAGCCCCTTCGCCTGAATCATGCCAGCCCGAATTATCTATACTCGCTGTCTTTAGGCTACTAGCCAGAAGACTCCGCATAATCTCATCGGTGAAGGTCTCCATGCCGCAGCCCGTATGGTGAATGACAAACCACTCGCGGGTTCCCAGTAACTTGTAGGAAATCACTAATGATCGGATAGCGTCATCACTTGCGCGACCACCGGCGTTTCGTATGACGTGTGCGTCACCTTCTGCCAAACCCGCGTATTTCGCAGGATCGAGCCGCGCATCCATACAGGTGAGAATGGCAAGACGCCTGCTCGGCGGCAGCGGCAAGTTCACTTTATCACCAAAATCATCTGCATAGGCGGCATTGGCTGCCATGACTTCATCGCGAACCTGACTCATAAGTGATCTCCTTTGCTAATACTCCGTTGGTATAGCAGATCATATTGCTCATGTTGTAGCTCCGTGTGTAGAAGGACGGGAACCCGGTTGCCGCCAATGATGCGGCAACCGGGTTCATTGGCGCGCACTCATTTCATGGGCGCGTAAGCTGAGGAGGGGCAGATTCACTGCGGAATCAAGAAAAGCAAACAGAGGGAGTAAGGGGTGAGCCCGCATCCCTCGTCTATTCTGTCTTTTGTCGCCAGTCCAGCATTCGTTCGCGTGCCTCCGCAATCCGAGCGGGTGCCATCTGTGCTTCAACCATATCCCGGGTTTTAGCTGCTTGAACTTGATCTGTTCCGGTGAAGTGGCCCTCAGCAAGGCTCAACCATTTATGCGCCTGGACGTAGTCCTGCACCACGCCCTGGCCCTCGTAGTACATGCTGCCTAGGTTGAACTGTGCCTTGGCGTCCCCTTGGTCCGCCGCTTCGTGGTACCACTTCGCGGCTTCTTGGTAATCCTGTGGCACGCCTCGTCCGTGTTCGTACATCACGGCCAGGTTGAAGCGTGCTTGAGCATAACCTTGGTTTGCGGCTTTACGGAACCACGTCACCGCTTTTCTATGATCCTGCGGCACCCCTCGGCCCTCATGGTAGAGGAGGCCCAAGTCGTGCTGTGCCTCGGCGACGCCTTGCTCGGCTTGGGCTTGGAGCTCGGTGATTTTGTCGGCCTGAGAAAAATCGACCGGCAACAGTGCGGTGCTGATCAGCAGCAGGAAAACAAACGTTCCCATTCGCCCTTTTCGCAGAAAATAACCGACTTGTTCCATTGTATTAGTCACTCGAATGCTTCGCTCGTTGATAGGCAAGCCATCTCCCTCGCCGTCCCTGGCGAGTTTGCTCGGCTTTCACCCCAGTCGAAGGAGGCAGCTCACAACTCGCCCAATGCCTACGCCGCGCGTTTCGCTTCGATAAATTTATCGAGCTCTCCCGTCTGTTGACCCATTAAGCCTTGCACCATTTCGACCACCTCTTTCGGCGCAGAGTCAGGCGAGCCCGCGTTGAACGGAGGGGAGGGGCGGTATTCAAAAACCAGTTGCATGGCCTGTGCAACTGGCGGACCAACAACTTCAGCAATCAGTGTAAGAGCAAAATCAATCCCCGCCGTTACGCCGCCACCAGTGATGCGATTGCGGTCGACGGCCACTCTTTCATCAACAACTTCAATATGAGGATAAGCGGACAGGTGCTTGATCCAGCCCCAATGTGTAGTTGCTCGGTACCCGTCGAGCAGTCCTGCTTCTGCTAATATCAGTGCACCCGTACACACCGACGTGACATATTTTACATTCTGCCCGACCCGTTTTAGAAATGCCTGGACGTCGGGATTCGTCATTTGCGGCAGGACATCTCCGCCACCGGGCATGACAAGAATGTCCAGTGGCGGACATGATTCGAGATCATAGTCCGGCGTGAGCATTGCGCCACTATCTGATGGTAGTGGTTGCTTGCTCTGCGCAAAGGTGAACGTATTGAACTGCTCGACAAACGACAGGATTTGCAGCGGCGCAAACCCATCTAGCATGGTCATATTTTCGAATAGGTAAATGCCAACATTCATTCTGTCTGCCATACTGACTCCTCCATAGTGTGTAGTCTGCAATCGATTGAATAGACTGCGATGTTGCTTCCAATCGTCTGCGCGCTGCTTCGATACGGACGGTTTCTAGAAACTTTGCCGGAGTCACTCCCGTTTCAGTCTGAAAGACTCGTGCGACATTCCGTGGACTGTAGCCTATCGAGTCTCCTCATTGTGGGCTTCGCTGTAGGCCCGCAAGATAGAGTTTATGCGGTGGAGCGCTGTCCGTGATCTTTGGTCATGAGGGCTCCGCCCGCCAAGTTGGCGTAGATGTGGCCAGCGGCGTCGATCCTCCTACACGCCCATGTCGAGTAGGTTATAGTCTTCCAGGCTTGCCTTGGCGGCGGCGTTCCACTGGTAGGTTTCCCCGGCTTCGGCGAAGGGTCGATAGACGAAAGGGGTTTCATCGGGGAAGCGCTGGTGTCGCGCGTCGATGGCGTAACCAATAGTCCGCGAGCGTTGTTTGATGTGGTCGTCATCGTAGACCGTGTCCTTGCCAAGGAGGCCGCCCCCTTGCACTCCTAGTACCGACGCACGGCGGTGGAACCCCATGTTGACGGTGACCCGCCAATCTTCGCTTGTATTCGCAAATGACCCGTGCAAGAGCTGCCGGTTGCTGATCACGAGGTCGCCGGGTTTGCAGACCATAGGCACCGCGTCGGGAAGTCGCTCGGTTCCCGCTCCGGCCACCTTTGCCTTAATATCGATCCGACCCACTTTGTGGGATCCCGGCACTACCCAAACCCCGTTGGCGGGCGTGCAACCATAGAGTTGCCCCATAAAGTTGAAGCCGTGCGAGCCCTGATCCCAATTGGGGCTCTCCCAGTGAGTGATACCGTCCTGATGCCAGGAGACAGAGGCGCCGAGACCCGGGGCTTTGATAAACAACGCATCGGTGTACGGTACGAAGTCCTCGCCGTTCACGGCCGCGGCGACTGCCAAGAGGTCTGGATGTCCGTAGGTGTGCAGGCACGCTTCCGAGAATTGAAGCGAGCCGAGGATCAGGTAGACGATCTCTTCCGGCGCGTCGTCCGCCGGAGTGGGCTCGACCATTTTGACCGGATGGCGGCCGTTGCCGAACTTCGTTGCGCCAAAGGGATCGCCCAGGGGTTTCGACCAAAACAACGTGTGCGCCTTGCAGCCATGGGCGAGAGCGGGACGTCCGGCAGCATCGACGGGCGATCCTTTTTCGCTGGGAAGGCGGCCCAGGATCTCCTGAAAGTCCGCCTCGATGTCCGTGAGTTCTTCCTTACCGAGTACCCCTTCGAACACATAGAACCCATAGTGCCAATAGGCATCGAGGATGGTGGGCTCGATCTTGCCGTCCGGCGTGTATCGGATAGGCCCGCGGTTCTTGAGAGCGAATGCCTTTCGTCCACCCTCCGCGATATAGGCTTGCATAGCCGTTTCCTCTGAGCCGTAGTTTACGGCAAATGCCGTGACCGGACTGCTCATTCTGACACCCTTTCTCTCCGTGCGGAGATGTTATGAACACCGAATAGCTTTTCAGATTGTCAATGTAAGTCTCGACTTCTACCTCATGTCGCAGATTGGGTCGAGTCACAATCAATGCTCGATACATGGAATGCTCATGCCATGGGTATCTTGCAGACGTCTGCCACGCAAGATGATACTACATGACATAGAGAAACAGAAAGGAACGCAAACATGGCCAAACCAAAGCTGTACGGTGTTTCTGGCTCGCGCGCGATTCGTTCGTTGTGGGCTATTGAGGAAGTTGGGATTGAGTATGAGCATGTGTCGGTCAATTTTATGGAGGAGTCGAAAAAGCCTGAGTATTTGGCGGTGAACCCGAATGGTCGTATTCCTGCGCTACAAGATGGTGATCTCACCCTATTTGAGTCCATGGCGATTAATCTCTACCTGGCCAAGACCTACGGCGGTGACCTGTATCCGCGCGATCCTGCCAAGGAAGCCCTGGTCTGGCAATGGAGTGTGTGGGTCATGACTGAGATCGAGCCGCCGCAGATGGACATCGTTGTCCAAAAGTTTTTTACGCCCGAGGAAAGGCGCAGTGCCGATGCCATTGCCGCTGCCGAGAAAACACTGGCTCGGCCCTTGAAGGTGCTTGATGATGCGTTGGCCAACAAAGACTGGCTGGTAGGTGATGCTTTCAGTATCGCTGACCTGAACGTGTCTGGGGTAATGTTGCTTTTATCGATGGTGAAATTCGATAGCTCGGCCTACAGCAATGTGAAGCGATGGGCTGATGCATGTTATGCCCGGCCTTCGCTCGATCGAGCGAAGGCGGTCGGGAAGTGATACGAAATGTCTGAAGCCGCTGGGCCGGAACGACTCACCATGCCAATATTTACAGTTCTTGCAAAAAACGTAGGATAAAGTCATTTGTCTCCTGTGGTTTTTCAGCCTGAACCCAATGGCCTGCGCCTTCAATGATTTCGAGGAGGCGTAGGTCCTCAAACGCAGCTGGAAACGTGTCCCGCCAGTTGGGATTGTAGAGCAGCACGTCATCTTCAGAACCCGCAACGAATGCCGCAGGCTGGGAAAATTTTTTGTCTTCGAGTTCCGGTGTGATGCCATTATTGGTCAGAATATTACGGTACCAATTAACCGGCCCTCTGAAACCGCTTGTTCGGTACTGTTCGACGTAATAATCCAGATCCGCTTGCGTAAGCCAGGTCGGG
>CAZXFE010000042.1:0-18871 GCA_964639795.1 uncultured Enterobacteriaceae bacterium | reverse complement strand
CACCAGGTATGACGGTAGACAAATTGGCGTTGTGTCGCATGTTCTAACAGGTCCGCGAGTAAGAGCCGGCCTTCTGGTACTGGCCAATCTAGAACACGGGTAGCGTGAGCACCAATAAACAGAGTCTTACGCTGAGAGCCCGGATGGGTACGGACGATGGGCCATTCTACAGTCGGATACTTGGCCAGATCGTCCGGCGTATACTGTTGATCCCCAAGCTGCATACGAGAATGAAAGGCTGAGTGTTCAGTCATCAGATCCTCTATCGCAGCTGTCTTTTCATCTGGCAAAGCGTCGTAGGCCGCACGCATATCCGCAAACTCGGTTTCCCCGCCTTGGTCGGGCAGAATACATGCCAGGAGAAGAGAGTACTTTGCAGACGGTTGCTTAAATGAGCTGTCACTATGCCAGAGCTGATTGGCAAGCATCGTTACTAGGCGAGGGTCGCCCCGGCCGAGCACTTGGCTTTCAAGATCTACGTTTGAGATGTCGATCATCCCAGCCTGCTTGAATCGATTCCGTCGCTGTACGACTTTGAGCAGCCCCATATCAATAGGACCGAGCGCCCGAGTAAAATCCATCTGCTGGAATTCATCCAGGTCCTGATCGCGGAAGACCACGACGGCAAATTCGTCCATAGCCGCCTCGACCTCGGCTGCGAGCGTAGCGTCAGTCGGTTGCCGCAGATCAACGCCTTGGATTTCAGCAACAAAGATTGGGTGTAATGGAGACAGCGTTAATGCAGTCATATGGTTTCCCTCCTCACGCCTCTCCCATCCTTTAGACGTTGTAGGCTGCTCTTACAAGGTTCAACAGTGAACGATTCCTATTTCTCAGTAGGTCACTTGAGATTAGACCTGTAACATCGCATCAAGTTGCCACGGTGTTACAGAAAAAGAAAACAGCACTGCGCGAGATCAATATCGAAGCCCGACGTCAGCGGATCATCGAAGCTGCACGTACATTAATTGCGGCTGGCGGGATGTCTTCCCTCTCCATGCGCAAACTTGGCGCGCAAGCGGGCTTGAGCGTTACCACGCTCTACAATTTATTTGGCAACAGAGACGGCATCCTCAGTGCTCTCATTGATGACACTATTGACCGGGTGGATAAAGCGTTGGAGAACAAGGCACAATGGGAGGACCCGCTGGCGCAGTGCCACGCGGGTATTATTGTGAGCGTGCCACGCATGATTCAGGATGAGGCTATTTACCGCCCGCTTGGTATTCCACGCTACGGACGGCTAGCCCGCGCCGGTGCCGAAGAACGTCGGATCTCAGACCGAGCGGCCGCCATCGTCACGATATCCAGTGAGCGAGCAATTACACAGGGCCAGCTTACAGACCAGCTCGATCCACATCATTTGGCCTAACAGATGTTTACCACTTGGGATCGTGCGTTTGTGCATTGCAACCAATGCGGTCCGACAACAGATCCTAAACCAACTGCATGAACTGGAGTCCGCCCTTGAGGAGTTGCGCAAGAAAGCAGAAAAACAGTCAAAAGAGAGATCAAACGACCGATCTATAAAGTCTGTAGCAATACGACATTGACAAAAGCTGATGCGCCAGTTCGACGAGCAGGTGAATGTGGACGCTGGCGGCCAATTCAAAAATCCAACCACATCCTACACCTGCCCAGATCTCGTCCAAAAAAAGTGGGCGTCGTTCTTCCGGAATCATCCCCAGTTCATTGGCCTGAGCCGTGATCTACCCAAACCTGGCAGCTTTCTGACGAGTGAAGACTTTGGCGTACCCGTGCTCGCTACTTGAGATAAAAACGGCAA
This sequence comes from uncultured Enterobacteriaceae bacterium, assembly GCA_964639795.1. Classification (GTDB taxonomy): domain Bacteria; phylum Desulfobacterota; class Binatia; order Bin18; family Bin18; genus Bin18. Next base: position 17,085 of record CAZXFE010000042.1, on the reverse strand, counting down.
ATTCCACGCGTTCGTCAATGCCTGCCGCCATCGTGGGTCACAGGTCGCGACGGCGGAGCGCGGGGAAGCCGCCCGCTTTATGTGTCCGTTCCGTAACTGGACATATTCCGCCGCGGACAAACTGGTCGGCATTCTGCATGAAAGCGATTTCGGCAAGATCGACCGGTCCTGTTACGACTTGATCGAACTGCCTGCGCCCGAGAAGTACGGCATGCTGTTTGTCCATCCCAACGCCGCTTGTCAACTCGATGTAGACGCCCTACTGGGCGACTTTGCACTCGAAATTGAAAACTGGGATCTGGGTCGGCTCAACTACACGGGCGTGGCCACCTTGGAAAAATCTCAACTGGAAGCTAACTAATGACACTTTTAGTGAGACCTAGCACTACCAGCGTTTATATGGCAGGACGCTCAACAATATCTTCTCTGGGGATGCGCTCGTCTAAGGAGAAAAAACGGAATCATCGTTTTGTGTTTTCCTCCAGGTCTATAGACCTGCTCCGCATTCAACCCGAAAACGACTGGGACATCGACGGTAGGGCCGTTGTGCTGTACTACCTCTTCCCCAATATTCAAATCACCATCCCCAAGGACCACGTCACGCTCTTTAAGATTTATCCGGACAAAGAGTGTATTGGCCGATCCATCACGCGGGCGTGCAACTACCTCAGCTCCGAAATATAGGCAAGCATGGAGGCAGGCACGCGTGTTGTGATCGACGGTGCGAACGTCTACGACCAAGATGCGCGTGACGGTGGCGATGAGGCTCTCTCGCCCGAGGCGATCAACGAAATTGTGAATAGTACGCTTGAGCAAAAAGACTATTATGTGGGCGAGATGGCCCAAAAGTCTGCGGAAAGCTGTGCGCTCGAACACATCACCTTCGGTCCCAACGAGCCCGCCCTGCATCATTTCCACGCCAACTACCGCGAGGCCCTGGATTTGCCGCCGCTGGAGCAATTGTAAATTCTTCAGTCCCTATGGTGTTGGATTACCCTTCGCTAGTCTAACGACTCACCGCTCTAATGGATCCCTCCACCTGTAGGGGCGACCGGTCGGTCGCCCCTACAGATAAATCATTGATTCTTGACGCCTCAGCGTTTACCATTCGTAGACATTTCTTCTGATGGAGCCCTGTCTGCGCGAATAACCATTTCGCAAAGGAGTGAACCAATGGCCACCGCTCGTCAAATCGATTCCATCCAGATGCCGCAGGCAAATGCGTCTTTCGATCCGATCACTTTCAGCGTGGTCCGCAATCGCTTCGAGGCGATAGGGCAGGAGATGACGCTCGCCATGGAGCAGACGGCGTGGACTTCGGTGATTGCCCTGGCCCGTGACTACTCGTGCATGATCTATGACGCCCATTCCAGCGGGCCGCGTCAGATAACGATGGCCGATTGCTTGCCCATACACTGCAACAGCATCCGGACGCTACTGATGGAAGTCGTCGCCGCGTTCAAAGACGACATCCACGATGGCGACGTCTATATGTCGAACGATCCCTACCGGGGCAACACCCACATCCCGGACCTCGTGACGGCCCAACCGGTCTTCGTCAACGACAAGCACGTTTTTTGGACGGTGGCGCGAGGACACCAGCTCGATACCGGTGCCATCGAGGCTTCGAGCATCGTTCCTGCTGCGAAGACGATCTTCCAAGAGGGTATCGTGATCCCACCGACCAAGCTCATCGATCGTGGTGTCGAACGCCACGACATCGTCGAACTGTATCTCTCGAACGTCCGTTATCGCAACGCGCTTCACGGCGATCTTCGCGCCCAGCTCGGCGCCTGCGGCGTGGCCCGTAAGGGCCTCATCCAACTATGCGAGCAGTACGGCCGCGACGAGGTGATGCGCTATAGCGACGGTCTCATGGACTACGCCGATCAGCGCGCGTCAGAGGAATTCCGTAAGATTCCCGATGGCATGTACGAAGGGCTGACCTGGACTGATACGGACGGCAACGGTGCAACCGACATCCCGATCCGAGCGAAGATCACGAAGAACGGTGCAGACATCCACGTGCACTACAGTGGCGGGCCGCCATCGACGGGCTCCTTCAACGCGACCTACGCGGTGATGATGGCGACCGCGACGATTCCCTTCCTATACTACATCGACTCGGACATTCCACATAATCACGGCGTGCTCCAGCACATCAGCGCCGAGGCTGACGACAACACCATTTGTCTGGCCAAGTGGCCCGCTGCCGTAGGAGGGGCGACCCAGAATCCCGCTGATCCTATGCACGACGTGATCAACATCGCCATGGCGGAAGCCATCCCGGATCGCGTACCTGCTGGCGGTGCGCATACGTCGCACATCCCGAACTTCAACGGCGTCGATTCGAGAACCGGTAAGGAGTGGGGCTGCATGCTCTTCAACAGCGGCGGCGGCTCGGGCGCTGCGAAGGACGCGAATGGTTGGCCGGTCCAGTGCACCATCGCGGGCATGGGCGGGCTCACCTCGGCCTCGGTCGAGCAGCTTGAACTTCTGTACCCCATTCGCGTCGAGCAAAACGAGATCGAGACCGATGCCATGGGTAAAGGAAAGTGGATCGGCGGCCCGGGGCTGCGCACGCGCTACCGCCCAATCGCTGGAGACATGGAATGCGTCGGCTTTGGCGAGGGACTGAAAAATCCTCCGCATGGAGTGAACGGTGGGACCATGAGCCCGGGCGGGGGTATCTACATCGAGCACGCCGACGGAAAGCGCACGTTCACGTCGTCCGCGGGCCAGCTGTTGATCCGCGAAGGCGAGACCTGGAATGGCGTCTCGGCCGGTGGAGGCGGTTGGGGCAACCCCCTCGACCGCGGTGCGGAACAGGTACGACGCGACCTGAAAGATGAATGGATCAGCGATGACATAGCGAAGAACGTATTTGGCGTCGTAGTGAAGAACGATCTCGAGCGCACCCTCGATGAAGAAGCTACTGAAACACTGCGAGCCGAGCTTCGCAAGGTGAAGCGTCCGATCGTCGAACCCACCACAGCAGCGGCGGGTACATGGACCCAGCAAAATATGCGCCCCGGAGACCGCTATCTCGAAGCGCCGACCATCGCGCGGAACTTCAGTGACACGCCGAAGGAAGCCTAGGCATGGGACACCGCGTCGGAATCGATATCGGCGGGACCTTCACCGACCTCGTCCTGCTACGAGACGACGGCAGGTTCCACGTCTACAAGGAAGATTCGACGCCGGATGAGCCACTGCTCGCCATTACTCGGGGTCTCACCGGCATAGCCGAGGAAGCACAGACAACGGTCGACGAGCTCCTGCGCGAGACTGAATTTCTCGTCCATGGACAGACTATGGCGACCAACGCCCTGATCCAGCGCAACGGTCCCGTGATCGGGCTGCTCTGCACCAAGGGTTTCCGCGACATCACTTATCTAGGACGGGGAGGAAAGCCGGAGCGCTTCAACATTCACCTGCAGAAGCCCGAAGATTTCGTCCCGCGCTACCTTCGGCTCGGGATTCCCGAGCGCGTTAGCGCGGACGGGTCCGAGGTGATGCCCCTCGACGAGGATGCCGTGCGTGCTGCGGCGAGCACCTTCGGCGCCCACGGAGTGAAAGCCGTCGCGGTGGCCTACCTATGGTCGATCATCGATCCGAGCCACGAGCAGCGTACCGCCGAGATCGTTCGCGAGGAGCTTCCCGGCGTCGACGTGCTCTGTTCTTCTGACGTCCTGCCGGAAATCCGCGAGTGGGAGCGAACCTCGTCGACGGTGCTCTCCGCCTATATCGCTCCTATCATCGGTGACTACCTGCGAGCCTTCGAGCAAGAGATGGCGGCTGGCGGCCTGCCCCACCCCCCGCAGGTCATGCAGGTGAATGGCGGTTGTGCATCTATTCCAGATCTCCTTGCACGTCCCGTGAATGCGGTGGCATCGGGCCCGGCAGCGGGGCCCGCGGCAGGAGCACACTACGCCTCTGATACAAAAGCCCCCGATCGGCTGATCATTATCGATATGGGCGGTACCAGCTTCGATGTCTGCATGCTGCGCGACGGCGAGCCCGTGATGTCCACGGACATTAAGGTTGCCGATCAACCCATTGGCGTGAACGGGGTCGAGGTGCTGTCGATCGGCGCAGGCGGAGGATCCATCGCCTGGATCGATAGCGGCAACTCGCTCCGCGTGGGCCCGAGAAGTGCGGGTTCCCAGCCGGGACCGGCTTGTTACGGACGGGGCGGCCGCGAGCCCGCGGTGACCGACGCGAACCTCGTCGTCGGGCGGATGTCGGCCAGCGCATTTCTAGGCGGACGGCGCTCTCTCGATCCAAGCCTGGCCGAGCGAGCCATGGAAGAGACCATCGCAATCCCGTTGGGCCTCTCGGTACGCGAGGCTGCAGCGGGTATCATTACCATCGTGAATTCGAACATGGCGTCTGCAATCCGAGCGGTTTCCATCGAACGCGGAATCGACCCGCGTGACTACGTCATGGTGGCCGGTGGCGGAGCGGGCGGACTCCACGCCGCAGAGCTCGCCCGCATGCTCGAAATCGGAGAGGTCCTGATCCCGCGTTCCGCTGGTGGGCTGTGCGCTTTCGGTATGGCGGTGACACCGGTGCGGCATGACTACGTGCGACTCCACCACTGCCACACAGATCAGCCTCGTATAGCCACGGACATTGCCCGGGTGGTCGACGAACTCATCGCTGAGGGCGGCTCTCATCTCGAGTCCGACGGCTTCACGCTTGAGGAGATCCAGTTCACGCGGCACATCGAGGGGCGCTATCCAGGCCAGGTACACAACCTGACCGTCCCGCTCCCCGAAGGACCAATTGACGATGATCTCTTGCGTCGACTTGAGGCGAACTTCCACGACGAGCACGAGCAGCGGTTTACGTATGCGATGCGCGACCAGCCGATCGAGTGCCTGCACTGGCGCATCGCCGCCACAGGCAACCGACCCGCCCCTAAAGGACGATTGACCGACCAGTCCAATGGCACGTCGAAACCAACCGGCAAGCGGATGGCCTACATGGCTGGAGTGAATACTGAGGTCCAGACCGAAATTTATCAGGGAGACGCACTCTTAGCAGGCGGCCAGCTTACCGGACCAGCGATCGTCGAGTTCCCGACCACTACGGTAGTCGTCAACCCAGACGATAAGCTGACCGTCCAAGCCGACGGCAGCTCCCTACTAAAGATTGCAATCTAAGTTGAGCAAATTGAGCTAGTTGAACTGAAGGGTGTTTGGAAAAAGGAGAGGATGTATCATTGCGAGGAACCGTAGGCGACCATGCAATCTCTTTTCCCGCTACAGATTGCTTCGCTACGCTCGCAATGACTTGTACCGAGACTTTCCAAACACCCACTAGTTGCTGAAAGACCGTCGCGAACGTAGGTTTTTAGGAGGGAAGCTATGTCGGGTGTCATGATCGTTACCGGAGGAAGTCGTGGCATTGGAGCCGCCATCTCACGGCGTGCAGCACAGTCCGGATTCGACGTGTGCGTCAATTACGCACGCGCCAAAGATCGTGCCGAAGAAGTAGTCCAAGACGTAATACAGGCCGGGCAGCGGGCGATTGCCGTGCAGGCTGACGTGGGTACAGAAGCTGGCGTCATCGAACTCTTTCGCCAGACTGATGCCGAACTCGGCCAAGTGACCGCACTCGTGAATAACGCGGCCATTGATTACGAAACTGCGATCGTCGACGCCGAGCTTGAGCGAATACACGGTGTTTTCAACCTCAATATCTTTGGTGTCTTCATCAGTGCCCGAGAAGCCATCAAGCGCATGTCAACCAAGCGAGGCGGCTCTGGAGGCATTATTGTCAACGTCGGCTCCATTGCCTCCCGCTACGGAGGGTTGCCTGGTGATGTTGTCTATGCCTCAAGTAAAGGCGCGCTTGACTCCTTCACCCTCGGCCTTGCCAGGGAAGTCGGTCCTGAAGGCATTCGGGTCAGTTGCGTTCGACCTGGGATTACACGCACGGAAATCTTTGAAGCCAGTATCGGGATTGAGCGCGCGGAGGAGATCGCGAGAAAGAACACCGTAATGGGACGTATCTGCGAACCAGAAGAGGTCGCAAATCTCGTAGTATGGATATGTACTGACGAGGCTTCCTATGTAACGTCGACCATCTACGACATCTCAGGGGGGCGGTAAACGGGTCGTACATGCTTCCTCCTCGCAACAACGTCGCGGCAGGACAATGTCATTTTGAGTGTGACGAAGAATCTAGCCTCCAGTAAAAAAGAGATCCCCCGGAGAGATGCTTCACCTCCGGCTCAGGCTGACACCAGAAGGAGCAATATTTATGGCTGGCACAATAAATGAACCCACCTCTCAAGCTGCCATTCCTCATCCCTTACATCCCGTTACCCAAAGCGAGATTGAACGGGGTGTCAAAATCCTCAAGGAGTCCGACCAGCTAACCGGCCATGTCGCCTTTTCGAGTGTTAATTTAGTTGAACCGGCCAAGGACGTGGTCAAGACATTCACTCCGGGTGACTCTATTTCACGCGTCCTGCGCTTTATTGGTGTCGATGATCATTCCAATGACAGCCAGACAGCTAGTTTTGACGCGTGCGTCAATGTCAGCTCGGGAGAACTGCTCGAAATCCGACGTAACGCAGGTGCACAAGCCCCGTATGGGGGAAGAGATTTTGTCCAGGCCATCAAAATTACTAAGGCAGATGCGGCTTGGCAGCAGGCAGTCAGGAAACGTGGGATTAAGCATTTCGACCAAGTGCAGATCGACATGTGGCCGGGCAGCGGACCCGTAGCCGACGGCGTGGACGCAACTCACCGAATAATACGAACGATTGCCTTTTTGAGAGAGGACAAAACCGATAATGGCTACGCTCGACCGCTCCACGGGATCATCGCCCACGTGGATCTTACCCAGAGACGGGTGGCGCATCTGGAAGACCACGGCGTCACCAATATACCGCCCGAGAGCGGGCGGTATGAAGCTGCGAAGCAAATGTCGCTTCGGACTGACCTGCAGCCTATTGCTATTACTCAACCCGAAGGTCCAAGTTTCACTGTCGATGGGTATGGGGTGGAATGGCAGAAGTGGTCACTCCGCGTGAGCATACACCCCCAACACGGCCTGGTGCTGCACAACCTGTGCTATAACGATGCAGGCGAAAAACGATCTATCCTGTATCGCGCCTCGCTGGCCGACATGGTCGTTCCGTACGGCGACAGCGATCCCATGCATAGCTGGAAACACGTCCTTGATGCCAGCGAAGCTTCAATCGGCAATTTGGCGAACTCTCTCACACTCGGCTGTGATTGCCTGGGAGAAATTCGGTACCTCGACACCAGCACGGTCGCGTATGACGGCTCCGTCTATACGGTGGAGAACGCCATCTGTATGCACGAAGAAGATTACGGCGTCCTGTGGAAGCATACGGACATCCATTCCTTGACCACGGAGGTGCGGCGCTCGCGACGTTTAGTCATCAGCTCTTTCTTCACGGTTGGCAACTACGAATACGGCTTCTTCTGGTATTTGTACATGGACGGCAATATCCAGATGGAGATCAAGCTCACCGGCATTGTTGGCGTCAGCGCTGTTGAAACGGGGGCCGAACGCCCTGAGTTCGCACCGCTTATTGCCCCCAACCTCGCCTCACCGATCCACCAACATCTGTTTTGCTTTCGGCTGGATTTCGACCTGGATGGCGAGAACAACGCGGTGTATGAAGTTGATGTTGAACCCGCTCCGCACGGGCCGGAAAATCCGTATAGGACACAGTTTCGTGCCAAGGATACGCTTCTTCGGTCTGAGACAGAAGCGCGCCGCAATATTGCCCCACAGTCAAGCCGGAGCTGGAAGGTCGTCAATCCACACCGTTTAAACCGGCTGGGCGTTCCTGTGGGCTATAAGCTGGTCGCAAGCGCAACACCTACACTCTTCGCACACGCAAACTCCTACGTCGCTCAGCGAGCTGGGTTTGCCCAGCATAATTTATGGGTCACGGCGTTTAATCCGGACGAACTCGGCGCTGCCGGCGATATGACTCCGCAAAGCACAGGCGGCGGGGGCCTTCTCGCCTACTCACGCGCACGCAACATCGTGAACACGGACGTCGTTGTATGGCATACGTTTGGTGTGACACATATACCCCGCCCCGAGGACTGGCCGGTCATGCCGGTTGAGTACGTCGGATTCACCTTGATGCCGGTTGGCTTTTTTGAGCGGAATCCAGCGTTGGATGTTTCGCCGAGTAAACACGAGTGTAAGTAAACCGACCATTATCAGTGGGAACCTATTCTAAGACGTGAGTCCTAACCGTGTTTATTACTCTGAAATTGTCAGTTTAGCTTCACCAATGTCCTCATCCATTTCAACATGAGGAATTATTTACGATTGATAGAAGAGACCAAAGATACGATAAATATACATAGTGTGCAGGAATTTTGCTGCCAGTATAAAGCCGCGCTCCAATCCTGCCTCATACTGCTGGTACGCTTCAAGAGGCATATGCGGCCATCTTTTCCGGTGACCAGTAACCGCTGGTGATTCTCCGCTCTTTTTCCCATCTTCCTCTGCCACTCGTCTCTTGTCTCTCGCATAGAAAACGGAAATGGCCTGAAGAAAAGCGGTAATGGCTGTTAGCGATGATCCCAACATCTAGTCCAGAAGGTCGAAGGGTTTCTGCTAAACGTTTACGTCGTCCGTTTCCTCCTGGGAATTCGTAGGGGCCAGGTCTTTACCTTGCTACTTGATGACTTTCCCAGTCAACGCATTAGGATCGCATGAACTATCATCATTCCATGGCTGTAAGATTTGTAGGCTTTCAATACAGGCCCAATCAGAACAGTGAATAAAACAGGATACCTAAGTAAGGAGAAAAGATGATTTCACCTACGGTGAATGAAACATAGTTTTGGCGTCAACCGTCGAGAAACAAATAGCCTACACAAGCTACAACAAGGAAGTAGGATGTAACCACCTAATCAGATGACCGGGAACGCCGGGCAGATATATATCGAATTAGCCGACCTTGTGTCCGCTATCATCTCATGACATCCTGCATGACTTAGTCGGTATTCTACTCGCACTGGCACGGTCAGGGGCTGACACCGTACACGAGGAAGGAATCTCATGATCGTTAAAACCCTTAGAATTTGGCAACTCGTACAATATAGTCTCCTGGCCGTGCTCCTTGTCGGCTTCATGACACCGGCGCATGCCGCGGATTCCGCGCTTGAAAACGGGATATACGCGGAACTCCAGACCTCGAAAGGTATCATTACGCTTCGTTTGGAATTCGAAAAGGTGCCGCTCACCGTGATGAATTTTGTTGGCCTGGCTGAAGGCACCAAAGAATCGAACAAGCCTGAAGGTACCCACTTTTACGACGGCACCAAATTTCATCGTGTTATTGAGGATTTCATGATCCAGGGTGGTGATCCGGAGGGAACCGGCAGCGGTGGCCCAGGCTATCGCTTTCCGGATGAGATTGATCCGACCCTCACCCACAATGGTCCTGGTGTGCTCTCCTTGGCGAATGCGGGCCCCAATACGAATGGCAGTCAGTTTTTTATTACCCACAAAGCCACCCCATGGCTGAACGGAAAACACGCAGTCTTTGGACGCGTTATCAAGGGGCAGGATGTCGTCGATGCCATTGCCAAGGGTGATATACTTGAGGAAGTAAAAATTATCCGGATTGGTGATCGGGCAAAAAAATTCAAAGCCGATCAGTCCACCTTCAACCGAAAGCTCACTGCTATGACAGCTGGAAAAGATGCTGCGGCTACAAAGGCTCTTGATGCAGCTATCGCCAACTTAGAGCAGCGGTATCCCGGAAAGCTACACACAACATCTTCAGGACTCACCTATGTCGTGGTCACCGCCGGCAGCGGTCCTAAGCCGGAGCGTGGGATGAAGATCCAAGCCCATTACACGGGGAAATTGCTTGATGGTACGGTATTTGACAGTTCAGTGACGCGCGGCAAGCCGTTTGAATTCAACGTGGGTAACGGGCGGGTCATCAAAGGCTGGGATGAGGCATTGGTCGATATGCGAAAGGGGGAGAAACGTATTTTAGTGCTCCCGAGTCACCTCGCCTATGGTGATCGAGGAAGTCCACCAACCATCCCACCGAAAGCGACCCTCATATTTGAAGTCGAGCTTGTTGATTTTTAATCGGTTATCCACCCTAAAAGAGGGTAATCCGTTAACGAGGGCTGAAGGACTGCTGTCAAAATCCAGTCCCTGACATCTCCAAGATCGCGCCAACGGATAATTCTCCTAATTCAGCGTCAGCGGTCACCATTCCACGGCTGACAGAAGATTCGCCGTCTTTCAATCTGCGCCAATTGTATCATCGATAGAGTGCGGCGCGGCCAAAGAGGAGAAATCATGATTTCACTTATCGTGAACGGAACGGAACATAGCGTTGATGTCAGCTCTGACATGCGACTGCTGTGGGTTTTACGCGATATCCTGGGACTGACTGGAACGAAATTCGGCTGTGGCATGTCCTTGTGCGGTGCGTGTACGGTTCACCTGGATGGCGAGCCGGTGCGCGCATGTGTCATGCCAGTCTCCGTGGCCGCAGGCAAGAAAATTACGACCATAGAAGGACTCTCCGAAGACGGCAGCCATCCCCTACAGAAAGCATGGGTCGAGCACCAAACACCGCAGTGCGGGTATTGTCAAACGGGTATGATCATGTCAGCTGCGGCACTGTTGGCAAAAAAGCCACAACCGACTGACACTGATATCGACGAATCAATTACCAATATTTGCCGGTGTGGAACGTATACGCGTATCCGAGCGGCCATTCATACTGCGGCTAAGAATTCAGGAGAGAGCAACAATGTCGCGGGATAAGATAGCTAAGATGAAACGGTTGCTGGAAATGTCCCGTCGTTCGTTTTTATTACGCTCCGCTGCAGTCGGTGGCGGGCTGATGCTGGAAGTGACACTCCCCAAATACGGCATTGCTGATACTGAGCAGACGAGCCCGGATACTGAAAAGAGCCCAGAGGTCACGGCTTGGGTCTTGGTGCACCCGGATAACACTATCACCATTCGGGTTGCGAGGGTGGAAATGGGCCAGGGCAGTTTTACCGGTCTGCCGATGTTAGTCGCCGAAGAGCTCGCCTGTGACTGGAATAAAGTGCAGGCCGAGTATGCCTCAACCAGCGAACACCTTAGACGTAATCGTATTTTTGGCACCATGCTCACAGGAGGAAGTCGATCGATCCGTGACAGCCATGCATATTTACGCAAAGCTGGGGCGGCAGCCCGACTGATGCTCACCAGCGCTGCCGCCCAGCAGTGGGACGTGCCAGTTGCTGAATGTATTGCCCATAATAGCATCATCACCCACACACTGACAAAACGGCAGGTGAGCTTTGGAGCTGTCGCCGCTGAGGCAGCCAAGCTCGATATTCCTGACGATCCGCCGCTGAGAGATCCCAAAGACTGGAAACTCCTTGGCCAGCCTGTCCAGCGGTTCGATATACCGGATAAGGTGACTGGCAAGACCGAGTTTGCCATTGATACTAAGCTGCCAGGCATGGTCTTTGCCTCTATCGCGCAGTGTCCGGTATTTGGTGGCAAGTTAAAAAGTGTGGCCGCAGAGAAAATCGCTCATATGCGTGGAGTGATAAAGGTTGTGTCCTTAGAAAACGCTGTCGTCGTTGTTGCCAAAGAAAGCTGGTGGAACGCGCACCAGGCTATCCGGGCATTGCCGATCGAGTGGGATTTTGGCGAGAATGCCAATGTCAGCAGCGCGAGCATCCTGGAGTTTTTGCGTGAGGGCATCAACCTCAAGAAGGCGCCAGTCTCCCGCCACGAAGGCGATGTGGACAGCGCCTTTGCTTCTGCTGCCAAAACGGTTGAAGCAGAATACTACGCGCCCTATCTCGACCAAGCCACCATGGAACCCCAGAACTGTACAGTCCTGTATACAGATAAGCAGGTTGACGTCTGGGCACCGTCTCAGAACAGTGAGGCAACGGCGGTAGTCACCGCAGAAACTGCTGCCGTCCCTGTTAGTCAAGTCGAGGTTCACAAAGTCCATTTAGGTGGTGGCTTTGGACGACGGGGGCTGTTCATTGAATTTGTTCGCCAAGCCGTCACAGTGGCCAAAACCATGCCTGACACCCCAGTCAAACTGATCTGGTCCAGAGAAGAGGATATCCAACACAGCCGCTATCGTCCGGTGGCGCTCGTCAGTATGAAAGCCGCCCTCGATGCATCTGGTGAACCAACCGCGTGGTCGGTACGTCAAGCCGATCAATCGATTTTCAGTGAGATCCGTCCCAGACTGATCAGGGACGGTGTCGATATCGTCAACGTTCGGACCTTTGCTGATGCGCCGTACGCCTTTCCGAACATGCACATGGAATATGCCATGCGCAACACCCACGTGCCGCCGGGACCATGGCGTGCAGTCGCGCATACGCACAATCCATTCTTTCGGGAAAGTTTCATTGATGAATTAGCCCATGCCGCCAGGCAGGACCCGTATCGGTTTCGACGTAAACTCCTCGCTCAGGCGCCTAAGGACCTCGCCATTCTTGACGCAGTCGCCGAGGCCGCCGAGTGGGGCAAGCCTCTGCCGGAGGGTGTTCACCGCGGGATAGCGGTACAGGATGCGTATGGCAGCTATACTGCGGCAGTTATTGAAGCGTCAGTCGATGGTCAAGGTCAGCTCACCATACACCGCGTGGTCATCGGCATTGATTGTGGGCATGTAGCGAATTCCGACTCGGTTCGGGCGCAACTCGAAGGCAGTGTGGTCTATGGCCTGACAGCCGCCCTGTATGGAGAGATCACTATTAAAGACGGCCGTGTCGAACAGTCGAACTTTCATGACTACCAGATGATGCGGATTGCGGAGATGCCCAACGTTGACGTTGTCCTCAAGCCGAGTGGAGGTTTTTGGGGAGGGGCAGGAGAGCCAGGGTTAGCTCCACTTGCGCCAGCCCTGTGTAATGCCATCTTCTCTGCCACTGGCAAACGTATTCGCTCTCTGCCGTTGAAGAACCATGATTTACGCAAAGCGTAATATACTGCCGCGTCGGCGCGTACTAGTCGGCATTATTGGATTCTTAAGCTCTCTGTTTTTACCGCTATGCAAGGTACGTCCGGCGTATGCCATCCCGGAAAAGCTCGCGTCGCTCATTCGCGAGGTAACCGGAGGTCGCATGCCTCAAATCGGCCGGGTCAAGCTGAAGCTGCCGGCCTTGGCTGAAAGTGGCAATTCTGTACGCCTCAACGTCAAGGTCGAGAGCCCGATGACACCAGAGGCGTACGTCAAGCAGATTCACATCTTCTCAGAAAAGAACCCTAGACCAATTATCGCCCGCTTCTCGCTCCATCCCCGGGCTGGACGAGCCGAAGTCAACACGCGGATTAGACTCGCGGGCACACAACAGGTTGTTGCTGTTGCAATTATGAATGACCAGTCAACCTGGATGGCAGCGACGGAAGTTGTAGTCACGGCTGCAGCTTGTGTTGAGGGAAGCTAAGTAGCCTGGAAACTGTATGGCGAAGGCGAGAATCAAAGTTCCCGAAACTGTCAAACGCGGAGAAGTCTTTGAAGTCCGCTTACTTATTCGTCATCCCATGGAAACGGGGTTCCGATATAATAATGTAGGCCAGAAGATTCCCAAGAACATCGTGCATACGATGCTGTGTCGGTACAACGGTGAGGAAATTTTCCACGCGGAGCTATTCCCTGGCATTGCCGCTAACCCGTATTTCTCCTTTTTTACTACGGCGGAGTCTTCGGGCAAACTTGAGTTTGTGTGGACGGATGATGATGGAATCACCACTTCCGAGCGCGTAGAGATTGCGGTCAGCGAATGAAACGTCCCATCGTCTTCTCCAATACTCGAAAGCTGTTCGTTCTGCTTGCTGGGCTGCTGTTGGTCCCTGCTTTTGCCAGTGCAGACCCGGTCGCTGTGGGTGGTACTGCGCTAGCAAATGCGTGTGCAGCCTGTCATGGTCCTGACGGACGTAGCCAGGGGGCGATACCTTCGCTCGATGGACTGTCAGCTGAATATTTCAAGAAAACCATGCAAGCGTTTCGGAATGATGGGCTCCAGGGCACTATCATGAACCACATTGCCAAAGGTCTTGGGGATGCGGATATTGAAGCAGTGACGGCGCATTTTGCATCCTTAAAGGGAGGCAAACCCGAATAAATGGCCCTCTTCACCCGCCGCCAATTTATTAGTCTGGCGGGCAGTCTCCCTTTCACCGGCACCTTCACCCGCCGAGTGCTTGCCAACCCACGCGCTAGCGTAGTAGTAGTTGGCGGTGGTTTTGGCGGGGCGACATGTGCAAAATATTTACACCGAGCTGATCCAAGTCTTGCTATCACCCTAGTCACGCCACATCGCCAGTTTATCACCTGTCCATTCAGCAACGCCGCACTGGTTGGTCTACGTGATCTCACATCGTTGACATATACCTACCAGCAGGTCCAAGAACGCCATGGCGTGCAGGTCATCCACGCAGAGGCAACCGAGCTTGACCCAGCCACCCAGCGGCTCACGCTTTCTGATGGCGATACATTAGCTTATGACAAACTCGTTTTGTCACCCGGTGTCGCGCTACGCTGGGGAGCAATCGAAGGCTACGATATCTCAGCGAGTGAAACATTCCCTCATGCTTGGGAGGCAGGTTCGCAAACGCTGCTGCTACGCCGTCAGTTGGAAGCAATGGAGGACGGCGGGCTCGTTGTAATGAGTGTGCCCGAGGCACCGTACCGCTGTCCACCTGGACCATACGAACGCGCTAGCTTAATCGCGCACTATCTCAAAGTATATAAGCCCAAATCAAAGGTATTGCTTCTCGACGCCAAGGAGACCTTCACCAAAGACGAGCTTTTTCTAGCCGCTTGGAAGCGTTTGTATCCCGGCCTGCTCGAATGGATACCAGGATCACAGGGTGGACGGGTCATACAGGTCGATGCGCGGGCCGGTATCGTCCGTACTGAGTTTGACGAGTACAAACCCGCAGTGGCAAACATTATTGCGCCGCAGCGTGCAGCAGCTATTGCTCGGACTGTTGGACTCGACGCCGGTAAAGGGTGGTGTCCCATACGTGGCAGTACGTTTGGGTCTATCGAACACCCCAACATTCATATTGTTGGCGACGCAGCGATCGCGAATCCCATGCCCAAATCTGCCTTTAGTGCAAATAATCAGGCCAAGGTCTGCGCAGCAGCGATCGTAGCCCAGTTACGTGGTGAGCCAGTTGCACGACCCGCGTTGATGAATACATGTTACAGCCTCGTCGCCCCTGATTACGGAATTTCGATTACCGCTGTGTTTCAGGTTAAAAACGATACGATTCGTACCGTCCCAGGATCGAGCGGAACAAGTCCCCTCAATGCCCCTGATCCGACCCGCGCCTTGGAGGCAGCCTACGCCCGCTCGTGGTACGCTAATATTACGGCTGACACGTTCGGGTAAAGGAATAGCCGTAGGCCATGCACCTCAATTTCATACACCCTGTAGACTCCAGTTCTCTCTCCCTTAGGGCGCGGGAGTCGGAGTTCTGTCAATGACGCACAGAGACCATCGGAAATATTTTACCATAAGTGTCCTCTGCGGAATCCTTACTTTCAACGCGCCGCTCAGCTTAGCCCACGACGACCAACCTTGGATCATCTCTCCGATCGTAGACGGCAGAATCCCTATTCCGCTCACCAATCAGCCTGGGAACGAAGAACGGGGGCGCCGCGTTGTCCTAGACCGAAAGCGTGGTGATTGTGTCGTGTGTCATGCCATGCCACTCCCTGAACGCCAGTTCCACGGCACGCTAGGACTGCCTTTAGATAATGTTGGCAATCGTTATAGCGCTGACGAGTTGCGCATACGGTTAGTGGCCCCGAAAGTGCTGAACCAACACTCCATCATGCCAGCATATTATAAGGTGGACGGATTGCATCGAGTACTCGAGCCATACCAGGGAAAGACGATTCTCACCGCGCAGGAAATCGAAGATGTCGTCGCGTATCTCCTAACACTACGCAAAGAAGCTCCACAGGTCGTAGTCTCCCCAAAAGCCCCGATTAGTCTCCAACAGACTACTCCTCCGTATAGTATCGAAGGCCGGCGCTCTGGCTATACGTATCTATCTGAGGAAAATAAGCAGTTACAAGATGACAAGTTTTCCAATCCAGGCATGTTATGGATCGAGCATGGCCGAGAGCTCTGGGACCAAATCCAAGGCGCCGGCAAACAATCATGTGGGAGCTGCCATGCAGACGCCGTAACGAGCATGCGCGGAGTACGAGCAAGGTATCCGCGATTTGATAGACGCTTGAAAAAGCTGATCAACTTAGAGCAACAGATTAACCGCTGTCGCACGGAACATTTCAAGGTCACGGCCTACCCATACGAGTCTGAAGACTTATTGGCACTCAGTGTATTTGTGAGCTTTCAGTCGCGCGGGTTGCCGCTTGACGTACACATCGACGGACTTTCCGCCCCATTTTTCGAGGCTGGTAAAGCGTTCTTCATACGCCGCCGGGGTCAACTTGACATGGCGTGCAGCCATTGCCACGATCAGCACGTTGGGCAACGCCTACGAGGTGAGGTCTTGAGCCAAGGGCAGATCAACGGCTTCCCCATCTACCGCCTGAGCTGGCAAACGCTAGGATCAACGCACCGTATGTTTGCCTGGTGCAACACTGCAGGGCGAGCCAAGCCCCTTGTCTACGGGGCCGACGACTACGTGAATCTGGAACTGTATTTGGCGTGGCGCAGTCGCGGCTTGCCTGTAGAGACTCCGGCCGTACGACGGTGAATCGAGCAATGAGAGTAGTACACATAACCTAGGCGATCGTGACACATTGATCTTTCCCGACTGCAGCCCTTCGATACCACGCCGAGTAGAGGCAGCCAGTCAATTACTTCGCAGGTCTGACTCCTATTTAACGTCCCATGTCACCGTGATCTCGTCCCGGACACGATCTTTGAATTGCTTTTCACGGTCCAACACCAGTACCCGCGCACCATGCTCGGCCATCGCTTGAGCCAACACCCAGTCTCCCGGACCACCGCCAACTGCAATACAGTGTCCATTAGAGGCTTTCTTCCTTCTCACATTGACAGCTGACATAATGGCACTTCTGGCACA
>CAZXFE010000041.1:0-19042 GCA_964639795.1 uncultured Enterobacteriaceae bacterium | reverse complement strand
GGCCGACCAAAACCCACCCTGTCACCACGCGGTACCCTTCCCAAGAGAAAGCCTCTCGTTTTTTTCGATCCGTCTGATACCCACAACCCAGAAAGGAAATGACACATGAACGAAATCCGCTTTGACAACAAAGTCGCCGTCGTTACCGGCGCAGGTAACGGTCTTGGAAAAAGCCACGCATTATTTCTCGCTTCGCGTGGGGCTAAGGTAGTTGTGAATGATCTTGGTGGAACGGTTGCGGGAACGGGCGGCTCGCAGGCTGTGGCTTGTGCGGTTGTGGAAGAGATAAAAGCCGCTGGCGGTGAAGCGGTGGCGAACTATGATTCGGTTGCAACCGAAGAAGGCGGCAAGAACATCATTCAGGCGGCGCTGGACGCTTTTGGCACAGTGGACATCCTTATTAGCAATGCGGGCAACGTGCGAGATAAAAGCTTTGCCAAGATGGATCTTGATGATTTCCGGTCGTTGATCGACGTACATCTCATGGGTGCGGTGTATTGTACCCATGCCGCCTGGCCTATCATGAAAGAGGAAGGCTTTGGCCGAATTGTCATGACCACGTCATCCGCCGGCCTGTACGGCAATCATGGTCACACCAATTACGGAACCGCGAAAATGGCTCTTGTCGGTCTCATGAACTCGCTTAAGGAAGAAGGCCAGAGGCATAATATCACCGTGAACGCGATTGCCCCGATGGCTCTCACTCGGATGTCCGAGAAAGCTGTGATGCCGAAATTTGCTCCGCTCATGAAGCCCGAATTCGTCACTGCTGCAGTCGCCTGGCTTTGCGCGCCTGAAAACACGGACACCGGCCATATTATCCAAGCTGGTGCCGGCTACTGCGCTAAGATCGAGGTCCGCGAGGCCGCAGGAGCGTTGTTTGATGCCGGGATGATTCCCACGCCGGAACAGATTCGCGATCGCTATGCGGAGATTGCTGATATGCGCCAAGCTGCGCCAGCTGTGAACGCTACAGAGGTGATCCGCAAAGTCTTTCGGATGGTGAAACCGAAGGGCTAGAAACGAGAAGGACGACGGTTCGCATTTACAAATCTTCGACCAGAGCCGTACTAAGATAGCGTTCGGCAGAACTGGCGAGAATAACCACAATCATCTTCCTAGTGTTCTCTGGTCGGGCGGCAACTTGCAGCGCCGCCCAGACTGTGGCTCCGCTGCTGATGCCTGCGGGAATGCCTTCTTGCTTGGCAAGCTTACGTGCAGTTGTCAGGGCGTCCTCATCCCGGACTTGGATGATCTCATCAACGATGTCCATATTCATGATAGCGGGCACGAACCCTGCGCCTATGCCTTGAATCTGGGTCGGCCCTGGTTGGCCACCGGACAACACGGCAGAGCTGGCCGGTTCGACTGCGATGGCCTGAAAACTGGGTTTACGCGCTTTGATCACTTCGGACACGCCGGTGATTGTTCCCCCTGTCCCGACACCAGTAATAAAAATATCAACCTGACCGTCTGTATCATCCCAAATCTCATTGGCCGTCGTCTGGCGATGAACGTCCGGGTTGGCCGGATTCTCAAACTGCTGGGGAATGAGTGCGTTGGGTATGCTTTTCGCCAGCTCCTCGGCTTTTCGGATGGCCCCCGGCATACCTTCCCTTGCCGGAGTCAGGATTAATTCCGCCCCCAGAAAACGCAGCAGATTCCGTCGCTCCATACTCATGGAGTCGGGCATAGTTAGGATCAGCCGGTAGCCGCGTGCGGCCGAAACAAAGGCAAGTGCTATGCCGGTGTTGCCACTGGTCGGCTCGATAATCACGGTGTCCTGCGTGAGCTTGCCGTCCCGTTCGGCTACGGCCAGCATGTTGTAGCCAATGCGGTCTTTGATGCTGCTCAGAGGGTTACAGAATTCCAGCTTGGCATACACCTCGGCGTCCACATCCTGGGTCACGCGGTTCAGCCGGACCAGAGGAGTATGGCCTATGATCTCGGTGATGTCTTTGAACAAGCGTGCCATGCCGGGCTCCTTGTCATACGACCTGCCTGCACGGACGTGGTTGATACGTCAGCGCAGGCGAACATAGACCCCTCTGGATGCCTAAGCATCTGCTTTCTTAAGCTGGAGTGAAACCGAGTTCATGCAGTAACGCTGTCCCGTCGGCGCGGGGCCATCTTCAAAAATATGGCCCAGATGGGCATTGCAGCTGTTGCACAGGACCTCGGTACGGACCATGCCATGGCTCTCGTCGGATTCCATGCGCACGCTGTTCTGTGCGACCGGCTCCCAGAAACTCGGCCAGCCGCTGCCCGACTCGTACTTGGTTGCGGAGTTAAAAAGCTCGGCGCCACAACACGTACACTGATAAACGCCCTCGTCCTTGCAGGCGTTGTATTCGCCGGAGAATGCAGGCTCGGTTGCCTTCATGCGGCATACGGCAAACTGTTCCGGCGTGAGTTCAGCGCGCCATTCCTCTTCCGTCTTCTTGACTTTGTCACTCATAATGTATGCTCCCTAGCTCGCTCCCTTTAGGGTTGTTCTCTGGTCTGTACTCCTTGCCCTTGTCTGATAGCTTCAACTATATACAGACAGTAACAAATTTCGGAAGGGGTACGGAGAAGCATCATGAATAAAATAAAAATCGGTATTGGTTTTGGACAATGGAAGTATGGGTTACCTGAGCCCGAACTGTTGTGCACCAGCGCAGAAACTGCTGAGGCAGCCGGGCTCGACTCTTTGTGGCTGTCCGATCACATTGTTACCCTCAACCCTACGCTGGATATCACCTGCGTGTTCGCCATGATTGCGGGACGCACGTCACGCTTAAAAATGGGACCGAGCGTCTTTACCCTGCCTGCTCGGCATCCGGTTCAAGTGGCCAAGACCTATGCCACCCTCGACTATCTTTCAAACGGACGTATGGTCATGGCAGTTGGGAGCGGAAACGATACGCGCGATCTGGTTGCGTGCGGAGTGCCGCCCCAAGCCCGGGGCCGTCGGCTTGAAGAAGGGATCGAGATCCTGCGCAAACTGTGGACAGAATCAAACGTCACGCACCATGGTGAGTTCTATCATTTTGAGGACGTGACGATTGAGCCCAAGCCGAAAAAGGGCTCGCTTGATATTTGGATTGGTGGCAAGAGCGATGCCATTCTCAAACGTGTGGTCCGCCTGGGTGACGGTTGGTTCCCCGCGCTCACTTCACCCGCAGAATTTCAGCGGGATATGGAAAAACTCAAGATGTATGGAGAAGAGTATGGGCGGGTCATTGATCCGCGCGAGGCCGGTGTTCTGCTTTTCACGCATGTGTGCGACGACCGGGCCGCTGCTATGAAAACGGTCGAGCCGTTCTTCCAGGGTCTTCGCGTTGATCCAAAGAAAATCATGCAACGTTCACTGATCGGCTCTGCCCAAGAGTGCATAGAGCAAATCGAACGCTTTGTCGAAATCGGCTGCGATAAATTTGTACTCCGTCCTATATGCCCGCCTGAAGATATTGCGTCTCAGCTCGAGCACTATGGTCAAGACATCTTACCCAATTTTGTGTAGATGCAAGTCGAGTTGACAGATGGAGTCAAGATGATCAAGGCCAAGTCTGAAATCGAGCAGCTTCGGCCCTATGTGGTGCCGCTTGAAGGCCGGCGGGCCATGCTGCGCCTGGACTTTAACGAGAATACGGTCGGCCCGAGTCCGAAGGTTGTTGAAGCAATTCGCAACCTCCCTCCCGATGCGTATGCCACCTATCCGGAATATGCGGGACTCAATGACGCGTATGCGTCGGCTATAGGCGTTCCAGCGCGATATGTCGAAGCCTTCAATGGCGTAGACGCCGCGATTCACGCCATCTTTGATGTGTATGGCCAGCAGGGCGACACCTTTCTTACTACGGCTCCGACATTTGGCTACTATAAACCCTGTGCTCTGCAGCACGACATGCTACAGGACGAAGTGCCGTATTTGCCTGACCTGAGTTTCCCGCTTGAGACGATCCGTGCACGGCTTAGCGCCAAACCGCGGCTATTCTTTGTCTGCAACCCGAACAATCCTACGGGAACGTTGATCGCTCCGCAAACCCTTTTAGCCTTGGCTGAAACTGCTCCAGATACGTTAGTGGTCGTTGATGAGTTATATGTCGCCTTTACGAGGAAATCGGTACTGCCGGCTGCGCTTGAGTTGAAGAACGTTGTCGTCCTGCAATCTCTGTCCAAGGCCGCGGGAATTGCTGCTCTGCGCTTGGGCTTTGCCATTGCTCAGCCCGATGTGCTTGATCGTCTCAGCCGGGTGACCGGTCCATATGACATTAACGCGTTTGCGGTGACTGCCGGTAAAACGGCTTTAGCTGATCTTGACTATGTGGGGGACTACGTTCAACACGTCCGCGCAGCCAAAGCGTGGACTATCGAACAGCTCCAACATCTAGAGGTGCGACACTTTGCGCAAGGCGGCAACTATATGCTCGTCTGGCCTCCACGCCCGTGTGAGCAGGTCGAGCAAGCCTTGCGCGAGAAAGGCATCCTTGTTCGTAATATGCGGGGAAAACCGGTGATTGACGGCAGCTTTCGCCTCAGCATCGGTACGCTTGAACAAATGCAGCAATTTATGCAGGCATTTGCCGAGGTGATTGGGGCTACGAACCACTAACGAAACTCTGTCTTATTCTGTTGACCTGGGTACCTGCTTTCGCAGGTATGATAAAACAGGAGCGTCATTCCCGTGGAAACGAATCCAGGGAGGAGGGGCTGGAGCGTTGACAATAGGCTCTAGACAGTTTTGTGAGTCGCGCTTAGGGCCTCAGCTGCGGCCCTTCCTGTTAGCTGTCTTCGTTCAGATGCCTTCTCCGTTCTGATTAAAGCTGGCACTATATGCGCGCTCGAAGTTGCCACTCTCAATTGAACAGTGCATACCGCACTCTTTCATGGCTCCGTTTTCCCACCACCACCGACCTGCGCGCGAATCTTCACCATCGGTCGTTGGACGGGTACACGGGGCACAGCCGATGCTGGTGTAGCCTTGGCTATAAAATGGGTGAGTAGGCACGTCATACGCCCGGACGTAGTCCCAGTTCTGTGCTTCCGTCCAGTTGGCAAGCGGGTTGACCTTGATCAATCCGCCATGCTCGTGGTCAACCTCAATCTTCTGTGTCTCCGCCCGGGTGCTGTTCTGATCGCGCCTTAAGCCGGTTACCCACGCATCCAGCCCTTCTAAGACCCGGCGCAGGGGAAGGACTTTGCGGGTGTGGCAGCACAGCATGCGCAGGTCGGTATCCTGATAAAACAGATTCACGCCGTGCTGGCGGACAATGCTTTCGATTTGCGTTGCCTCAGGAAAGTAGACCTCAACTTCAATGTGGTACTGCTCTCGAACCCGATCGAGCAGTTCATACGTTTCTTGCGGCAAACGTCCGGTGTCGATGGTAAACACGCGGACCGTCGGATCAATGCGCCACGCCATATCGAGAATGACCATGCCCGCGACCTGAAAACTCGTGCATAAGGCCAGGCGGGTTCCAAAACGCTCCAGGGCCCACTGCAGCACCTCCTGCGGTGAGCGGCTCTCATAGGCGCAGGCTAATTGCGCAATGTCCTGTGTCTCCAGCTGTTGTGTTTTGTTCATGATGTGTAGCGGTCTTCATGTCTAGGCGTATGAGTTGGAACGCCATTACGCCATGCATTCACCCTCGCCGCGCTCTAGCTTGTACACTTGGTTCTGGTTCCAGTCGATGAATTCATGCATATGCTCGTCGTCGAAGGTAACGGGTAAGGACAGATCTTTGATCAGTGCCTCAAAAGACTCGGCCCCGACCCGGTCGACAAACGTATTAAAGGCTTCGTCCCTGTTGCGCTGGGCCTGGTAGTGGCGAACAAATCGTTCGACGACTTCAGGCACCCGCTTTGAGGGGACGCGCACGTTGAGGCGCGCTGCCATGCGCAGGTTGCCGTCATCATACTGGCCGCCAAGCATGATGATATATGCCGGGACCTGGCGCTTATCAAATTTCATAGCGGCACCGTAGAAGCCAATATTCGCGATATGATGGCGTCCGCAGCCGTTTGGGCAGCCGCTCATCTTAATATGAATTTTCTTGGTGAGTGAATCTTGAATGGACAGGTGTTCCACCCGCTCTTGGATGGCTCTGGCCAGACCCATTGAATTCGTAATGCCCAGCTTACAACTGTCTGTACCAGGACAACTCACGACGTCGTTAATCTGCCGTGCGCCAGCATCGCTTAGCCCGATTTCGTTGAGCCGGCACCAGACATCGTACAGACTTTCATTTCTGACCCAACGCAGCAGCAGGTTTTGTTCGTCTGTGGTGCGTGCATTCCCGCCTGTAAAGTCGCGCATGATCTGGGCTACGCCTCGCAGCTGTTCTATGCTGAGGTCCCCACGCGTCACTTTCACCTCTGCCGTGGAAAACCCGTCCTGGCGCTGCGGTTGGACGTTGGCTGCGGCCCAGGTGCTAAACTCCTGCAGGTCGCCGTTCGGGCTGCCCGGATTGAGCGGCTTGGCTGGCAGACGTTCTTCCTCGTTGTCAATAAATTTGATCGGCTCAGGATCGAAATTCCGCTCCTTTACCCACTCAGCCAGCATCTCTGCATCCACGAGTTCGCGAAACGCCTCCAAGCCGATCCGATCAATAAAGAACTTGATGCGCGCCCGGGCGCGATTTTTTCGTAATTCGTCTTGACGGTCAAAAACGCGGATCACGGCTTCCACGACTTTGAGGTATTCGTTGACAGAAACAAAATCGTATAACACCCGACCAACGCGGGGCAGGATCGACGTTCCACCACCAGTAGAGATTTCAAATCCTTTTTGCCCGTTTTGTAGGCGAGGGATGAAACCGAGATCGTGAATGCCGGTCACTGCCCGATCTTCATCCGTGCTGGAAAATGCCAACTTAAATTTTCGGGGTAAAGACTGGATGAGCTTGCTGCGCACGAAATAGCGCACCACCGCGCCCACATACGGAGTGGGATCAAACGCTTCGTCTGGATCGACTCCGGCAAAAGGGTCGCAGGTGACATTGCGTACCGTATTGCCGCACGCTTCTCGGGAAGACAAACCCGCGCCGCCGAGAACGCGCAGCGCTTCGGCTGCTTCGAGCAATGGAATGAAATGAAACTGTACGTTCTGGCGCGTCGTAATATGTCCCTTTTTGAGCGGCGCATATTTTTCTGCTATTTCAGCAAAGGTGTCGAACTGGTCAGGCGTAATACCGCCGAACGGCAGCTTGACCCGAATCATTTGCACGTCAGGCTGACGCTGGCCGTACACGCCCTGAAGCAAACGGTAGCCCATAAATTCCTTCTGGCTGGCATCGCCTTTCAGGAATCTTTGTGCTTCGTTATCAAAATCGTTGAATTCGCGCTCAAGTATGGGGATGACACGACCTGGGACATTTGAATGGAGTTCGGGATTATCCAGTGATCCCGCACGTCCATTGCCTTTGTTCGCCGTTGTGGACGATTCCATGTCCAGACCTCCTGAGACCCGAGTGTTAGGGGTGTATAGTATAATTCGCGACTAAGCCTATAGATATTAGGGTCTTATTATGTATTTATGGCCTTTCTTCAGGCGATGTCAAGGGTCAAATTTTGTGAAATCGGAAAATCTAGGGAGGATTGACTAGTAGACATATTATCTACTAAATAAGTAGTGATTTATGAAACTGTCGAAAAAAAGTGAATATGCGTTGAAGGCGTTGAGCTGTCTGGGCGCACCTGGGGCGCCTGAGGTGCTATCAATCCAAGAAATCGCCCGCCGCGAACACATTCCCAAGAAATTTTTGGAGCAAGTGCTTCTGGCGCTCAAGCGGGTGGGCATTGTGCAGAGCACTCGGGGAAAAGCGGGAGGTTATACCTTGTGTGGCGATCCAGAAACGATGACCTTAAGAGAGGTGGTGTGGGCGGTAGACGGCCCACTCGCACCTCTTCCCTGTGTGTCTGACACCAACCCGACGAAGTGTACCGACTGTGTGAGCCTGGAGCACTGCTGGCTGCGGGGGGTGATGTTAGAAGTGGGTGAGTCGATTGCCGCCGCCTTTGCCCAGGTGAGTTTGGCCGAAGTGTGTAAGCGTGCAGAAGAGAGCCGACGGCGCGGATCGCACGTGGCTATGTACGACATCTAAGAAAAATACGGATGGAGAGAAATAACAAAGTAATGTGAAGACTGTGTCTCGTTGCTTCTCAATTTCATAAAGGTATGTTAGCGGGACGAAGGCCAAGATACCTACCACACTGTCTGCTTCTCTCCTCAAAGCGATTGATGCGCATGCTGGACAATACAAAAACCGCTCGGGTTTTCTTGAGACAGTGGCGTGGGCTTTTATTCGTCAGCTAGTTCGATGTCCTGGACAGCAAGGACCTTGAAATCCTTAATGGCAACTCATCTCGACTGAACAAAGACGCCGCTGACGTTTTGGGATATCAGGTCGATCTGTGAAACGTGGCGAGTTCTATCGCGTCCAACATCCTTTGGCACGTGATCCGAAACGCTCAGGTGTCTTCGTCATTGTGAGCCGCCCAGTGTTAATTGAGTCTCGGTTCTCCACCGTTATCTGCGTACCCATCTATACTGCTTATGACGGACTTTCTACACAAGTCCTGGTTGGAGTCGACGAGGGGCTCAAACATGAGAGCAGCATTCATTGCGATAAGTGAGTAAGTTTGCCGAAAGCGCTGCTCACTGACTTTATTGGGATGCTTTCACCTCTCAAAGTCACGGCACTCAATAGCGCTCTGGCTGTGGCTTTAGACCTGGCCGAGTGAGATCAGGAAGTTGGTTCTCATCTTATTAAAAATGAAAAAGAACTGTCCGGCTTGACGTAAACAGCCGGCTTTTCTAAAGTCAGAACATACAAGTCGCGTACACGACCAGGAAAGGAGCCGTCTATGAGCATCAAGAGAAAGTTGTTTGATTATCTGCCTTGACCATTTGCTATGAGGACGAGGATCGTTCTCAAAGAAAAAGATCTGGACTTCGATCGCATCTTGGTGGATCTGCCGAGCAAAGAACAGAAAGAGCCCTGGTTTCTATCTATCAATCCTTACGGCAAAGTGCCCGTCCTCGTCGAGGAAGGAGCCTGGGTCTACGAGTCGGCCATTTGCGACGAATATCTGGAAGATAAATATCCTACGCCAGCGCTCTCACCATCTGAGCCAAGCGCAAAGGCTGCGATGCGGCTTCTGATTGAAATGTGTGATAGCCAGTTCGTGCCGCCGGTGATTCGCTTGCTCTACACCAGCCGTAAGCCCAAGGCTGAACAGGATCCGGAGCGCATCGCGCACAACAAAGACCGACTTAGCGAACTCTTCCCCGAGTTGGAGGAGCAACTCCAAGACCAGGACTATCTCATGGGAGAGTACAGCCTGGCAGATTTGACGTTTACGCCGTTTCTCGGTTTGTGTGAGAAGGTCAGTGTTGACTTGAGTCCTTTTCCTAAAGTTGCGGCCTGGGCTGAACGGCTAAAAAATCGGCCCAGCTATGAAGAAGTCAGGATCGGATTAACGGGTTAGCGGCGCGTTTTCATGTACACCTTCTTAATATGGGACTAGAGGTGAGCCCAGAATGAGACTCGTGGGGGCGGTTTATGAGCCGCCCCTATTTTTTTGTGAGAACCTTTTCAAGCCGGGCTAGATTTTCCATGGACCCTCGTTGATAGTAGTTCATTGAGGCTCAGAACACATGAGGAAGCACGAAGGTGTGAGTATCGATAGGTGTCTCGTTGGGGTGCTCCTCCCGCTGGCTTTGCTCCTGGGCCCTTCACCAGCATCTGCCCAACCCGCGAAAGTCTTTGTCAACTCGGCCGTCCTGGCTATCGGTGATCGGCCCGTGCTGCTTGATCTCAAGAGCCAGCGTATTGTCAGCCACGGCGAAAACTTTGAACCCGACCAGAGTCTGCGACCGGGGGCTGAACCACGCAAGGTTTCCTCGTTTCGCTGCGTATTACTCCGTGACTTGGAGAACGGGCGGCTGCGCTATGAGTGGGAGCGCGAGATAGAGTACCCCTTCCGTGAAACGTGGCGATATGCGGAGGTGATAAGTGGCCTGGATGGTGTAGTGCTCGGACGGGATGGCTTCCACAGTCCGGTCCGGCGGGCAATGGCTGCCGCCCGTATTGCCGCACGCCAAAAAGAACTGCGTCGGTCGCCGGTGTCGGTGCTCATTCATGCCTTGAGTCGCTCGGGATCCTTTTTGCGTTTGATGGATCAAAGGATACGCGGTCGCCGCCAGGTTGTGGTCTCGTTTGACGACAACGGCCAGCTCGTTCTGTTAGCCATTGATGCCGAAACTCGACTGCTCACCAAAGTCGTGTTTATTGAAGATGACCCTCTGTACGGGGATGTACAGAATGAAGTGCTTTATGCCGATTGGCGACAGGTCGGAAAGCTCAAGCTGCCGTTTGAACTAACATATCGCGTCAACGGCAAGACCGTTATGGTAGAGTATATCGAGGTCATTCAGAATGATCTCGATCTCTTTGAAGTTGATTTTGTCATCCCAGAAGAGATTCCGCAGCCCGAAGAGTGGGACGGTGAGCGCGGGGAGCGGAGTTCGCATTGGGTGCAGCGGCAGGTAGCACAGGGACGCAGCGTTGATGCATCCCTGACCAGCATTGTCCTCCAGCAACTCGCGCCCGGTGTTATGCATATTACTGGAGGAACGCTTCAGAGTCTCGCCATTGAGATGGACGATCATCTCATCGTGGTAGAAGCACCACTCGATGACGCGCATTCTCTTGCCGTATTAAATGTCCTGCGACAGAGATTTCCAACCAAGCCGGTCCGGGCGGTGGTCAACACTCATTTTCATACTGACCATGCCGGCGGGCTACGAACGTATATCGCTTCTGATGCGGTGGTTGTCACCAGCACGCTGAACGTTGAACTGTTCCAAGAAGCATTTCGTGCCCTGCATACCCAAGTCCCGGATACCCTACATCGCGACCCCAAAATCGCAATCATCGAGTCCGTTAGCGATGAACGCAAATTTCTGGTCGGGGACAACCGGATAGTGGTTGTCTACCCGGTTGAGACCTCGCGTGTGGACGGCATGCTTGTCGTACATCTCCCAGCGGAGCGGCTCCTCTATGTAGCAGACCTGTTTACGCCGGGTGCGGTCCGGCAGGTCCCCGCCTGGTGCCGCGAGCTGCTCGAGGCTATTGAGCGCAATGACCTCGCAGTTGACATTATTGTGGGAAGCCAGGGGGGCATGGGAACCCTTGATGAGTTGCGCCGCGTCGTTCACGGGGAAGACGTGCAAGAGACGCTGGCAGTCGAGCAGAAGCGTTGAACATAAATGCAAGGTGAGAAGAACCGTTCTGCTGACGATGAATCTTGGATGCGTGCCGCCCTTGCCGAGGCCGAGCGGGCGGAAGCGGCCGACGAAGTACCGGTCGGCGCGGTTGTGGTTAGCGGTGCGCGTATCGTCGGCAGAGGGCATAATGCTCCGCTCTCCTTAAATGATCCGACTGCTCATGCCGAAGTCCTAGCTTTACGCCAATCAGCTCGAGAGATGAGGAACTATCGTTTGGTGGATACTACGCTCTACACGACTGTGGAACCGTGTCTGATGTGTATGGGTGCGATGCTACATGCACGGGTGAAGCGGGTGGTTTTCGGTTGCTTTGACCCCAAGGCCGGGGCGGCTGGATCCCTTTACAATTTGCCAATGGATACACGTCTGAATCATCGCTTAGAAGTGACGAGCGGGATCGGTGCAGAAGAGAGTCGGGCGCTCCTGCAACGCTTCTTCCGAGACAAGCGTCAGTACTAAAGCGCTGTCTTTGCGCCTCTATAGGAAATCCCTTATAGTAAATGACAAGTCAGGAGAGGTGGCAGAGTCCGGTCGATCGCGCACGACTCGAAATCGTGTATACCTTCGGGTATCGGGGGTTCGAATCCCCCCCTCTCCGCCAGGCCTTTTCCCCGGAAGCTGAGAACGTTACCCTGCTTCTGACCGTCGAGATAAGATTGACCGCACTGAC
Organism: uncultured Enterobacteriaceae bacterium; assembly: GCA_964639795.1. GTDB lineage: Bacteria > Desulfobacterota > Binatia > Bin18 > Bin18 > Bin18. The sequence continues at coordinate 7,097 of CAZXFE010000041.1, read as the reverse complement.
ATCATAACAGGCAGAATTATTATGGACATTGGACTTGGTATTGCACTTCTGGCAGGATTTCTATCTTTTGTTTCGCCGTGCGTCCTGCCTATTGTACCTGGTTATCTGACCTTTATTACTGGTATGAGCTTCGAAGAGCTGACCGAACGGCAACGTCCGTCCGATGTGGTGACGAGTGCGGTTATCAAAAGCCTGCCCTTTGTCTGCGGCTTTTCCCTTGTCTTTATTTCTCTTGGTGCATCGGCTTCAGTCGTGAGTGTGCTGTTGCGGTCCAATCTGGGACTGCTCAAAGGTGTTGCCGGATGTGGGATCATGGTCCTGGGTCTCCACTTGGCCGGTCTGTTACCTATCCCGGCCTTACTCCGTGAGTGGCGCTTCTCAAAGGAGCCCACAGAGCCTGGTATAGTGCGCTCCTTTGTCGCCGGCGTCTTTTTTGCCTTTGGGTGGACGCCGTGTGTTGGCCCTATTTTGGCTGGTATTCTGGCGATTGCGGCCACTACAGATACGTTAGGCCAAGGTGTTCTGTTGTTGGCGGTCTACTCCCTAGGGCTCGGCATCCCCTTTGTTTTATCTGCAGCTTTTTTGAACAGTTTCCTGTCCCTGTTTAAAGGTATAAGGGGCCATTTGCGGCAAATGGAAGTCGCCGCGGGTATGTTGCTCGTTTTGGTCGGCTTGCTGATTTTTACAGATAAAATGGCCTTGGTGTCGTCCCGGTTGACGTTTCTGAATCCAGAGGCGCTCTTAGTCAGCGATTTCCAAGAAACGGGCGTTCAGTCTGTTATTGCCGCACGAGCGAGGCCGGTGAGCAGTACTTATGGCGACTACAACTTTACCTTCACCACAGTCGATGGCGACGTGGTAAGCTTGTCTGACTATGAAGGGAAAGTTGTGCTGGTGAACTTTTGGGCCACCTGGTGTGGTCCGTGTGTCGTTGAAACACCGGCCTTGGTCCGCATGTATCACAAATACAAACACCAAGGATTTGCGGTCATAGGCGTCGCTCTGCAGAGTGAGGATCTCGGAGTGCGGGACTTTGTCAGTAAATATAACATCCCGTATGCAATTGGACGAGATCCGTCCGACGAGATAGGCTTGCGGTATCGGGTATTTGCCTTGCCCAGTAGTTTTTTGTTTTCTCTGGATGGAAAAGTGCAGCGTGCGTTTACCGGCTACGTGGCTGAAGACGTACTGGACAACGAGCTCCAGAAGATATTAGGCCCGACGTCTGCGCCCCAGGGTACGCCTCAAGTCGAAGCGATCTTATACCAGGGCGGCGTGTCAGAATTGAAAACCGCTAGCGAATGATGCCAGCGGATACGTCTGCTTGGGGCGCCTTAGGCACAGTGCGTTCACCTAAACTTAAGACAGAGAGAGATTTTTCGAATGCGCTCTCGGCTGACTCTGATCCGCCAGAGCTTTTTTTGCCCACGCCGCCGTGCTATCCAAAAAAAGCTATGGATTGCGACAGTTCTGCCATTCAAGATTGTCAAGGTGGTTTGCGGCATACGGTTGCCTTCCTGGTAAGTGACTCGTGTACAGTTGAGCTGCGTGCAGGACAGCATGAATGGACGCTTGATGAACCCCTAGAGCTTGGCGGGAACGGGACTGCTCCTGATCCGATTACGGCTTTTTTGGGTAGCTTATGTGGCTGTTTACTCATGTCTCTTGAGATCACAGCTCGGGCCCGAAAAATGCCGCTTGACGGGGTGTTTGTCTCGGCCAAGTCTAATTTAAAAGGCTTCGTTAAGACGATAGACCTTGATCTGACTGTGCGGAGCGCTGCCCCTGAGGAGACTGTTCTGACAGTGGTCGCCCGAGCGGAAAAGGGTTGCTATGTTCGGGGGCTACTGAAAGACAGCATTACGTATTCTCTTAACGTAACCGTGCTGCCAGCGTGATGTGTTGAAAATTTCTTTCTCCTTTTTCTCATTACAGGACCTCCTCGAATGGGGAGTAGGCTGTGGAGTTGTGATTTTATTGTTGAGCAGCGTTGCCTCAGGGGCACAGGCTGCTTGTGCAGAAGACCTTGAGCCAACCCGCCGGGCAGTGGCCTATATCCTATACGGACTGCGCACTACGAAGGAGGCCGTACGCGAAGCTGAAGCCAAAACCCACGGACGTGTGGCAGTGATGCAAGAATTGCGTCTCCATCCTCCTGAAGACTATGACTTGACGTTGGCGCGGCGGGTGGGGAAGCTCCGGCGCAGTATCGTTCGTCCCAAACGTGCCTTACTCGCGCAGTTAAGAGAGCAGCACGAAGACGCACGGCGTCACTGGGAACGCGGTATTCGACTGATCCACGGGCAGTTTCTTGAAGCTCAAGAGGCCTTTCAGGAACAGCTACTGACATCGGATGCCTACTGCTACGCTCGTGAGTCGTATCTCAGAGCACTGTCTCTGTATCGGAACGGGCTTGAACACTATCGAACTGGACTGGCCTTGTATGCCGATGGCCTCAACGCATACCGGGAATACTTTGTGATGCCTTGTGTGCAAGGCTATACAAATCCGTATCAATGGCAGGCACTGGTTGAGCGGCTTGAGCGGGAAGATTTCTTGCAAGAATTCCTCAGTCCACTCAGGACAAATGCCCTGCGTAACGCACCGCGCGACATCCCACCGGAGGTTGATACACTGGTGCGCGAGCGACCTTGAGGATAGACACCACAACAAAAGGGCGGAAAGCCCGACTCCTCTGCTCTGTTACCTATTTTCCGTACAAAAGCCTGGGGCAGAGCAGGAAGTTCGTGGTGGTATATACGATTGATTCCCGGAACATTTAGAATGCTTTGATAAGGGGAGGTCTGCATCATGCAACCAGTAACGCTGTATCTTATCCGCCACGGCCAAGTGAGTGCTGGCTTCGATCAAGCGTACGACCCTGGGCTTGATTCAGTTGGGCGAGCCCAAGCTGAAGCCATTGGTGGAGAACTCGAATCGCTGGGACCACTCCCCTTAGTGAGCAGTCCGTTACGCCGGACGCGAGAGACGGCCGTGGCTTTCGAAAAACGCTGGAATGTGCAAGCCACGATTGAGCCGGCTGTTGCGGAAATCCCCTCACCGACTGAGGACCTTCAGGCGAGAACGGAATGGCTGAGGCAGGTGATGCAGGGCCTTTGGGCCGACCTCCCTCCCACTTATGGACAGTGGCGGGGCCACGTTGTTGCCGCGCTGTTAGCAATGAAAAAACCAACAGTCGTAACAACGCATTTTATAGCGATCAATGCCGCCGTCGGTTTTGCCACCCAGGACGACAGACTCGTCTGCTTTGAACCCGACAACTGCTCCTGCACGCGTATAGAAGTGGCGGATGGCACGCTTCGCCTTGTCGAACTAGGTCGCCGGCGAGAAACGGACGTTCTCTGACAAGAAGCGAGCGTTCTCGGTGTGGGTAGAATTATGATCTTGCGTTGAGCCTGTGGGAGTGTTTGAAAAGATGTACAATTCTTGAAGCATCCTGTGAAATTATTCTGGGAGGGTCTTTTTGAGGGGCTTTTCTGAGGGGACCGAGGGGGAGACGGTATGACAACATCCGAACTCGACATGACGCCGCGAACGTCTTTGACCACGGAGACTGCGCCAGTCCTTGACCAGCATCGTTTCGACGAGCCTGCACTTGAACAGTATATGGAACAACACGTGGAAGGCTTTACTCCTTCACTGACGGTCGGCCAGGTCCGGGGCGGGATGTCGAATCCGACTTTTGTGGTGACGGATGGTGCAGGTAAACGCTACGTCCTGCGCAAGAAGCCGCCGGGCAAACTCCTCCCGTCGGCACATGCTGTTGACCGCGAGTTCCGCATGATCTCTGCCTTGTGGGAGACCGACGTTCCGGTCGCAAAACCCTATGTTCTGTGTCAGGACCCAAGCATCATTGGCGTGGATTTCTATATCATGGATTTTGTTGATGGCCGAGTTTTTCGCGGCTATGAGTTGCCGGAGTTGGAACCGGCACAGCGGCGTGCCATTTATGCGGCCATGGTGGACCTAATGGCAAAACTCCATCAGGTAGATTTCCGAGCGGTGGGCTTGGAAAACTATGGGAAGGTCGGGGGTTATATGCAGCGTCAAGTGCGACGTTGGTCTAAGCAGTACGAAGCCAGCAAAACCGAGGAACTACCCGCTATGGAAAATCTGATGGGGTGGCTGCCTGAGCATCTGCCCGCCCTCCATGAGACGACCATTGCCCACGGGGATTTTCGTCTGGAAAATATGATTTTCCATCACACTGAGCCTCGGGTGCTGGCGGTAGTGGATTGGGAGCTAAGCACCCTGGGCGCCCCATTATCCGATCTAGCGTATAATTGCCTGCCCTATTACGTGCCGGACGATATGCGCGGCGATTTGGCAGGTATTGACTATGCTCAATATGGTATCCCCTCTGAAGAGGACTATGTCGCGCAGTACTGTAAGAAGACGGGCCGGAAAGATATTCCGGAATGGAAATTCTACGTCGTCTTCTCCCTCTTTCGACTGGCTGCCATTGTGCAAGGTGTGTATAAACGTGGGCTCGAAGGCAACGCCAGCTCGCCTGAAGCCATCACGCGGGGCGAGAAGTGTAAACAACTGTGTGCTGCCGGGTGGGAACTTGTTGCGCAGGGGATGTAAAGGACAAACGCATTCATCGCAGCCGAGAAACGGTGATCACTGGAGCCGAGAGAAAAGAGTTGGCGGCTGACTGAATATCTTCGGGGTCTGTTGTATCAAAGATTAGACCAAAGATAGACAGCCGGGACACCTTGGAGAAATGAAAGCCAAACGAAGACTGTCGGTGGACAGTCTTCGTCTTGTCCTCAAAATAGACGCGGCGATCAAGTTGCTGGAGTTTTCCTCCAAGACGGGTGATGAGTAGAAGCGTTTACCCGGTTGGCAGGAGTAGTGCTGCCCAGCCTGTGGGCTGTTGAGTCGACGCTTTCCGGCCTTGTGTCGTGAGACCGTTTGCCTGTTCTCTGACAGAGTTTCTCGCCACTTCTAGATACAAAACGCCTGCACCCTTGCGTCCTTCGCTCGGCGATGTAATCCGCTGGCTCGGGTATGGATTTCTGGCCTCCCTCATCGCAGCCTTATATCTTCTCTCGTTTCCGAAGGTCTCGACCAGCCTTAGGAGTGGTGGATGAAGTAGTCTTCGGTGCCGTTTACCAAGCTGACTACGCGCACGCTTGTTCCAATAAGATGGAGTTGGTCGTTGAGCAGATCCTTCACTGGGGGCATTTTATTACTGCGAGCGTGTTTCATCCGACGACAACCGGATCAAGCACGGGCAATGGGTGTACTGGCGCAAATACGGTGTCAAACTGGGACAGGGGCAATTTGAGAATGGGCAACAGATTGGCTTATAGTATGCCTGGAAGGGCGTAGACCGCGAAGATTATCGGGTTGATGAATATGGAGGCGATGAACTACTTTTTGTTCGACATGATCATCTTGGCAAATAGGCGCGTGTTTTCACTTGCCACAAGGGTAGACTGTTGGAGCTTGAGCAGACATAAGGACGACCTGTCCTGCTATAAATGCAGGGGCAGTGCTGTACTGCCCCTGCAAATAGATTATTTTCCGCTTGCCAGTTGCCACTCCCCGTCAATTTCGGCAGCGACCGAACTAATGGCATTCCGGAGCGTTGTTATCATTTCATCGATCTGCTTTCTGGTAATAATCAGCGGTGGGCACAGGGCTATATTATTCGCTCCTGCTACGCGTGTAATTAGGCCGTTGTCGAGCGCTTTTTCCCACACCCTCTGCGCGAGGCGCAGGTCGACGGGAAACATTTCTTTGGTTGTTTTATCTTTGACTAACTCGACCGCCGCAATCAGACCCTTACTGCGTGTATCCCCGACAATAGGCAGTTCGTGCAAGGACGCCAATTTCTTTTCAAGATAGTGGCCCTGTTCGCGAGCTTTTTGGACTAACTTCTCGCGTTCGATAATCTCGATATTCGCCAGCCCGGCAGCGCAGACCGTTGGATGGCCGCTATACGTATAGCCATGCCAAAATGCATAATCGTCGCCAGTGTCTAAAAAGGTCTGGAATATATCTTCCTTAAAAAGCATCAGGCCCAGCGGCAAATAGCCACTGGTCACACCTTTGGCTGACACCAAAATGTCCGGAGTCACACCGGCGCCGGCCGAGGCGAACATCGCACCCGTGCGACCAAACCCCGTAATCACCTCATCGCACACCATCAGAATATTATGGCGCGAACAAATTTCGCGGATCTTCGGCAGCCATTCTTTTGGCGGCACAATCACGCCACCCACGCCCTGAATTGGCTCAGTCACAAATGCGCCTATAGTGTCTGCCCCTTCGCGTTTGATCATCCGCTCGAGTTCCTGTGCACAGTCGATTTTGCAACTTGGATAGGTCTTGCCGAGCTCACATCGGTAGCAATAAGGACGCGCCATATGCAGCACGCCGGGTAGACCGGGTGAGACCTGGTCATTGAACAACGCAATCCCGTCCAAAGCCGCAGCGCCGCTTGAGGTGCCGTGATATGACTGGTTGAGCGTAATGAATTTGGTCTTCTTGGGCTTGCCTTTGACTTTCCAATACGCCCGCACGAGGCGGATCATACTCTCGTTGGCCTCAGAGCCACCCGAGGTGAAGATTACCCGTGTGAGGCCCTTGGGGGCAAGCTTGGTGAGCTTTGTTGCGAGCTGGACAGTCGGTACGCCGGTCGGACCAATCAGGGTCGGGGCGAAGGCGAGTTGATTCATCTGGCTGGTGACCGCACGGTTGATTTCCTTGCGCCCGTGTCCGACGTGGACGTTCCACAAGGAAGACAGCCCATCGATATACTTGCGGCCCTCCGTGTCCCACAAATAGATGCCCTGGCCTTTAACAAAAATAGGTATGCCTTTGTCTTGTTGCAGGTGTAGCGGAACAAATCCATGAACGAGATGATCAGCGTCCTGTTTGCGCAACCCTTTTGCCTGGCGCGAGTCGAGGCTAGCTTGTGCAGTCTTGCGCCGCGAACGTAATGGAACGACTTTTGCCCGAGCTTTCGTTTTCTGTGCCATGCGTGTACCTCCCCGTGCTGTGAGTTAACAGTCCCCTTTCCGGAGTTTCTTCTCGGCAGTTGCCTCTTGCGGTGTGGGGTGAAC
>CAZXFE010000040.1:9801-19684 GCA_964639795.1 uncultured Enterobacteriaceae bacterium | reverse complement strand
CTGAAAGGCAAAGAGTATTTGGTCGGCAATACGTATAGTCTGGTCGAAGTCTGCTACACCCCGTTTGTCGAGTTTTTACCTTTAATGGAAATTACGCCGCCACCACATGTCGCAGCCTGGACAACTCGGATGCTTGAGCGCCCAAGTGCCCTGGCCACAAGACCGGCAAAGTAAGTCGTTCTCACCTCTTTTCTCAAACGTATATTGTCAAGCCATTGAATTCACATGCGTGAGAGAAGAAACTGCTCCAGCTATTTGCTTAAAGTTTGCTTGAAGCTCGGCTTAGTAGTTGCCCATTCAATGTGAAGACGTAGAGAAGAGACCCTCCCTCAAGCGCACGCGACTCGATGAAACCATGGCGACAGTCAAGCAGTAACCCCCAATCTGGCGATACTCCAACTTAGATATTCGAACCCTGCTTTTTAATAGATAAGCCCTGCTTGAGATCGGCATCGGACATAATAATATCCTTATAGGATGCCCCCGCCGGGATCATTGGGTAGACGTTTTCCTCGCGACGGACAATGATATCGAGCAGAAACGGTTCGTGCGGGTCTGCCAGCATGCGCTCATAGCCGGTACGCAGATTCTCCTTGCATCTGACCCGTTCGGCCTTGATCCGATACCCTTGGGCAATCGCAAGAAAGTCAGGATAAATGTCTGCGTCTCCAACCCCTTTGACCGCAGTAGCCGGGTCCCGCAAGCTAGTCTCTGCCCGGCGTCCCTGGTAGATCATGTCCTGCCATTGACGCACCATGCCCAGCCACTGGTTATTTATCACCACGACTTTGACGCCTATACCGTACCGGTGACAGGTGCTGAGCTCGTGGATGGTCATATTTAAACTCCCATCACCGTCAATATCGACGACCATCCGCTCCGGACAGCCGATCTTTGCTCCGATGGCTGCCGGCAACCCAAAGCCCATCGTCCCGAAACCTGAGCTACTGAGAAAGGACCGTGGCTGGCGCATACGGTAGTGTTGCATCGCCCACATCTGATGCTGCCCCACACCCAGAGTCACAAGCGCCTTGCCAGCCGTCAGGTCACTGAGGAGGGCAATAGCATATTGTGGCGTAAGTTCTGGATCCTCACCCACGGTCATGGGGTATCTTTCTCTCAGGTTAGTCACGTATCTCACCCACTGTGCGCACTCAGCCGGCTGTACGACATCAATCAACTGCTGGAATGCCCAGCGCAAGTCGGCGCAAATCGGTAGCGTGACCGTTTTGTTCTTATTGAGCTCAGCCCGGTCGACGTCAATATGAATAATCGTACCGTGCTTGATGAACTCGCTCACTTTGCCGGTCACGCGATCGTCAAAGCGAACGCCCACCGCTATTACCAAGTCCGCCTCATTAATCGCGACGTTGGCGTACTTCGTGCCATGCATCCCTAGCACGTGCAACGCAAGCCGATGATCTGGAGGGAAGGTGCCCAACCCCATTATTGTAGTAGTCACCGGGCAGCCCAATTTCTCGGCCAATTGCAGAAGCAAGGGCCCGGTGTCAGAACTGGTGACACCGCCACCGGCATATAGGATCGGGCGACGGGCATCACGGATAAGCTGACAGCACACCTCCAGCTGGGAAGCAGAGATGGGCCCAAGGGACGGCTCGGGTAAGGCTATATCCGCAGGCATGCTTGGCGGTGCGTAGTTCCCCTCAGGGTCGCACGGGTAGTCCTGCTGAAGATCCTTGGGGATGTCCAGCAGCACGGGGCCTGGCCTATTTCCGCCCGCTAGTGCGAATGACTGGCGCACTAATGTCGGGATATTGGCCACACAATCAACCTGGAAGCTGTGTTTAGTGATAGGGGTCGTAACCCCCACAATATCCGCCTCCTGAAAGGCATTCTTGCCGAGCAAGTGGGAAGGAACATTCCCTGTAATCGCCACGATCGGTACGGAATCGCTGTTGGCATCGGCGATTCCGGTCACGAGGTTGGTTGCGCCGGGGCCGGAGGTGGCCAAACACACCCCCACTTTTCCAGTGGCTCGCGCGTATCCTTCTGCGGCATGGGCGGCGCCTTGTTCGTGCTCGACACGGATACAGCGGATCCCGTACTCCTGGAGCACGTCGAAGATCTCGAGGTTCGCGCCGCCCGGATAGCCGAACAGCACCTCGACGCCCTCGAGGGTGAGGCATTTGGCTAATATTTGCGCCCCACGTAAGGCATGCGGGCGGTCTTCAATCTGAATCTCTGATAAGGGCGCACCGAGAACGACCGGTGCATCGTCATACGTGACGTATTCCCTACTACTAGCAACACTCCGCTGGGCCACGTTTGGCTCACCTGTGTGGAGTTGTTGCTCCGAGGTAATCCGGTCTCTCATGACAATACCCGCCCCAAGAAGATAATCACATTTCTTATCTCGTTATGCACGGCGGGTCGAGAGCGAAGCCCAAAAGAAAAGATGTATCACCAGGATGTTTTAGATATTTGAAGCGGAGAGACAGGCACGATAAAATCGATAATCCCATTCGGCTCAAACAGTGCGCTACGATTGTTTTATTGGGCGCTCTGCACCACATATTTCGGGGTGGGTAGGCGAGGGAGTGAACAGCATGGCCGAGGTATTTTTTCTTCGACCGGAAAACAACGGAGTGGAGTACTGCGCTTGTATGGAGTTGGCGATGTGTTTGCCAAAAGTGATGCGCAGCCAGAGTCCCCTTCTCCGGAACGGTCCAAAAACACCACGCAGAATAAGCGAAAATCGGAAGGTGGTATAGAAGTTACAAAAACTACGTTTACCTTAGCGAGCGGACCCCAACCCTTTCTCCGCCCGCGAAAAATTCTGATCAATGCGCCGCTTTATATCCCGACAGAAGAACTCCGGCCGTATCTACAGAACGAAAAACAGTCCTGTGCCCCACCCTTCACAAACGGCCCATTGTGGCTGCTCTATCGGAAGTCAGGGATCACCATTTAGTCGCCAGTATCCCTAACAAGGCCGCCTTAAAATTGATTCGCCGGAAGGGCGAGCCAGTTGCGGTGCTATTTAAAGTTGACGAACAGCCTACGTATCTGCTCCAGACTCGAGTTCGGGACATTTTCTCCACCGTAGTCGCACTCGCCTATCAGGATCAAGGCTTCTATCCGCGTTTTCGTATGGAGCTCGACAAACCCGCTCGCATTCACCCGGTCCGCGTAGACTGGGCCCAAGCACTGAGTGAGAACGGAGCTGAGTTCATGTGTGAAACCACATGGTACGTTATGGGCCAGAAGGAAGAAGTCACCGTAATACGTATTATGCGCGAGGTTGAGACCTCCACCCTTCTACACTGCCGCCTCATGGAAGCCTTGCCCAACGAGCTGGTGCGCCTCTACCAATCCCTCCAAGTCGCCGAAACTGCAGAAACTCCCTAGCCGGCGCTCTCGGTATCCTGCACACCGATCTAACTATCCGAATGGCCTAGGCTTTTGTCTGGAACAACGACATCGCGCACAAGTTGCTTCAACTCCGTGAGCTCAGGGAAGCGGCCTGCGGCCTTTCGTGACCAGACCAGGACATTATCGACCGACACCTCAAAAATACCGCTTGCTCCAGGCACTAAGGCCACTTCACCAAGTTCAGTCGGAAAAGTAATCAATAGCTCTTGGGCCATCCAACCTGCCCGAAGGAGCCAACGGCATTGAGTACAGTAAACGATTTCAACACGCGGACGCTTGCTCATCAGCTAATCAATCGATCAATCCATCATGCAGAAAACGTTATATAGCCTAGTCTACGGAGTAGCTGGAGTATCGGACTCCGGGCTCGCTTCGCTTGCTGCTGGGTCCGCTTCGGGAGGTCCCAGCGTAGCCGAGTCCACGGCTTCGAGTCCAGCCGATCCAGTTGCAGTTTCTTCTGCTTCGGCCTCTCCAACTATCGTAGCCGTTATTGGGGCAAGCGCATTCACCGTTTCGATCAGGTCCAGGACGTGACGGGTATTGGCTCCTAAGTCACCCTTGCCAACCCGGGAGACCGAATGCACGAAGAGGGTGCTGCTTTCCTCTCCGGTTGCTTCGAGCCGAATCGTGACATCGTCTTTGAATCCGATCACTTGCGTTGTGACAACCGCTTCTATTCTTTTTGTCTCCGCATCGATGTTCGTCAATTCCCACTTCAGTGCCTTAGCCGCTCGTCGCGTAACGTCAAACATGAATGCAGCAGGCGCAGCATACGCCCTCGGCCTGAGTTCTGGAAAGGGCGAGTCTACGGCTGTCTCAGCGATATTTGTCGAGAGATAAGTCATCAGCCGCTTCCCCACGCCGGGTGAATCTGTCCACGGCAGCTTATTAGTGATAAGCCCAGCGACCAGTAAAGCAACCGATACGACAACCAAGAAAAAGACAACCTGCAGTAATCCATTCATAAATCGCATGGCCTCCTCCTTTTGCCTTAGACACGTTCCTCGCCTTATACCAGCGGCTTAGTCGCCAGAGCCGCTGACCAGCGGTTGCACTTCTTCCCATGTTTTGACCGGTAGCGAGCACGTGAATTTGTGACATATGTAGGCGGTGAGCGTACCGCCTACTTGCGCTTTTCCCTCCAGGAGAGAAGGCATTCCCCGTTTTGGTGGATCAGCAGGATCAAAACAGGCCAGCGTCTTATTCGGAATAAATACTCCATGAATCTGGCGTAGCAATATCTGGGTATCTTGAGCAGTCGGCTCTGCAAGCAGAACAATTTCCTTGGGTCGACGGAGATAAAAATCCAGAGCGCACAGCATATTGCTGAATCCAGACGGATTCTCCTGCATTCCGTCGTAGAACAAGCGCAAGATGGTTTCGGCCTTGTTGAGGTAGTCTTTATTTTCAGTCAGATAGAACAGCCGCAGGAGCACCAGTGCGGCCACCGAATTACCGGAGGGCACAGAGCCATCGAATGCAGACTTTGAACGGCTAATCAACGTGTCGTGATCCACGCTGGTAAAAAAGAATCCGCCCTCTTGTTCATCCCAAAAGCGAGACAGTAACACCGCGCTAAAAGCTATGGCACGATCAAGATAATCCTGTTCGAATGTCGCTTCATATACATCTAGTAGGGCCGCAGAGAAACACGCATAGTCATCGAGATAGGCGTTGAACTTGGCCTGCTCGTCTTTATAGCTGCGCAGTAAACGGCCGTCTCGGCACAGATGGTTAAGAATAAAATCGACACTCTGACGGGCAATTTCTAGGTAGCGTGGATTGCCCAAGACCTTATACGCCTCAGCAAAGGCTGAAATCATCAGCCCATTCCAGCTGGTGAGGATTTTCTCATCCCGGTCGGGCTTTACACGCTTTTCTCGTGCGGCGAACAGCGTGCGTTTAGCTTGCGCGATTAAATGAGTCAGGTCGCCTACGTCGCGCCGGAACATCTTAGCCAACTGTTCCATATCGAGGATGGGATGGAGAATATTCTTGTGCTGGAAATTGCCCACATCGGTAATATCGTAATAGCAGCAAAATATTTCTCCCACTTCTTCACCGAGCAGCTGCATGACTTCGTCTTGGTCCCAGACGAAAAACTTGCCCTCGACACCTTCTGAGTCTGCGTCTTGGGTTGAATAGAATCCCCCTCCTGGATGCAGCATTTCACGCTCGACATAGGCAAGGATTTCTTCAGCCACCTGCCGGAAAAATATATCCCCGCTGGCCTGATAGCCTTCAAGATACAACCGTGTCAGCAGGGCATTGTCGTAGAGCATCTTTTCAAAGTGGGGGACTAACCAGTGTTCGTCAACCGAGTAGCGATGAAAGCCGCCACCCAGATGATCGTACATGCCGCCTTTCGCCATCTTGCGTAGCGTATAAACGGTCTTTTCGAGGTAAGACCGCTTGTCCTTCGCCTGAAGTTGGCGCAAGAGCAAGGAAAAAACTAAAGAATTCGGAAACTTGGGAGCCCCACCGATACCGCCATGTGTCTCGTCGTAGTGCTGGGTTAGATTCTGTGCAGCTTTTTCGAGAGCGGACAAAACCAACGTATGTGTCGTCTGCTGGCGATGCGCCAGTTTTTCCATATTGCCCAGAATCTCCGTTGTGGACTTTTCTACATCCGCCGGTTTCTCACGGTAGGCTTGGGCGATACCGGCCAGGACACGAGGAAAGGCAGGGATATTGTGTCGATCAACAGGCGGGAAATACGTGCCACCATAAAACGGTTTCCCTTCAGGCGTAAGAAAGACCGTCATCGGCCAGCCACCCCGACCGGTGAGTACCTGCACCGCGCTCATATAGATTTCGTCAACGTCAGGACGTTCTTCGCGATCGACCTTAATGCTGACAAACAGCTGATTCATGAGTCCCGCGATCTTTTCATCTTCAAACGACTCACGCTCCATCACATGACACCAGTGGCAAGCGGAATAACCCACGCTCAGCAGAATGGGTTTGTCCTCGTTCTTCGCTCTGGTAAATGCCTCGTCAGTCCACGGATACCAGTCCACAGGGTTATGGGCATGTTGGAGTAGATACGGGCTGGTTTCTTGAGCCAGGCGGTTGGTAAATTTGTGCGACATCTAATGTAGTACGCGACGTCAGGTCGCCCTTCCGGTTCTTTGCAAGATCTCTATAAACAAGATCTAAGTGTGGAATCTATATATGATAAATGCGCTTCGCCTCTCTTCTCAGATCGGCCTGAAAATCGGGATGGGCGACTTCGATCAACGTTGCCGCGCGCTGTTTGAGAGACTTGCCTCTCAGTTCGGCGATACCGTATTCGGTCACCACGTAATCAACAAAAGCCCGTTGGGCCGTCACCACACTTCCCGGTTCAAGCGTAGGAACGATGCGAGAGATATGTCGGCCTTTCACCATGGCACTAGACGGCGTCACGATAATAGATCGGCCGGGATTACAATAGGCGGCCGTAATCGTAAAGATGGTTTGGCCGCCGGTGCCGGTGTACATAAACGGGCCGAAAGACTCGGAGCAGGCCTGTCCGCCAAGATCAACCGCCAGCGCGTTATTGATGGCCACATAATTCTCCTGGTTGACCAGGATGCGTAAATCATCGGTATAGGTGAAATCATAAAACTCGAAGTTTGGGTTGCCATCGATGATGTCCAATTCATCCGGAAAGACGCCAATGCCGGCACTGGCCACCACCTTGCCAGGATTTATTTTTTTATACTTGCCAGTGATGACGCCTTCCTTCACCAAGCGCGCAATGCCGCCGGGAATCACTTCGGTATGTATGCCTAGGTCGTTCTTATTCCCGAGATACATGCCGATCGGAGACGAGACACTACCCAGGCCGATTTGGACGGTATCCCCGTCATGGATTAATTCAGCGGCAATGAGGGTGCAAATCACCTCAGTCATCGCCACTTCTTCTTCACTGCGCTGCGTGGCCGGCAGCGCGGCAGGCGGCGTTGTCGGTTCTACGAGATAGTCAATCTCCGACACATGAATGTAATTTTCTCCGCCGGTCCGAATAAAATCCTCGTGCACCTCGCCAACCACCATCCGCGCGGCGGCAGCCATTGTTTTGGACATAAATAATCCAGAGCCAAAACTGCAGTAGCCATGTTTGTCTGGTGCCGAAACGGGAGTCATATACACGTCACAGATGATGCCCGGCGGCAGCTCGCCATGCCGGTAATACATAACCGGGATAAAGTCGACATTGCCCTTGTCCATCGGCGGCCGGGTCGTGACCCCAAGATACGGGGTCTGGATAGTAAACGCTTGATCCGCGCCGGGCTGATCCCAGTCGAATAGTGGACCTATCGTACCCACCTTCACGTCGCGCAGCTCTTCCTTACGCGCCATCAGCGCCTCACATAATGTCAGGGGAGTGGCGTGCAGCCAGTTGAATTGGACCGAGTCGCCATTCTGCACCGCGTCCACGGCCTCCTGGGGAGAGACAAGTTTTTGTCCACACTGGTCACGCCAATCCATACGTCCTCCTTTGTTTTATCAATCTCGTTGATGAATCGTGCTTTGGCCGGAGCATAAACTACGTGTTTAAAGAAAGCAAAGGATATCTCTTCCTTGTTGACATTCCGTAGCCCTTTCGTTGAGCATGGGGTCGGGCTGTGGTAGAAATTGAAGAGAGACCGAATACGCACCAAAAGGGAATCGGCGCCAGCACTGATTTGAGGAACAGAATATGGATATTCGGATTGAATACTGCGCAGCGTGAGACTATGAGCCAGAGGCCGTCAGTCTGACGGACTATTTACTCACCCATTACAAACAGCGCATTCAGAATCTGACACTCGTCCCGTATGACGACGGCCGCTTCGAG
Source organism: uncultured Enterobacteriaceae bacterium (assembly GCA_964639795.1). Lineage (GTDB taxonomy): Bacteria > Desulfobacterota > Binatia > Bin18 > Bin18 > Bin18. The sequence goes on along the minus strand of CAZXFE010000040.1, from coordinate 11,466 downwards.
GTTATCGTTGATGGAGCAAAGATCTATTCGAAGCTGGAAACGGGCGTATTTCCGGCCAACGACCAAGTCCAGACCGCGTTGGAAATAAAGCCCGCCTAGTCGTGTAGGGCATAGCGTACCCCTATGTGCCCGCTATCAGCCGCGTACCAGCCGGTAGCCAATGAGGAGCAAAGCGCACCGCCGACCGCAATCGCCAAGCTCCACAAATTAACTCCGGTCACAATCCCAAATCCGAGTCCCGTGCTGATAAAACCGCCGAGCAGCGGTCCGGCAATGCCTATGACTATCGTTATCATTAGCCCACCCGTATCTTTACGTGGCATGATCAATTTTCCCACGATACCGACAATCAGCCCCAAAACTATCCATGAAAGAAGATCCATACACTCCCCTCTTTTGTGGTTAACGCTTGACCTTCTAGCAGCTGGTCTTTTTTTTCGTAACAAAATATTCCCTTTAGAGCCCAGCACCACATGTTCTGACGATGTGACTATGTGCTAAGAGGGGGAGCCAACAACGCGGAAGAAGAAAGGCACGCTATGGAAATCGGACTCTACGCCACAACACACGGCATCGCATATCGGGATGACAAGAATGTGCTTGCCCGTTCCCTCCCAGCACATCAGCTCCGTCCGGTAGAGACGGCCCAGCTCGCAGAACGTCTGGGGTTTCACTCGATGTGGTTTCCGGACCACGTCTGTATGCCCATGGCCTCTGAAAGCGCGCATGTCGCCAATGCTTCGGGCAGTAGAGCCTACGAGTCCAGACACACCATGTTTGATGCAGCCGTCGTTATGGGCGCAGTTGCCCATGTGACGAGCCAGCTCAAGCTCGGTACCAGTGTATTGATCGCGCCGTACCGCAACCCACTGAGTGACGCGCGCCAATTTGCGACCATAGACCAGTTGTCGAATGGACGGCTGTTATTCGGTGTCGGCGCCGGCTGGATGCAAGAGGAGTGTGCGGCGATAGGCATTCCGTATGCTGAACGTGGTGCACGGACGAGCGAGAGCATTGAGATATACAAACACTCCTGGACTGATCCTGAGGTTGGCTACCAAGGCCAGTTCTATAGATTCGAGGCACTATCCATGGACCCCAAACCGTCGCAACAGCCACGCCCGCCTATTATCTATGGTGGAGTGACCACAGGCGGCGCGCGCCGGGCAGCTAAATTGTGCGACGGCTTTTACCCTATTTTTCTTGACCCGTTTGCGCGGCCTGATCGTTATACGAAAGAACAAGAAGTGATCCGTAAAGAGCTCGATGGAATCGGGCGACCGCATGCTGAATTTATCATGATGGGCGTCAGTTCCGCCCGTATTACCGCATCCGATGATCATCTAGTCCAAGAGAATCCACGTCGCATTTGTACAGGCACAGCGGAACAAATCCTCGAAGACCTCCAGGCCTTTGCAAATGAGGGATATTCGTTAGTCGTGTGTTTTCTTGATTGCCCGTCCGGCAAAATGGTCGAGCTGGAAGACCAGATGCAACAGTTCAGCGAAAACGTCATTCCGAAGGCAAAAAACATACAGGCGCAGGGAGGCTGGAAGACGGACTTCTAGCTAATGGCCGTTATTATCCGAAAATGAGTAGTCTCAGGTTCTTCTGCTCAATTAAAGAAGAAGTAAAAATAAGGCTCACCATGGAGGCATTGACACT
>CAZXFE010000040.1:0-9791 GCA_964639795.1 uncultured Enterobacteriaceae bacterium | reverse complement strand
CATAAGCTCGCTCATTGGCATCGCCGGTTTGTCGCCCGTGTTTTATGGCATTCGCGTGATGAGTACCAGAAATACCGAACGGTCAGTTCTCGCCCGGGCCCTCGATAGGCACACTTAGACGTTTGAAATACAGTCTCAGGCGCTGAGAAAGCTCTTGGAAGAGAGGGACTAGCCTCACTCCTCTACAATCTCCACAATCAGTAACCGCAGCTATGAGCACAGTTGCTGATTGGTAGTGTGAGTCCTCCAAGACCAACCCTATGAGACTAGTCTTTATCTTTGAAACTCGTCGGCCAATGATCAACGGCCGCCAGCCCTTCGAGAGCCAATCCATACGGCAGAAAGTCGAGCATCGCACGCTTAACTTGTTGCAGCATGGCGTCCCGTGTCAGGCGAACCGTCAGCGGCGGTCGCTCAAGGATTTGGCGCGCAAGTGTCCAGGCGCGCGGCACGAGTTCATTGGGTGTCAGCACCTCGTTGACGACACCCAGGTCGAGGGCCTCACGAGCGGAGAGTTCCTGGCCCGTCATCAGAAAATAACGGCCGCGGTTGAGTCCGAGCAACATCGGCCAGACGATGTGCACCCCGTCGCCGGGGACAAGGCCGCTGGGAAAATGGGGCGCATCCTGGAAGGTCGCATGCTCAGCGGCGAGGACGATGTCACACAGCAGCGCAAGTTCGGCGTGCACCGATGCCGGACCGTTTACGGCCGCAATCATCGGCGCCTGGATTTCAAGCAGATTCATGAGCAAACGCTTGGCGTCATACAGGATCTTCTCGCCCCATACGCGCGGCTCGACCTTATCGCCGGTGCCAAGATCTTCCTTGTGGATGAACGTCTCGCCCGACCCGGTCAGGATGATCACTTTATTCTCTGGGTCCGCCCCGATGTCAGCAAAGCAGTAGCCAAGTTCTTCGTGCGGCGGAAATCCCCAGACCAGATCCGAATCATTTGTGTGCAATGTCATTTGCAGAATTCCGTCCTCGCGCTGAAACTTGATGTTCGAATACTTCTTGGCATAATCCTCAAGTTGTGGAACAAGCATGGGTCAACTCCTTTTCTGCAAAACAACGAACCCACACGTCCTCACGGGTCGCCAATAGTCCGCCGGAAAACTGGCCATTTCAATTGCACCTAAACCGAGCACCTCAAGCAGTGTTGTTTCCCAGCCGCAGCAGAACAAATACCCAGGTGGCTTGTCAAGATGTGGGGACTCGGTGCGCGCCCTAGGCACCTATTCAAAATTTTTTGAGCAGCAGGACGATAAAAGAGAGGACAACCATTTGGAGACTGGCGGTCAGATGTCGCTCACAGGCCACCCACAATCTGCGGCATTTCTACAGCCACGGAAAACTCCGCTCCAAAACCCACTGTTTCGGAATAACCGTGAAGCGAGGCATGTCACTGCGTTTGACCACTTCGACGCCGGCCCCGAGCACCTCCTGGACGGCCCGGGCAAAGGGCTTCCCTCGATAGCCTCCATCCACCAACACGTACTCGACGTCCGACAGGGTGGCCGCGTGAAACCCAAAGGCGGCCAACGCCCCGCTTGGTCCGACACATTCGCCGGCGGCACATGCAGTGCGTGGGGCAAACCCTGCGTATCCAAAGCCAGATGTCGCTTGATCCCCGAACTTTCTTGCCCGTGTCATACTCTTATCTGGCTCGCCGTATCCGTGTTCTTCACGCTCTCTGGATCCACGACACAAAAGCTCGTCTTCGCCTTACCGCCAGATCGCTTGCGGACCTCGCCGCCGAATTTTTTTAAGCTTGCTTCTAAAATTCTCTCCTCCGTTGGCCCCCGTTTCTCACTCCAGATCTCAAAATATTCATGGCAGGTGCGCCACTTCGGAAAGTCTGCCGGGAGCATTCGCCATTTACACCCACTGCACAGTACGTAGAGCACGCACGAAACACCTCAGACAAATCCGCGTGGCGCGGCTTGGTCTTCATGCGCGCCGCCGCCAAGAGCGGACGAATGCGCGCAAATTGCTCGCGCGTGGTAACACTCGGGTACTGATGCCTCACGCTTCCCTCCTCTTCAATCCGGAAGGACTACCACGTCACCCAGAATTCATCTTGAACAGATTCTTAGATATCGGGTCGACTTATGCACCCAGCCCGCCGTGGGATAAATGACTCTAATCGACAATGCGAAGAGAGCTTCTGAACGGCACCCCCGCCGGGTGCTGAAGCACCCGGCTTAACTTACAAAGGGGGCTTGACCTCCTGAAAGGCGGAGGGGGAAGCAAGGTTTACCCGGATTGGTAAATTGAGCCTGATGCTTCAGCCGCGGACGGACGTGCGCTAAAGACGTTTTGCAACAGTGTCATTCATGTCCAGGCGGAGAGCCCTAGCATAAGCAACGCACCTTCTTCAGTCGGCGCCGCCCGCCGGAATGTCTTTGATGCTTTGCGAGAGCCGCCCATGTCTATCCCTATCCACGGGACGGTGCGTTACCGTCCCACCTATCGAATGCTCGTCCAGGTAGTTCTCATTTTTCCAATCTGTAGACGGCCGCACAGGTCTGGCACAAAAGCCGTCGCCACAGTTGGGGTACACATTAACCAGCATCTCCTCAACGCATGCGTGCCAGAATGCAGTGGTCGTAGCTTGGTCTAATTTCAAGCATGGGTTCCTCCTTTATTGTTTCAGAGTTCCAATGCTACATCTCATCCGTCTTGCTTCTTCAGTTTCGCCCCCATTGCCCGGGCCGTTTCGGGCGGCAGGCCGCTCGGGTCCAATAATACGCCGTACTGTTCCAACCAATGCGTATGGGCGAGCTGGTGCAGCGCAAAAGACGTTTGCATAGCTTGCACCCTGCCCTGGGCATCCTCCGCAACGTTGACGGCTTCCTTGGTGAGTTTGAGCGCAAAGAGTGATTTCTTGGAAATCTTCTGAGCCATAGCTAACACGGATTCCTGTAGTTTCTCGCGTGGGACGATCTGGTTCACCATGCCGAGGTGCTTGGCCTCTTCAACAGGCAGCCAATCGGAGGTGAAGAGCAGTTCCTTTGCTTTTCGCGCCCCGAATTCCCACGGATGGGCAAAGAACTCCACCCCGCCGATGCCGAAGTTGACCACCGGGTCGCAGAATTGCGCATCGTCGCTCGCGATAATGATATCGCAGGGCCACATTAGCATCAGCCCGCCGGCAATGACCTTTCCCTGCACCGCGGCAAGCGTCGGCTTGGGAATATTGCGCCAGCGCTCACAAAAGCCGACGTAGATTTCTTTCTCACGCGCCATTTGCTTTTCAGCGCCCGCGCAGGTAAAGCCGCACCAGGTTCCTACGGTCTCGAATTCCGACATAGTGTTAGCCGCGCCTACCTCACGCAGATCATGTCCGGAGGAAAAGTGCGGACCGTTAGCTGCTAGGATAATGACTTTGATTTCATCGTCTTGTGCCGCCCGATCAAACGCAGCGTTCAACTCGTACAGCAGCCGGGTGTCCTGAGCATTACGGGTATCTGGTCGGTTCAACACGATCCGCGCCACATGCTCAGCCGGTGTTTCATACAAAATAGACTCTAAGTCGGACATTCTTTTCCCCTCCTTCTCTATGACGTTTTCCCACTGTACCCCGACAGAAGTTTAATGTGAAATTCGTTATTAAGTTCAAGAATAATTTATGGATCCGGTTTATTTTATGTTCTCGGAATGTCAATTTTTGACTATAGTCGTACATTTGCTAAAAGTGGATTATATCTTGTCCTTTGTATTCGAATCTGCCAAGATTCCAGCTCGACAGAACACATCCACAGCAAAGGAGTGCCCAAATGATAGTGATCGCCGGAACAATCCCCATCAAGCCCCAGCGTTGGGATGACGCCAAACCCTTAGTCGCGAAAATGGTCGAAGCAACGCTCAAAGAGGCAGGCTGCATCAGCTATCAATTCCATACTGCTGCAACAGCACAGAGCACCTTCTTTCTCTTCGAGGAATGGGAATCCGAAGAAGCACTTGCGGCACACTTTCAAACTGAGCATTTTCAGAATTTCATGAAAGAAGCCCCCAACCTTTTGGGCGGACCAATCAATGCCAAGAAGTATACGGTCGAGAAATCCGAGCCTCTGGCGGTCTAGGAATAGGGGCTGTTCATGTAGGGGCAATGCATTTCTGTCGTATGTTCAACGGGCCGTTCAAATTCACCGAGAAATGCTTTGCCCTCAACCCACCAATAGCCAATTCACCGCCACAACGGCTCCAACCACACCTGCCACATCAGCAGTCAGCCCAGCAGCTAAGGCATGCCGGACGCGTGTCACACCGACTGCACCAAAGTAAACGGCCAGCACGTAGAAGGTTGTTTCCGTACTGCCCTGGAGGGTTGAGACCAGATAGCCGACCAGGCTGTCCGGTCCTTCGGCCTGCATGATCTCGGCCATAATCGCATACGCACCTGAGCCTGACAGGGGGCGAAGAATCGCCATAGGCAACGCCTCTGCAGGAAACCCCAATGCGCTCAAGACTGGGCTCGTCACGGAGATGAGCGCATCAAGCAAGCCTGAGGCGCGAAACATTCCCGCGGCAACAATGATGGCGACCAGAAATGGGATAATGCGGATCGCAATCTGAAAGCCTTCTTTCGCGCCCTCAATCATCACGTCATATACGGCAATTCGTTTGGCCACGCCGTAACCGAGCATAACAACAATGAGTACGGGTAAGAGCCAGGAAGACACCGCGTTACGCAGCAGCGAACCCAAGGCTTCTCCGGCGGCAAGGCCATCGCCCAGAAAAATTACAAAGCCAACTCCCACGGCAATGAGAGAAAGAACGGCAACGGTACAGCCTGTGGCTGATGTCGGCCGTTTAGTTCCTAGAGCTGAGTCATTGGGCAGCGCATGCTCACCTTGCTGAGCATGTTGAGACGTGGACTCTGATTCAGCTCCCGCGTCTTGCACGGCAAACACGGGCAACCTTTGGAGCAGTTTTGCAGCCAGAATACCAACCAGCGTCGAGAATGCCGTAGCAAGCAAGGTTGGCAGCCAAATGCCGGCGGCATCTCCTGAGCCAAGAGACGCACGCAGTGCAATCACACCCAGCGGAGCGAGGGCGACGTTTGAAGTGTTGATGGCCAGGAATAACACCATGGCATTCGTCGCTGTTCCAGGCTGCGGGTTCAGGCTATCCAACTCCTGCATGGCCTTGATACCAAACGGAGTCGCGGCGTTGCCGAGGCCCAACATGTTGGACGCCATATTCATAATCATGGCGCTCATGGCGGGATGATCAGCCGGGACCTCGGGAAATAGCCGCACCATCAGCGGCCGTAGCCAGCGGGCGAGCGTATGTAAGAAGCCGCCTGCCTGGACAATACGCATCATGCCCAGCCAGAACGCCATCACGCCGAGAAGACCGATGGCGAGAGTCACGGCAGCTTTAGCTGAATCAATTGACGCGGCAGTCACCTCGGCCATTCGGCCGCTAAAGCCGGCCGCGACGACAGAGCCGACGATAAGCGCGGGCCAAATCCAATTCATGTTATGCCTTGCACGGTAGGCTGCTTTCCACGCAGCACGAATGCTATATTACCCAACAGTTTGGACGAGAAAAATAGCAGCCCCAGGCAGAAAGGAAAATGGCCTGAGCATGAAGAGAACGACGTGGGTAGGTCTCGGTGGTATCGTTACGGTGATCGCAATTGTGGTGTATCTCAGTTTTCAGATCGGCGGCGTCCGGTGCGAGGCCTGTATCACCTTCCACGGACATCAAGTCTGCCGCTCCGTCGACGGAGCGAATGAACGCGAAGCCCAGATGGCGGCCATTACCAATGCCTGCGCACTGCTCGCCTCTGGTGTCACCGACAGTATTGCCTGTCAAAATGCACCCCGTGACCGTTTAGTTTGTAAGACCGAGTAAGATATTTTGTATGTCGTCAGTTCTAGCGATTGTGAATCAGTCCCCCACCTGAAAAATGCGCCGTAATGATCTCAGCCGCCTCGGCACTTCGTACCCCACGCACTACCTCCATCCCGCGTTCCTCCAGATACTGATACGACCCAGGAAAAACTGGCCCGTCATCAAATCCAATGCCTTGGGCGTCATCGCGCCTTGCCCCGCAGACAAGACGGCGTACACCGCTCGAGTGCGTTGCACGGAGGCACATCGCACACGGGTCACAGGAAGAGAAGAGTACATACGGTGTTCCATCAACGCGCAGATTAGGTGTCTGCGGCTTTTGTTCAGCCAGCATAATAGCTGTCATTTAGGCATGCTGAACGGAATTATACTGCCCAACGACTTGGCTAACTTCGACGGCGATGAGTTGTCCGCTTTCACACAGGAAGATTGCGGCCCCAAAAGGTTCGCCCGTCTGTTGTTCGACATTCTTACGGCATAACTCGATGATCAGCCCCATCTTCTCATTGTCAATATGGTAGGTGCGGCTCCAGTCTATCTGGCCATCAACGCAGGCTGGATTGCATATTTTGACTAAGTGCTCAGGCATACACAGCTCTCTTTGCGAACGCCTGTAGTAGCGCTTCTGCCAGAAAACTTCTAGAATCTCAAGAAAGACACTTGTCGAGGCACTTAAGAGGAAGCCAAGACCCGCAGCGGAAATGTGTCCAAGGAGCAGGCAGGCAATACAGCCGTCCGGCCTCATGCCCAATATTCTCATTTTATTTAAACGCTTTGCCTACCTATTGCGAAAAGACCATCTAGATAAGGTCTTACTCGCCCTACTCCTTATTTCAGTTGCTGGTACGCTCGGCATTTCTTTTTTTGAACCAACGTTTTCGTATTTGGATGCCGCGTGGTGGACGATCGTGACAATCACCACGGTGGGCTACGGCGACATCTATCCATTCTCATCGGGTGGCCGTGTCGTAGGCGTCTTTCTGATGCTGTTCGGCATAGGCTTTCTGGGTATGTTGACAGCCACCTTAGCCAGTACGTTTGTCGAACAGCGCCGCCAGGAGGGCAAGGGTATGAAACCAGTAACCGTCAAGCACCACTTCGTGATTTGTGGCTGGAACTTTAAGGCCAAGGAGATTCTCGAAGAAATGCGCGCCGACGAAAAGGCCCGCGACTGCCCCGTTGTCCTAATCGCCGACCTGCCCGAAAAACCGCTCGAAGAGGACAATCTCTATTTTGTCAGCGGCGTGGTAAGCCGCGAGACTCTAGAAATGGCCAATACTCTGGAATCCCAGGGGGCGATTGTTTTGGCCGATGAACATGTCGAGGTGCACACCCGAGACGCAAAGACGATTCTTGACACCTTGACCATTAAGACCACCTATCCGAAACTATACACTTGTGTGGAGCTGGTTGATCGCAAAAATATTGAACATTGCAAAATGGCCAAAGCTGACGAGATCGTAGTCACCGGCGCGCTCAGCACCAATCTGCTGGTGCAGGCTGCCCTAGACCATGGGGTCACCGAGATCATCAGTGAGCTGGTCAGCAACCGCTATGGTCACGCCCTGTACAAAATTGCCGTGCCACAAGCATGCGTCGGGCATTCCTTCCTCGACGTACTCACCCAGCTAAAAACCGACCAAAATCTTATCGTGGTTGCGGTCAGAAGCCAAAAGGAGGGAAAGTTCCTTGCGAACCCTCCAAACAGCTATATAATCGATACAAAGGATCAGCTCGTTGTCATCGGACAGCAGCGCCCTGACTAAGGTGGAGAATGGAGGACACAGCGCATGCCGTCAGAACATTTCGATAAAGTCAAAACGTTTCTGCTAGATATGGGCCACGCCATTGCCCAAGAAGACGAGGACCAAGAACTCTTCATCGTGAATGACGAAGAAAGTGGCATCAATAATTTGATCATCGACTGTGAGCACCCTTTGCTCATCTTGGAGCAGGTAATTATGCCCGTGCCCGATGACCCAGGTGACCTGTTCCGCCGCTTACTGCAAATGAACCGTCTGCTCGTACATGGTGCATTCGTGCTGAACGATGGTGCTCAGACCATACTCTTCCGCGACACACTACGTATCGAGAACCTGGATAGCAACGAGCTGGAAGGCTCTATTGAAGCGCTCAGTCTTGCCCTGGCAGAGAACGCGGAAGAATTACTCTCATTCAATAAATACTAACCTGCAATAAATACTAACCCGAATCTGGAGGAATATATTATGTCAGGACTTTTCCAACGAATCTTTAAAATCGGACAGTCTCAAGCGCACGCGGCATTAGAGGGTCTGGAAGATCCCATCCGTATGACTGAACAGGGGATTCGCGATCTTAAGACAGATCTTCAGGCGAGTATGACGAGTTTGGCCGAGGTCAAAGGAGTCGCTATTCGGCTCAAAAAGGACGCTGAGGGCCATAAAGCCATGGCAGCCGAATATGAACGCAAAGCCATGATGCTGCTCCAAAAAATGCAAAATGGCGGACTTGACCAAGCCGAAGCTGAACGGCTTGCGACCGAGGCATTAACTAAGAAGGAGGACGTGAGTCAAAAGGCTGCGCAGACTCTGAAAACCTGGGAGAGCCAAGACAGCATGGCCTCTCAGCTTCAAGTTAAAATCGAAAAGCTCAAATCTACCGTGACAAAATATGAAAATGACTTGATCACATTAAAGGCACGCGCCCGCACCGCTTCTTCAACAAAAAAGATCAATCAACAGCTGGCCAAGATCGACTCCTCCAGCACCATCGCCATGCTTGAGAAGATGCGCAACAAAGTAGAAGAAGACGAGTCCTTAGCCCAGGCCTACGGCGACATCGCAGATATCGATAAGAGCGTTGATAACGAGATTGACGCCGCCCTATCTCAGGGAGGGAACGTCGCGACCAGTGATTCATTGGCTGCGCTCAAATCGAAGATGGGCATTGCCGCGTGAATACAGAAACCCCTCTCTCGCTGGCGGGAGAGGGTCAGAGCCTACTCTAGTCCTGTGCCAGGGATAGAGTGAGAGCCTGTCATTCTGAGCCGATGCAGCGCGAAGGTGATGAATCTCTCAGGCGTACCCGACAAAACGATTCTTCGTCTCTATGCTCCTCAGAATGACAATTTCGGTACGAACAAGGGGTAGATGACATGTCCCTGTGGAAAAAACTCTTCGGTAAAAAAGATGCGCAGCAGGAAACAGACCCGTTGCACGACCTAACGTTATCTAACCTGAAAGTCGGCTATCTACTCGACTATGATCTCAAGACCTGGGAGGTCAAAAGCCATAACCGCTATGACTTCGACGGTACGCGCAGCGACGAGTGGGAACTCGATTCCGGAGATGATGGCTGCTATCTGGGGCGCGAGGTCGATGATGAGGTTGAATGGAGTATCAGTAGGAAAATAAACATTTCAGACCTTGGTCAAAAGGATGGTAAATTTCTTGCTGTTCCTGACCATATTAGGCAGCACGAAGATCCGCCTGAAGAAATGGAGTATCAAGGCATCCGCTATCGGTTGGAAGAGAGTGGAGCGGGGCATTACTACCCTGACGATCGTGTTGCCGGAGATGAGATGATCTATTGGGACTACTCGGATGCGGATGAAGACAATATTCTAACAATCGAGCAGTGGGGCGAAAACGAGTTTGACGCCGCTGTCGGTAAGTGGGTGAAGGAGTATGAGTTCTCGAATATCTTGCCGCGGGAGCAGTCGTAACGCCTGTCCTCTATCACGCTTTACCCTTCACTATTCCGCTAAACCTGTAGAGCAGCCTCGTTGTGTCAGCGCGTACCCCGGTAGTCCTCCACCATCACCCCGATGAGCACCCCGGACAGGAACTCCCCCTACCCCTTCGTGCCGCACCAGTGGACCGATCAAGAGCGCATAGAGTCCTACGGCCAGTGTAGCCACACCTTGGCCAACGAGGACGGACATC
>CAZXFE010000039.1:0-19695 GCA_964639795.1 uncultured Enterobacteriaceae bacterium | reverse complement strand
GTTGCGATAGAAGAAGACAAGCGCAACGGCCAGGGCCACCATAGTCAGCCCCGTCTGAAGCCCGTCAGAAAGACCGAGCTCAAGCCGAGACAGGCCGACGCTTGCGAACAGCGCAATCCCGACACCGGTCAGCGCCTCACCCGCAATAGCCCCGGACGCAAGCAGAACGCCAGGCTGGCGTTCTGCCGTATCCGTCGGTTGGTGGTTTTTATGCGCTAGTAGAGCAGAAAGAACTCCACCCAGGAAGATCGGTACGGATAATCCAAACGGCAGATACATTCCGACAGCAATGGGCATGAGGTGCAGCCGAAAAGATGCCTGACGTTTTTCGAGCAGGATATCGAGGCCGACGAGTACCAGGCCAATAAGCACCCCAATTCCAATTAGGTTCCAGGGCAGCTGACCATCACCAAAAAAACCACGCGCCAGGCTGGCAAAGAGTTGCGCCTGCGGCGCGGCAAGCTCCTTGCCCCCAATTCCGCCCGGTGTGTAATCGTGTAGTAATTGCATCACTGGGGACATGACGAAAGCCGCAACCGCGACACCGCCAATCTGCATGATCTGTTGCCGTCGTGGCGATGCTCCGACAAGCTGGCCCGTCTTGAGATCATTACACACATCTCCTGCTGTACACGCCGTACAGCAGACGATGGCTGCGACGCCGAGTGTTGCCAGCATGCCGGCTGTTCCGGTGTAGCCAAAGAGCCACAGCAGCGCGCCAGTAAACAGGACGGTTGTTATGGTCATGCCCGAAACCGGGCTGTTGGAATTGCCGACCAGTCCGACAATATAGCTCGCTACCGCAGTAAAAAAAAAGGCCATCAGCAGCATAATGGCCGTTGCCGTGAGGGTCACATTGAGTCGGTTTGTAAAGAGAAAATACGCAATTCCAATGACTATCGTGCAGCCTATGGTGAGTACGATAATCCAGGCTAGCGGGATATCGTCGTGTAATGCCATTGGCGCTGAATCTGACGGCCCAGAACCTCGCGTCAGCGTGCGTACGGCTTCGACCAGGCCATCGCGAACGTATATAATAGCGGTGATACCTCCGACCACCATGGCTCCCACCCCGATGTAGCGGACCTGTTGCGACCAAATCGTATACGCCGCCTCAACAGGATTAGTCTGCAGGGCCGTGTCCAGGCTCAAGATCGGCAGAGCAATCAACCAGCCGATGACACCACCGAGAAAAACGAGGCAAGCGATATTGAGCTGAACGATCATGCCAACGCCTAACAGAGCGACTGACATATCGCTGCCAAGATAAAAGATACTGCGGCCCAGGACGAATGCGCCTTCGAGTGTTCCCTTGAGGACACCGACAAAACTGATAAGGGTTTTAACAACCAAGCCAAAGACTGCGCCCTGAATAACCCGTCGTGCATCCCGCGTTCCTGGTTGTGTTTGTTGGCCGGATCGAAGTACGGCAGCACAGGCAACGCCTTCAGGGAACTTCAGCTCGCTTGTCGAATCTGCGACAAAAACTTTGCGCATCGGTATCATGAGCAGGATGCCGAGCAGGCCACCGCTAAAGGCAACCAGTGTCGTCAGCAGCATGTCGAATTCGTGCCATGCGCCGACGAGGATGAGTGCAGGCATGGTAAAGATAACGCCCGCGGCCAAGGATTCTCCTGCTGAAGCAGCGGTTTGAGCTTGGTTGGCTTCGAGAATGGTGCCGCTGCCGGGCATCAGGCGTAAAAGTAACATTGACATCACCGCAGCCGGGATAGAGGCTGAGACCGTCATCCCGACTTTGAGGCCGAGATACACATTTGCTGCCCCCATAATGACTGACAGGCTGAGCCCGAGGCCGATGGATTGAATGCTAAGCTCTCGCGTCATGCTTGCTTTCTAGATTGAATGGGTCTCTCGTCGAAACACTAACCGAGTGCTTTGCACCTGCACCGAAGTGTTCGCCCGTTCTCGCGCGCGTGCGATGACCGTAGCACGTTGGGAAACAGAAAGATGGTCGAGAAACGTGGCAGACATAGCAGCAAAGTCAATAAAAAAGCGGTTCGTGATGGTGTCCGTGTCAGTGATAATCGTCTCAAGCGAAAGCTGAGCCGCATGTGCTGCAGCGCGTATGCCTGCTTCCGTCCGTACCCGTGCAGGCAAAGGCTGCGGCCATGTGCCACACGGTTTGTTCAGATCTGACAGGGTTTGTTCAACGAGCGGCTGCCAGACTGAGGTATAATCAGGACCGACGGTTGGTTCCCATGAATGCCACCACAAGTTGCATACAAATACGCCCCCCGGTTTCAGACAGCGCATAAGGCCGGTAAAAACTTTGCCTTCATCAAGAAGATGGAGAGCTGCGCTGCACAGGGCCACATCGGCCCTAGTTGTCAGCGTTCCGACTTCTTCGGCCGGAAGTTGTGTGTAGTCAGACACACGGGTGCCCAACTGCTGGCGGGCCAACGCCAACATAGCCGCAGCCGGCTCGACCAGCTGAACATGGGCCTGGGGATAACGAGACAGAAGACGCTCGGTAACAAGTCCACTGCCAGTGGCCAGATCAATGGCTGTTCCATGAAACGGTTGTTCAACCAGGTCGATAAGGCGGTCCGCCAAACACGAGAAGATTGGCCACGAAGCGATCAGATGATGATAGGCGGCGGCACGTTCGTGCCAGCTTTGCCAGCTTTGGTTAATGTTTTGCGCCACGAGTAATCTTCCCTCTTCTTCGCTAAATTTAGCGTGTGTTTCCCCAAGTATCCCAATGCGTCAGTTCTTTGGCTGAGATGCGCGGGGCAACCTTGAAACCTGTGCCAGTGTAATAGGCTACTGGTAAAAGCACGCATTGATTGACTGTGTTTGGTAGGCCCAAGAGCTGGGCGGCCTCGTCGGCTTGTTTGAGGTGTACGGTGGTCCAGCAGCAACCGAGCCCACGCGCGCGGGCGGCAAGCATAAACGACCAGGCAGCTGGAATAATGGAGCCGTATGCCGTGGCCTGCTCGAATACCGAGACCCCATTGATTGGTTGCTCAATACAGAACAACACGTGAACGGGCACTTCGTGCAAATGGTTGACCAGGTATACGGCCGAGTCAATCATTTTCTCGGTCTCGACCGATTCTTTCCCGGTTGCACCATACGAGGCCTCATCCGCCTCGGCCCAATACAACTCGAATCCCTTTTTGTACAGCTTTGCCAAGCCTGCGCGGGTCTCTGGATCAGTGACCACCACAAAACGCCATAACTGAGTGTTCGTTGCAGACGGACTTTGTGCGGCGACTGTGAGACACTCTTCAATCAGCTCCGGTGGAACGGGACGGGTAAGATCGAGCCGTTTGCGAATCGAGCGTGTCGTCGTGAGTAGCTTGTCGCAGACTGCAAGATTGAGGGAGGTATCCATTGAGTGTGTCTCCTTAGCAAGGGTGCGTGTAGTAAGGATTAGTAGGTATCAGGGTCTTGCAATCAAATAAAAGAGTATGCGCGGTGCGGTTCTCTCGCGAGGAATCCCCTATTGAGATGAACAGCGTGAAGAAATGGTAGAGTGGATTTTTGGCCATATCCCCAGCTAGCTACCCTGTGGGCAGTCGGTTCGGCTCACGGGCAGAACTTTCTAAATCCGGCGTACATCGTCCCCGTGTCGCAGGCATTCCCGGGAGTGGACGTGAAGGGGCCGATTCGGTTGTTCTCGCCGGTGGCTATGAAGACGGTGAGGATTTTGGAGAATTAATCTTCTATACCGGACGTCGTGGGCGCGCCCCGGAAACTCAAAAGCAGATCGGTCATCAACCCTTAACCCGTGGAAACCTGGCTCTCGCGCAGAGACGATTGCATCGGCTGCCTATTCTTGTTGTTTGTGGGGCAGTTTCCCGTGCAGCATACGTCCCTGATGTGGGCTACCGCTACGATGGATTGTACGCCTTTAAAGACTACTCGCGAGGAATTGGACGCGCGGGCTTTTTTATTTCGCGCGTTCGCCTTGTCAGAATAGAAGCAGACAGACAGATCGAGTCATCGGTGGGTTCGTATAAGTACTTGCGAGGCTGCTCATGCGCAGCAGCTCGAACAGCTCTATCACTAGCGCTGTCAGATATCTGGTGTTCGACTTAAGGGTCCTGCCGGACGATATGCGGAAGTTGTTCACATACGGCCCATACAGGCTCCGCATAGTGGCTCAGGTACGCCAGAGAATCTTCTGTGTGCATGTCCGATCTGTCAGGTGTTGTTTGGTATTGGCGGTGTCGCGATTGCTGATGATTTCCATTTGATCGGCAGAAAAGGGCAGCTGCGAGTCGATTTTCGGCACTAGATCAATCTTGATCATTCCGCCTATCGACGGGTCCATTATCCGCTTGATCCAGAGGAGGAATAAATCGGGTGAGAACGGTTTCCCTTTGGGGTACCGAAACGTATTATGGCGCTTACCCGGAGGAGAGGAAAACTATGCAGGGCAATATACGCAAGATGATCACAACGGACAGCAATCCTGTTGCATACACCCTCCCCATTGGAGAAGAGCAGATTCCGCTTAATCCACTGTTAGGCAAGACCATACGCTTGGCGTTTTCCGGAGACATTCACTGCGTTGCGTGTGGTCGAAAGACGAACAAGAGCTTTAATCAGGGCTATTGTTATCCATGCTTCCGGGACCTTGCGCAGTGCGACATGTGTATCGTCAAGCCGGAGTTGTGTCATTACGACCAGGGCACGTGTCGCGAGCCGGAGTGGGGCGAAGCCCACTGCATGCAGCCGCACTATGTGTATGTTGCGAACTCGTCAGGACTCAAGGTCGGCATTACACGTGGCAGTCAAATTCCTACGCGCTGGATGGATCAAGGTGCCGTGCAAGCGCTGCCGGTTTTTCGCGTGCAGAGTCGATACCAGGCCGGCCTGCTTGAAGTGATGTTTAAACAACATATTTCTGATCGAACGGACTGGCGGCGTATGCTCAAGGGAGACCAGGAACCGGCTGACCTTAGCGCGAAGAGTGCAGAGCTGCGTAGTATCTGTAGTGAGGAACTGGACAAACAACACGAGGTCGCTGGAGAAGCGGGCATCAGCCTGCTTGAGGACGAGGTCGTTCGGTCCTTTATCTACCCTGTCCTTGAATATCCGAGCAAAGTTAAAGCGCTCAATTTTGACAAAACACTAGAGATCGCCGGAACGCTACTTGGGATTAAAGGGCAGTATCTGATTTTTGATACGGGCGTGCTGAATATTCGGAAGTTTGGCGGGTATTGGCTGCGGTTTCAGGGGTGACGGCTCCGAGGGGGAACCCACCCCGGCCTTTGGCCGCTCGTCACTCTAAGACCTTCAGCCCCGCCTTAGCGCAGTCGATGTCCTGCTTGACGGTTCCGCCGCCAACACCGATTCCACCTACGACTTCTCCGTCGATGGTAATGGGAAGTCCGCCGCCCACCACTGTTGCTCCTGAGAAATGCGACAAACCGACTAACAGAGACGGGTCATCTTTAATCGCATTATAAAAATCTGCCGTGCCAAAGCCGAAGAGAGCGGTGTACGCCTTACGCTGACTGCCCTCGATACCAAGAAGGACTGCTCCATCCATACGCCCGAAAGCTTTCAGATTGCCGCCCTCGTCAACCACCGCAACATTTTGCTTAATCTTGAGTTCCTTGGCCCGTGCGACAGCCGCTGCCACCATCTGTGTGGCAAGTGCATAGGTGATTGTCTTTTTGCTATAGGTTTTGTCCATGCTGTGTTGCATAGCCTCAGCGGCCCACCCCGTGTGGGGAAGAGTCATAAAGACAAGAACAGCCGCAGAAACGATAAGAGATATCCGTCTCGACATTAAAATCCTCATCTGGTTCATCACCACGTTACCCTCCTAGATACTTTGCGCGTCTCACCCTAGCTCAGTGCCATATCCTGCTAGGCCTTCCGTTGCTTGTCAAGCAACGGCCATGTGCAATGCGCCTACATCCTACACCGGTCGAGAGCGAGACCGATAGGCAAAGAGAGTGCCGGGTGTTTGGCATAGCGGTTGCGGAATTAAAGTAGCTTCTATCTAGACTCAAAGGTGAGCGGTATGCAAGTTCTCTCTTCTCATCAAGCAAAAAAGCTGTGTTCTCAATGGGTTAACCGCAGGACCAGGCCGCTCTTTGCAGGTCTTCTCACCGGCAGTTTTCTGACGGCCACTGGGCAACAGGCGGGAGTGAGTCGAGCAGCAATCCTGTGTCAAAGCGACTCCAGAGCGAGGCTGGCAGCAAATCAAGCGCTGCCTTGATTGAATCTAGAAAAGGCGGCGTTGGACAATGACCGTTCAGTACGCAGCCCGTTGAAAAGCCGCTGCTCAGAGCCCAGGGAACGCAGCGTCGTGCTAACGCGTCCAGGCCAGCCACTTAGTAAACAACGATCTGACCCGTGGAGTGAGGCGGGTGCGGTTATAGGCATCCGCCGCGCGTTTAATGGCCTCGGCCTGAGTGGGATAGGGGTGTATGGTCTTGGCCAGACTGCCGAGCCCCAGTCCGCCGACCATGGCCAATGTAATCTCTGAGATCATTTCGCCTGCGTGACGCGCGACTATCGTTGCCCCGACGATGGTATCACTGCCTGCTTTTGTATGGATTTTGACAAAGCCGGCAGTCTCGCCTTCGAGAATAGCTCGGTCTACATGCTGCAGATCTTGGGTAAAGGTTTGGATTGCAAAACCTTGTTTTTCCGCCTTGTGTTCGTACAGGCCGACGTGGGCGATCTCGGGGTCAGTATACGTACACCACGGTACGGCTAACGTGCTTGACTTCGCACGCCCCAGGAACAGTGTGTTTTGTATCACTATGCGTGCCAGGGCATCGGCTGTGTGTGTAAATTTGTGCGGCGAGCAAATGTCACCAGCGGCATAAATACGGGGGTTGGTTGTTTGGAGCCGGTCGTCAACCTTCACGCCCTGTTTGATATCAAAGTCGACTCCGACCGCTTCTAGGTTAAGCCCTTCCACGTTGGGGGCGCGACCCACTCCGAGCAGAACTTCGTCAACGTGTACTTCCTGGCTCTCCCCATCCGTCTCAATGTTCAGCACTTTGTCCTGGCCGTCCTGTGTGAGACCTTTGATGTTGCAGCCCAGGATGAACGAGACACCGTCCCGAATCAGGGCAGCTTGAATGAGTGCGGCAGCGTCCTTGTCCTCACGGATGAGGATTTGCGGCATGACTTCCAACAATGTGACCTGTGATCCAAACCGCGCAAACGTCTGAGCCAGTTCGCAGCCAATCGGGCCGGCACCGATAACGGCGAGCCGTTTGGGCAGCTCGGTCAACGAGAACGCCGTCTCGTTTGTCAGATAGCCGGATTCGGTTAAACCCGGGATCGGAAGCGGGATTGCACGGGCTCCAGTGGCAATCACCGCACGACGGAAACGCAGTTTCTTCCCGTCTACTTCCACTGTGTCCGAATCGACGAAGCGACCCTCGTCTAAGAAGACGTCCACGCCGAGTTCGTCACGATAGCGCGCGGCGGAATCATTCGGACTGATCTCTGATCGTAGGCGCCGCATGCGTTTCATAACCGCCGGAAAATTTACTCGCGTTCCCTCAGGGACTTCCACGCCGTACTGCCCGGCATCGCGTACATCCGCATACGCCCGTGCCGCCCGGATGAGGGCTTTTGACGGAACGCAGCCAACGTTCAGACAGTCACCGCCCAAATGTGCTCGTTCGATCAGGGCAACTTTGGCGCCCAGCCCGGCTGCCCCGGCTGCAGTAATTAACCCGGCGGTACCACCACCCAGGACGACAAGATTGTAACTCGGAGCAGGCTCCGGGTTCGTCCAGTCGCCTGGATGGACATTGGCCAGAAGGGATCGGTTATACGGGTCTTCCGGGAGTGCGAAACTGCTGACGGACATGGGGTTCCTTCTCCTGTACCACGCGTGCAAAGCAACACGCGTTTATCTACACAACTTGATGCCTTGGTAACCGGTTTCTACAGTCGAAGGGTTCCCATCTTGAGAGGCTAACCATCCTTGATTAAGTCTCTTCCAGTATTGAAATCCCCCCAATGTAGCCTGGATAGAACGGAGTGGAATCCGAGAAATGCTTCCGCAGGGGCGAAGCATTTCTCGGTGAGTCCGAACGATCCGTTGGACAGTCAACGGAAATGTTTCGCCCCTACATGCTCTGCAAATTATTCGCCCTTGTGTTCTGCCCAGCCATCTTTAAGCGGTACAAAATAATAGGCGTTAAATTTTCGTGAGCGGAATTTCCACTCACCATCGACTTTGGCATACACGTCATCGTAATGCCCAGCGGCAATCACACTCTGACCATCCTGTGTGGCACGCAGCTCTAAATAACACGTTCCGGTAGCCTGATCGCCAGCGAGATCAATAACGTGATTATGAATAAACGGCCGTGGATCAAGGGAGGCGAGACCTTGTTTGTAGGCTGCCAGTAGCGCTTCAGTCCCCTTTGCTGTCGGTTGTGCTCCGCCAGCATCAAACTTGCCATCTTCGGTAAAGAGGCTGACCACGGCAGGAACATCTTGCTTCCACACATAATGACAATAGCGTTGGGGAAGGTCCCGAATCGCCTCTCGGTCTACCAACTCTTGCACCGTTGTCTCCAGGCTTTTCTCCGCCATAGCCTTCTCCTTTCGTGTAGCGCAGAATAGGGCACCCTGCGGGTGTGATGTGTGGCCGTCTTACCAAAAGTCAGGCGTTGGGGATATGGCTGGGCCTCACGATTACTGGAGGAATAATGCGGAAATATGATCAGCAAGAATACGATGAAATTGCCGCGCTGTATTATGATTATTACTCAACCGGTCTTGAGGGCGATGTGCAGTTCTATATTGAAGAGGCGCGTCAGGCCGATACGCCCGTGTTAGAGATTGGTTGTGGGACCGGGCGCATTCTGCTTCCCATGGCCGAGGCTGGCTGTACCGTGATTGGTTTAGATCAGGCTCCGGCTATGCTCGCTCTCACCAGGAAAAAGCTGGCCGCTACAAGCCCAGAAACCCAGGAGCGGGTTGAGTTGATTGAAGGCGATATGCGCGATTTCGCTTTGGGCAAGCGCTTCGGATTGATTACGATTCCTTACCGTGCATTTCTCCATCTCACGACGCCCAGAGACCAACGCCGTGCATTGACCTGTCTGCGCAAACACTTAACCGACAATGGTCACCTTGTGTTTAACATCTTTGACCCCAACATAGAGAGGATAGCCTCTCATTTAGGAGTCCAGGGATCCGGCCTGCAGAAAGATTCCGAGTTTATTCATCCACGCAACGGAAATCGTGTCGTCGTATGGATAACACGGCACTATGACATGGACCGTCAGATGCTTGAACAGGACATCATTTTTGAAGAACTGGACGACACAGGGCATGTCATAAGCAAGACCTACCGACCCCTCAGGCTGCGCTATCTCTATCGCCACGAGATGCGTTATCTATTGGAATTATGCGGCTTCCAGGTGGAGGAGCTGTACGGCGATTTTCGGCGTCGGCCCTTTCGTTATGGACAGGAGCAAATCTGGGTTGCACGCCGTGCATAGCGCTTTGTAGGATACATCACCGTTATAGGGAGGGGGCAGCTATGACCCAGATCGCGGATGTCGTGATTATCGGCGGTGGCGTGACCGGAGCCAGTATTGCTTTTAATCTGGCCAAGCGTGGCACGACAAAGGTCGTTGTCTTAGAGAAGAACTTTGTCGCCTCAGGTGCGACCGGAAAAAGCTCGGCCTGCATTCGCCAGCACTACTCAACTGAGATGACAGCGCGCATGGTCCGGCGTAGCCTGGACATTTTTGAGAACTTTGCCGATGCGGTCGGAGGCCCTGCCGGCTTTACTAAAACGGGCTATCTCATGGGAGTGCCAGAGCGCGACTTTGCCGCGCTCGAAAAAGTTGTAGCAATGCAACAGCAGGTGGGGATTAATACCTGCTTGATTACGCCCGAAGAAATCCGAGAAATTGAACCCCGAACCCGTGTGGAGGACTTTGCTGGCGGAGCCTGGGAACCGGATTCGGGTTATGCCGATCCCTCGGACACAACCTCATCCTTTATCCGGCGGGCGCGAGAACTTGGGGTGCAATTACATCAGGGAACCGAAGTCGTGGGCCTCAAGCTCACTGGAGGGGCTGTCAGCGAGGTGGTGACGAATCAGGGTAACTTTTCAGCTCCCACAGTCGTTGATGCTGCCGGGGCGTGGGGCGATCGCATAGCGGCAATGGTCGAGGTAGCCATTCCGCTCACCGTTTGCCGGCATAACATCTGCTTTGTGAAACGGCCAAGCGAAGCCGCCGCCCGACATCCCATGTTTTACGACTTCGTGAGTCAAATCTATACGCGGCCCGAGGGGCAAGATCTGACCTTGGTTGGTTCGCTCGATCCGATCGAAATCAACGACCGGGTTGATCCCGATCAGTACGATCATGGCGTAGGCTATGACAAGACCGTTGAGATGACAGGCTACGTGACCCATCGTTTCCCGCCTTTTGAGACAGGCCATTTCCACAGCGGTTACTCGGGGTTTTTTGACGTGATGCCGGACTGGCACCCCATTCTTGATGCGGTACCTGGGATTCCCGGCTTTTATGTGGCTGTAGGATTCAGCGGGCATGGGTTCAAGCTCGCGCCCGCTGTTGGGGAGATGATGGCTGAGCTGATCATAAACGGTAAACAGCCGGGCTCAGACCTTGATGCTTTTCGTTTTACCCGCTTTGCTGAAAATCAGCCAATTCGTGGCATGTATGATGAGGGCTTAATGGGCTAGACGAGAGAGACCGGATACAAGGACGCATATGGTTGACTATAAGACTTTTTCTTTCGGCGATTTTCCGCTTGAAAGCGGTATGGTCCTGCACGATGCGAAGCTGGCCTACAAAACCTACGGAAAGCTGAACAGCCGAAAGAATAACGCCATCCTGCTGTGTTCGTATATTGCGGGAACCCACCAGGGCTACGAACCCCTCATCAAAAAAGGCGGCTGCTTTGACCCTTCAAAATATTTTGTCATTGCAACCAATATGTTTGCCAACGGTCTGTCTTCATCGCCGAGTAATACGCCGCAGCCGCAGAATGGTCCGTATTTTCCGCACGTTGCGATTCGGGATAATGTCCGCGCCCAATACATGTTGCTGACTGAAGGACTGAAGATCAAGAGACTCAAGATGGTATCTGGTTACTCCATGGGTGCTCAGCAGACCTTTCAGTGGCCAGTCAGCTATCCCGATGTGACGGAACGTATCGCGCCGTGGTGCGGACACGCCCGGACGATGCCCCATACCTGGGCGTTTCTCGAGGGTATGGCCAGCGTGCCCAAGCTCGATCCTGCTTGGGCGGGTGGACTCTATAAGGAACCTCCTGTGCGTGCCCTCCGAACTATGGCCCGCGTATATTCTGGCTGGGGATTTTCACAGGCGTGGTATCGCCAAGAGCTTTACAAAGAATTGGGCCATCCGACGGTCCAGGACTTTATGGTCAACGCTCTGGAAGGCCGTTTTCTGCAGCGTGATGTGAATAACTATCTATCTCAAGTGAAAACCTGGCAAACGCATAACGTAGGGGAGACACCGGGATTCAACGATGATCACGAGCAGGCGCTGGCCTCAATAAAAGCCAGTGCCGTTGTCATGCCATGTCAAACCGATCTGTATTTCCCGCCTGAGGATAGTGAGGCTGAAGTCGCCTGTATGCCGAACGCAATCTTAAAGCCCATCCCATCCGTCTGGGGGCACTACGCCGGTATGGGTGTGAATCCGACCGATATGGCCTTTATCGACAAGGCCATTCAAGCATGTCTGGCTGAGCACGTCGAAGCTTGACAGTGAGGCCTCCATGCATGCTAATGCACACAACAGAGAAGGAGGGGGATTTATATGACATTACTCCCACAGTCTGCAGACGAGGGGGCGGCTCGAACACAAAAGACACTTTCCCAGGCGCGTCATATGCCAGCGCACTTCTATACTTCGCCTGAGATATACGAGCGAGAGAAAGAACGTATCTTCCAAAAAGAGTGGCTGTGTATGGGACGGGTCGAAGAACTCGACCAGCCTGGAGACTATCTGACCTTCCGGGTGGCGGGTGAGCCGGTTGTGGTCTGTAAAGACGCGGCTGGGAAGCTCAGAGCGTTCTCAAACGTGTGCCGACACCGGGGTACCCAGGTTGCATTTGGCGAATCCGATAGCGGCACCCCTTTTGGCAAGGGCTGTGAGCGGGCATTTTCCTGTCCCTACCATGGCTGGACCTATGACCTGGAGGGCCAGTTGATCAACGCACCGCACTCCAAGGAAATGGAAGGCTTTGATACTGCTGATTTCGGCCTTGTTCCGCTTCGGGTGGATACCTGGGCGGGATTCTTATTCGTGAATTTTGATCCTGATGCACGGGATCTGATGGATGTGTTAAACGAGGTCGATTTTCCCCAGACCTATAAGCCGTATCGGTATGAGGACTTTCGGTTGGCCAGTAAATTCTCGTTTGAATTGGATTGTAACTGGAAGTTCGTTAACGAGAATCTGACTGATATCTACCATATCGCAGTGCTGCACGTGAATACCTTTGGGCCATGGCAACCGCTTGAATCGTACGAATTTCGGCCGGTGCGTGGCGGGTATCACGGCTATTTTAAGGGCAAGACCTTAGCTCCGAATGGTGACTCCTTGTTCGGAACGATTCCGTGGATTTCGGGCAAATTGGCTGAAGGTGGATATTCAAGCCTTCTGCGCCCCAATGTCCCATGGTTCCCACGCCATGACTTTCTGTGCTTTATGACTGTGTGGCCGGGAGAAAGCGTTGATAAAACCGTTGGCATCTCCTATCAGCTGTTTCCTAAACAGCATTTCGATCTGCCCGACTTTCAGGAGAAAGTGCAGGTCTACGACGACTTTCTCAAGGAATTTTTGTCCGAAGATATTCTGATGATTAAATCATTGCAGCAGGGAGTGTCGTCCAAGTATTTCCAGCCCGGTCCGATGTCCCGATTTGAGGTCGCCATACACAGCATTGTCAATTACTACCTTGAACGTCTTGACGCCGAGTAAGTACGGAAGGATACGAGACATACAAAGGAGTACGCTATGTTGATCTCAAATTTTGGTCCGGAACTTGCGCAAGCGGCAGGAGCGATGATCCGCGAAGTCCTGTTGGTGCAGTCGGGTGAGACGGTGCTTATCACTGCCGATACGGCTTCGGACATGCGAACGGTTGAGGCTGTTCAAAATGCCGCTTGCGGTCTCGATACGCCAGTTGCTCTTCTTATTTCTCCGCAACTCCCGTTTCAGGGAGCGCTGGGCGATCCGTATATTTCTGATCCAGTCCGCGCGGCGGTTAAGAATTGTGACGTGTGGATTGATCTCAATTTTCCCTATATGGCGGGCTCCAAGGCGTTTGATGAGGCTATGGAGAATAAGCGCACGCGTTATTATTTGGCCGGGGGGCTGAATGCTGAGTCCATGGTCAGACTGTTTGGCAAAGTCAATTTAGACAAACTCTTTGCGGTCACTGAAGCCTTTGATGCCTTACTCGTGGAAAAGAAAAACACCCAGGGCCGTATTACAAATCCGGTTGGTACGGATGTGACTTTTATTGTTGGGGAGCCCATGGCCATGGGAACATGCCGGGCCGACGGACCGGGCGCCCTGTTTGTACCAGGCACGGTCATGATTATGCCCAAAGAAGACTCGGTCAAAGGCGTTGTGAAATTCGATACTGTATTCCACGAATACTACACGCCATTGGAAGAGCCTATTAGTCTGACCATAGACGGAACGGTCCAAGACATTTCGGGGGGTGTGGCCGAAGGAGCCGTGCTCGAACGCTCGCTGAAACGGGCCAGTGGCGAGGGGCTCGGATATATCATTCATTTCACCTGCGGAATCCATCCTGCTGCGCGATATACGGGCAATAGCTTTCTGGAGGACCAGCGTGTGCCGGGGTATAACGCAGTGGGCTTGGGACTGCCCTTTTGGATGCCGGGTGGCGGAGAGAACCATCCTGACGCCGTGCTGTCCAAGCAATCGCTGTGGCTTGATGGAGACCAAATCGTGGAAGACGGCCTTATTGTCGGGCCACCAGACTTAGCCGAACTTGCCCAAGATCTGCAACCTCTGTATCGGTAGTTTCGGAGAGGTTGTTTTGCCTGACAACGAATGTCATTCCCTCCGTGGAGGGGTGGGTTTCCCCTCAGGGGGATCCATGACAGACCGCGAGTGTGACTGAAATCCCAATCCTCAAGAAACACCTTGGGTCGTTTAACTTTTTTGCCATCGCCTTTGGGTCTATTATTGGCGTGGGCTGGATGATCGTGGTCGGCGACTGGCTGCAAAGCGCAGGTCCGTTGGGCACGAGTCTTGCCTTTCTTGGCAGCGCAGGGATGATCATCCTTATCGGTCTGTGCTACGCGGAGCTGGCTACTATGCTGCCGGTTGCTGGAGGAGAGATTGCTTACACGTATCTCACTTCGGGCCCCTTTCTCGCCTATGGAGTGGGCTGGTTTCTTGTTCTCGGCTATGTGGCGATTTGCGCGTTTGAAGCTGTCTCGTTGGGCCGTATTCTGGGCTTTCTGTTTCCCGTCCTGAATACGCTGAACGTTGATGTGTTTGCTTTGTCCGTTCCTGTCGGTCATGTGGGAGTTGGTCTGGGTGGAACGATCCTCATTGGCGTTGTCAATTGGCGTGGGGTACAGTTGGCCAGCCAGCTCCAGACTTTCCTCACCTGTGTTCTCTTTCTCTTGACTGCAATCTTTGTTGGGGCGGCCCTGTGGAAAGGCCAGAGCAGCCATCTGACACCACTCTTTGCTGGGGATAACGGGCAATCACCGCTGAGTGGTGTGTTCTGGATCTTTGTAACCGCACCCTTGTGGTATATGGGCTTTGACATTATTCCGCAGATGGTTGAAGAGGCTGCTCCGACATTTTCCCTTAAGCGCCTGAGTGTTATTATTCCACTTTCCATTGGTGCCGCCGCGCTCTTTTATGTCTGCGTGGTCATGGCGACAGCCAGCCTCTGGCCCTGGCCCGAAGTCGCTGGCCAGGAATTGCCGGCTGCCTATGCGTTGCGCCAAGCATTTCAGAATACCTGGCTGAGTCATGGTCTCTTATCTGCAGGCGTTGTCGGCTTACTGACCACTTGGAATGGCTTTTGCCTTGGAGCGTCGCGTTTATTGTATGCGCTTGGACGGACACGTTTGTTGCCGGCTTTGTTTGCCGATGTCCATCCGCGCTATTGTACACCACATAAAGCCTTGCTGTTCGTGAGTGCGCTGAGTGTGGGTAGCGTTTTTCTAGGGCGAGACGCCCTCATTCCTCTGGTGAGCGTGTCGTCCTTTGGCATTGCCGTGGCATTCCTGGGCGTGACTTTGTCCTTGCCTGCTTTGCGGCAGCGTTTTCCGGATCTTCCACGCCCCTACCGAGTACCGTTCGGAAACGTTGTCTCTCGCATCGCGGCTGGTGGAGCGTGTATGACGCTATTGGCATTTGTCTTACCCATGAGTCCCGCCGCCTTTGGCTGGCCAATCGAGTGGGGGCTCTTGCTGTTTTGGACACTGCTCGGAGGAGTGTTGTGGATAGCTAGCCGTTCGTATCGAACGAGTCTTTCTGAGACCGAACGCAGGGAGGTTCTGCTGCAGGGCAGGCTGGACCATGTGTCTCACAATCTCTTTTGATCTCGGTATGTAATCTTTTCGCTTGACCCTGTCCGGCGCCCCGCGCTAACGTCCAGTCTGACTCTTCACTCCGAGAAGCAAGGGAGGGGGCAGATGCAGTACGGAATACACGTGAATAGCGGCGCGGCGGTAACTGATCCTCCGGTGTTGCGGGACATGGCTCAACTGGTGGAAGAACTGGGCTGTGAGTCCATCTTAATTGGTGACCATGTCCTGCCGGCACGAAAAATTCGGACCCCATTCCCAATGAAAATGGATAATCCGCCCTGGCACGTGTACCAGGAGCACGATTGGCCGGACTGTTTCACAACCCTGGCATTTCTGGCTGCAATTACGACCCGGGTGCGACTGGGGGTGAGTGTGATTATTCTTCCGTATCGCCATCCGGCGGCGGTGACCAAGATGCTCACGACACTTGATCGTTTGTCTGGCGGACGTATTATCTGTGGGGTAGGGATCGGCTGGCTGAAGGATGAATTCGAGTTTCTTGGCGTCCCCTTCGAGGATCGCGCTGCGTTGAGCGAGGAGTGTCTCAAGGTGATGAAAACGCTGTGGACGGATGAGCATCCACGTCTGACCACGGGATACGGAACGATTGATCGCGATGTAAATTTTGGTCCTCAGCCGGTTCAAAAACCGCATCCTCCGATTTGGATTGGTGGCAATACTGTGTCCGCGCTTCGTCGCGTGGCGCGGTGGGGAGATGGGTGGCAGCCAGTCTTTCTGTCTCCGGATGTGATTCAAAACAAATGCGAGATGCTGCAGGTGCTGATGGAAGAGGCCGGGCGCGATGCGACTCAGTTGGAGATCACAACGCTTGTGGGCGCGCATGTCTCGGTCGCAGAAGCGCGGGCGTATCAAGCAGCAGGAGTACAAGCGTTATATATGCTGACGACTACGGACCAGCCCGACGAACTCTTTGCGCAGGTAAAGCAGTTTGTCACGACAATGCGAGAAGTGGACAACGTCTAGAGAGGATATCCCATGACACGAATCATCGATGCTGACAGTCATTTTATGGAACCGCTTGATCTCTGGGAGCGGTATATCGACCCAAAATATAGTTCTCGCTGCTTGCGTTTTGAACAAGACCTCCAAAACAACCGCTACACGATTGTGATTGAAGATTTTAAGATCGACCATTCGGGCGATCTCAGCATAGAAGAACTCCTTGGTGTGGCCGTGGGTTATGGACAAAAAGAAGCCGGCCAGGGACTGAAGTCCTTTGATCCTGCTGCCGCTTTTAGTCATTCGCTTGAGAATATGGACACACGACTCCGGTTTCTTGACAGCGAAGGTATAGAGAGCCAATTCATTTACCCCACCCTGGGCCTGTTCTGGGAGGATCTGGTCGAAGACCCGGAACTGGCTGCGGCCCATTGCCGTGCGTATAACCGTTGGGCGGTGGAGGTGTGTCAGGGACACTCGGATCGACTGTACCCACTCGGACATATTTCGTTACGTCATCCGGCCGCGGCTGTCGAAGAGCTTAAACAACTTGCCAAAGATGGGCTGCGCGGTGTCTTTGTTGCCGCCATGCCTATAGCGGGAAAGAGCTTTGGCCATACGGATTTTGATCCTATCTGGGCGACGGCGCAGGATTTGGATGTGGCCGTCGGCCTCCATCTGGTTGTCCATAGAAAATATATCGGCAACGAATGGTATTGTGACCGTGATCCGGGCTTCATGTTCCTGAGCATGAATGTGATTCAGGACCCGCGCATGGCACTCACGACTATGGTCTACGACGGTGTGTTCGAGCGTTTCCCGCGCCTGCGTGTGGCAACGATTGAATCTGCCAGTGGCTGGGTTGCCGAGTGGCTTGATCGACTTGATTACAGGTTTAGCTATATGGGCCATACGACCCAAATGAAGCGCCCGGCAAGTGAGTACTTTGAGCGGAATATCTGGATCTCTGCCGATCCGACTGAACGGACCTTGCCATATATGGTCGAACTGGTTGGGGATAGTAAGTTTTTTGTTGGTTCGGATTACCCGCATGCCGAAGGGTTTACCGAGCCGGTGAAGAAAACGCGTGAATCTCTGAGCCGTCTGCCAGAGTCCTCTGTCAATAAAATTTTAGGTGAGAACGCCGCCAAGTTCTTCGGCATCTGAAGCGCGCCCGATCGTACAGCTGGAAGCGGAATATTAGGCGGATGGCGGGATCCCTATTTATGCCGCTTGCGGAGTAGCGGCGGTTTGGAGCCGGCGCTCTAAAACAGCCCGGACGGAAGCCTGCTTGACGGGCTTGGACAACTAATCTTCCATGCCCGCTGCCTGAGTCGTTTGGAGAGGGGTTAATGCCTCAGTTGCCCTGCTACGGCCGTGGTGGTTTAAGTGCCAGCTCGCCAACTGTTCCTGGAGCGCCTGTCGCATGACCAGATGCTCCTGGACCACCAACACGCGGAACTGAGAGAGATCCTCGGCTGGAGGAACATCTGCTGCCCCATGTGGGTGCAGGGGTAATGGCAGCGCAAAAAGAAGGCCGACCCTTGCCCGAGTCCGCTCCGGGCTCCAATAGTACCGCCCATGAGGTCGACTAACGGTTTCGGGATGGCCAACTCCTACCTGGATGAATTTGTCGAATAAGTGTTCGGGTGGGTCCTCGGCAATATCGATGTCAGTATACTCAATCGTAAAGCGAATCTGGGCGTGTTCAGGCATGTGTTGCTGAGACAGTCGCTGTTGATCAACATATGGCGCTGTACGGTAAACGTGACAGCATTTTCAGCTAGGTTGGTCAGGATTTGTTGAATGCGGCCCCGGGTAGGCCACGACCTGACGAGGCGTGCTTGGCGCTTAGCCTAGCAGTAAGCTCGATACCTTTCTCCCCCGCCTTTTGAGCGAGCAGCTCAACAACTTCTTCGGCCGCCGTCCCTAGGTCAAACGCGAGGGGTTCCATCTCTAATTTGCCTGCTTGGATCTTGGAGAAATAGAGAATGTCGTTGATGATGGTGAGCAAGGCATCGGCCGAATTCGCGACGGTCTCCGCATTTTCCTGCTGCGCACCCGGCAGCCGTGTACCAAGCAACAAGCCCGTCATACCAATGACGCCGGTCATCGGCGTGCTAATTTCGTGGCTCATGGCCTCCTAGAGATCCGACTTAGCCAGGGTTACCTGCTCTGCGGCTTCTTTTGCCCACTGTAACACTTCAGTTTGTTGGAGGAGTGCCCCGACTTGCTCTTCAATATGCCCATGGACGTTGTCCACATTTTCGGCATAGCGAAAGAGCGCCTCCACAGCCCTCATACGTCCTGTGATTTCTTCCACTGTGAAGACATGTATGGTCAATTCATTGCTGTCACACCGGATAGCAGCTGCCTGGGCATACACCAGTGCGCCTCACCCTTAGGTCGTATAGTTTGATACTACAGCGCATATTGCTGAGCGCTCTGAAGCGCTTGCTATCATGGTCTCCGTTCCCTTATTCAGAATAATGCGTAGGTGTACGTATTTTCGACAGAATCCGAATTTTCTTCAATAGAAAGGAAGGCGAGTACGGTGAAGGGCGGATGTCTAGGTTACGTTTCTAGGGGAGTCATTGAGCGGTATGATTCTTTATTCCATGCTTAAAAAAGACTCGGCCTCTTGAAACGCCCGCCTCGCCCCAACAAGCGCTCCGGTAAGCCCGGTGGTTAGAGGTCTATCGCTCTGCTCAAGCCCGGCATCGAGGAAGGCTTGTTTCGCCACTTGAATCGCATCAAATGCCTCGTCAAAGAGGCTTGTGATGAGTGCGCGAAAAAGTACCCGTCCTGCATTGTCAGCTGCCTGGTGCGTCTCAAGGATATACAGGGCCCCAATGAGTTGTTGGGTGATCTCACTCACAGCGAAGAGCTGGGCAGAATGGTTCGTCAGCAACGAATGCTTATGCAGAAACAGGCCGCGCAAGAATCGACTATACTGATCACGTTGACGCCGGAGGTTTTGGAGGCTGGTGAAAAACGCTGCAGGTTGTCCGTGGGCTGCGAGAGGCATAATGGATCTCCAGCTTGTTGGGTCGAGCTTTTGCCTATGCCGAGGGACAACGCCTGTCAACTCGGTGCGAGGTCTTCTGTGCAGACGGAACTTTTTAAGATATTCGCTGTGGAGGAAGATGTAGAGAGTGGACGGGTAG
>CAZXFE010000038.1:0-19878 GCA_964639795.1 uncultured Enterobacteriaceae bacterium | reverse complement strand
GCCGCCTCGCGCGTCTGCTGCACGAGTTGTTGAGCCCGCTGGTTCTGGGTGTCGGCGGCAAACAGGAGGGACGCGTAGAACGCCGGTTTCTGCTGCAACTCGGCAATGGTTTCATATTCAGCGAGCGCGCGCGCTAATGTCGGCCCATCGATTTGCCCGCTTTCGATCTTGCCTCGGTATGTCTCCGCCAAGGCTTCAGCACGGCGGCGCGCCTGCGTAAGGTCGATCTCGATCTGTGCGTCGTCCGGACTCGTATACAGTCCCCCAAGATCCCAACACACGCCTGCCGCCTTGAATGCTCCATTATCCATTCCACACTCCTGTATTCCTTTCTTGTCCCTTGCTTGTAATTGTTATCTTGCAGTGCAAATTTTTGATCGCCTCAGCAAGGAGAGAGTGTCAAGAAACTGACACGACTGTCGATATCTACGCTTGTGCCGAGCCTCCCTTTCTCTTCTGGCTGTCATTCATACATTCTTGCATACATTCTTGAACCGCTTTCTCTGGTGAAAACCCTTCAGAAGTTTTTATAAGAACGATGGTTTCGCAAATTATGTTCCATTGTCTTCTCCTGGCGTTATTCTTGCGTTCTACCCGGACCGGAAAGGTTTTTCTTGTGCCAACTTGTTCCAACTAGTCAATGGCTATCGTGGAGTGAGGTTTGTATGACAAACGTACTGCGTATCATCTTTTTCCTGCTGGTGTGCTCTCTCCAGATAGGAGTATCTCCAGTATGAGACCGCCCAGTACAGGCGGCGACAAGCTACTACAGTATTCAGCTAAGCAGCTTTCCTGACGAAAAGAGTGCTGTACAGTTCTATGAGAAGATCAAAAGCCTACCTCAAGCGCAGATTGAACGTATCGGCAAGTACTACACCGCTCGAGTTGGCGTGTGGCGGGATCGCAGCGACGCAGTAACCCTACTAACCGATGTACGCACTATCTCGCCAGGGGCCACAGTCAGAAAAGCCTTTTACCGGAAAGAACGACTTATCGTCCCGGATTCAGTTGATGCCCCAGGGGCGGCTTCCGGCGTGAAGCTCGTTCTTCACCGGCCGAGTCAAGAGCGGGCCAAAGCGACGCCAGAACCATCATCTTCCCCTCAGCCGCCAGCGGAAAAAGGACTGAAACGTCTCCGGCCGACGAAGAGCTTTTCTATAGTTTCCAACTTGGAAACTTCACCACCAAAACAGACGCCAAACGGACGTACATACTCATCAGAGATCTGCCTGATCCTCGCATAGAACGAATCGGCAAAACCTATACGGCCCGTTTTGGCTTATGGCAAAATCGAGCCGACGCACTAAAATTTCGGGCTGCAGCCCAGAAAATTGCGCCTGATGCGTATTTGCGTACCGCTCAGCAAAATCCGCGCCGAATTATTCAGATGGAAACTGCTGCTTCCTCTACATCGACTCCGGACAAAAAGTAAACGCCGTCTCGAAATCTATTCTATAGCTTTCATTTTGGAAGTTTTCCGGATGAGGCCGCCGTAGGGTTGATATACGAAAAAATAAAAATGTTACCTCAGGCTCGCTTCTGGCACGATGGGCAAGTCTATCTGCCACTATTTGGTCTGTGGAAAGAAAAAGGCGCGGGCAAGGCACCTCTCCCGCTTGTTCAAGAAATCACTGCAGAGTAGACCTGTCAGCAGATTTCTTTCCCACGCGACCAGATTGTTTTACTGAGTTTTAGCAGTCATTGAGCTGGCGGGGTTTCTGGCTCTTTGGAAACCCGACCCGCTTTACCATCTCGGCCCTCTCTCCCGCTGGATGCGATCTTTGCTCGCGGCTTTCTCATACAGCCTGGCCCTCGCTTAGTGCGCCCGCAGTGACCCCTCGCTTGACTTCTCCTGTGCTGTAATGGCAGACAAAGGAGTCAATCAGAAGTTTTCAGAAGCTTTCGGAGGGCTAACAATGATCACCAATGGTGTTTCCCATATTGCAATCGGTGTGCGCGACATGGATGCCTCGCTCCAATTTTATCGTGACCTGCTCGGCTTTGATGTCGTCCGCGACGAGGTCCAAGAAACGCAGGGTACGGTTTTGCCTGCGTTGTATAAAGACCCGCATGAGCAGCGCCGGGTGGCAACGTTGTATTGGAAAAAGGGCAAACATGAGGCGTTTTTAGTCCTGTCTGAACATTCCGATAAACCCGTGAGTGGCGAGCCGATTAAGCTTGACCAGATCGGCATCCATCACTGTGCGTTTTGGATAGAAAACCTACCCCAGGTCTATGAAGAGTTGAAAGCCAAAGGCGCCGATTTCGTCGTACCACCTACGGTAACAAAAACCAAAGATGGCAATTTCAATAGTGCCTTTCTGCGCGACCCGGACGGAATCCTTGTTCAGCTCGATGAGTTATCAGAAGAGTGATGACAGCAATTTGCTTCATGCGGGAAAGACCATCAGTATGACCCAGCCATACACACTCACAATTGCGACTGCAGCCGAGCAAATGCGCACCGGACAACTCTCTCCAGTTGAACTCATGCATTCTTGTCTAGATCGGCTCGACCAGCTTGAGCCTCGTCTCCAGGCTTGGGTAACCGTGGACCGTGACGGCGCCCTGTCTGCAGCACAACGTTGTGAGACAGAAATGACGCAGGGGCAACATCGTGGTCCTCTGCACGGCATCCCAATCGGACTCAAGGACATTTTCTTGACTGCGGGTATGAAGACGACCATGGGCTCAGCCATCTATGCGAACTTTGTGCCCGATTATGACGCAACTTCCGTCCGACTCTTGAAGGAAGCAGGCGCGATAATTCTTGGCAAAGCCCAAACCACTGAATTTGCTGCCCTGGCTCCATCGCCCACCCATAATCCCTGGATTCTTGAACATACACCGGGAGGTTCAAGCAGTGGCTCAGCTGCGGCGGTCGCGGCTCAGATGTGTTTTGGTGCACTGGGCTCCCAGACGTATGGCTCGACCATTCGACCGGCTGCATATTGTGGCTGTGTCGGCCTGAAACCTACGTTTGGCCGGATTAGCACCTACGGCGTCTACCCCCTTTCTGGCAGTCTTGATCATGTTGGTATTTTTTCTCGCACGGTCACGGACATGGCTCTTCTTCTGCAGGTACTGGCTGGCGAAGATCAGAACGATCCTGCTAGTGCGGCCCAACTTGTCCCGAACTATTCTAGCGCCCTTACAAACCCGGAGCCTCCCAGGATCGGTCTGGTGCGGGAATTTTTTCTTGAAAAAGCCACTGACGAAACGCGCCAGCACATCGAAATAGTTGTCGATCAATTTTCCCAAGCCGGTGCCAAGATTGAAGAAGTTCACTTACCCGACAGCTTCAAGGGTGCACCTGAAGCCCACTTCAATATGATGTTTGTTGAGTCAGCCTTCTCACATAGTGAAGTCTATGAGCAGTATAAAGCGCGCTATAGTCCACAGATGCAGGACTTGATTGAGAAAGGTCGCAAAATCTCAGGCGTAGATTATTTAGAAACGCAGCGACATCAGCATCTTTTTCGGGATGAAATGGACACGCTGTGCCGAACAGTCGATATCCTGCTCACGCCGGCTACACCAGCTCCCGCCCCGAAAGGGTTCACGACCACAGGTGATCCGACCTTTAACGGCCCGGCAACCTTTTCCGGCTTGCCGAGCCTGGGTCTTCCCTCAGGCCTCAGCAAAGGCGGTCTGCCCCTCAGCATCCAGCTCATGGGAGCAGCGTTTAGCGAAGAAAATCTCCTGGCCGTGGGAAAATGGTGTGAGGAGGTGTTGGCGTTTTCTCACACACCTTCCATGGCATAAGCCGTAGGGGCGCTTCAACTCACCAACACCACGACCCCGGCAACGATAAAAATGGTCCCTACGACATCCGCCCGCGTCACTCGCTCTAGGTCATGCAGTATGAGATGACTCAGAACAAGCGTGACCAGCGGCACGGTTGAGGTAAATGGAGCGGCGACGACAGCCGGCAGATACTCAAGTGCCTAAAAAAGCGAAAAGATAGCCAAGGTCGATACCAAGCCGGCGAGACAAAAATACACACCTGCCTGCCGCGGTAGACTCGATAGTTCCGCCCCCTGCCCACTCATGAAGAAGTAGACTGTATACACCACCACACCAGTAACAATACCGATGCACGCACCGAACAAAGGCTCGTTGCTCAACTGCAAACCAAGTTTTGCCATAATCGGATGTGTGCCGTAGCAGAAGGCAGCCAGAAACGGATAAATAATTCCACTCGTCCTCATTCGCTACCCTTTCGCCCGATTCTGTCCGGTCAGCACCACCACCCCAGCCACGACACTCAAGATGCCACACAGAATTTTTGGTCCGATGCGTTCATGCAGGAAGAGCAGGGCAAAGACGGCGGTGAAAAGTGGAGCTGTATTGACCAGCGGCGTACTCTTAGTCGCTCCAAGATAAGCAACTCCCAGGTAATTAAACATTCGGCCCAAACACGGACCCGATATACCAGCTGCCATAAACCAAAGAGCGGCTTGAGGTGAGATGACCTGCGTCACCGAGCGTGGGTGAAACACAAAAACCAACGCCATCAAAGGCAGACTCGCAAACAACCCACACAGCACGCCGACTGAGGCGTTCGCATGCCGCAGACCCTTCCGCACTAGAATCGGCGCCGTTCCCCACAAAAACGCGGCGGTTAATGCGAATGCTTCACCATAAAACACACTTCCTCCAGTCGTTCATACAATACTCTTTGACCTTCTCGCCCAGGCTGGGCTAAAATCACCCAGCCACAAAGGAGGACGTTAATGACTCGCATAGCCTTTCCGGTTCGCTACCAGCTCATCGGTCTGCTCACCACCGGCAGCATGATCAACTATCTTGATCGGGTCAATATCGCCGTCGCCGCACCGGTGATGATGGAATCCCTCGGGTGGGACGAAGCCCGCTTCGGTGTGGTCTTCTCGGCTTTTCTGGTCGGCTATGCCCTACTCCAATTTCCAGGTGGCGTACTCGCTGACCGTTGGAATACGCACAGACTGCTCATTGTGGTCTGCATTGGCTTTTCCGTTTTCACCGCACTCACCCCCATGGGACAGTTAGGGTTTGGACTGATGTTGGCCATCCGCTTTGGCGTGGGCATGTTTGAATCCATCACCTTCCCGGCCTATGCCGCCCTCAACGCGCGCTGGATTCCCCGACAAGAATACAGCCGTGCTCAGACCCTCAGTATCTCCGGAGCCTATCTTGGTCAGGCCGTAGCCTATCCGCTAACCACGTGGCTGTTAGCGATGTTTTCGTGGCCTGTGGTTTTTTATTGCAATGCTGTCCTTGGCGGGGTGTGGCTCATTGCCTGGATGGCTTTTGCCACCCATACTCCGGCGGAGCATCCTCAAATTAGCCAAGAAGAACTGCAGTATATAGAGTCCAATCTCGCCCGGCGTCAGGAGCAAAATTTTTCTCCCTGGGCTGTGGCCAAAGAGCGCCAGGTCTTGCTGCTGTCTCTGTCATATTTACTGTTGATCTACGGTTTATGGATGATCGTATTGTGGCTGCCAACCTACATGGTCAAAGTCCGAGGCTTTACCCTCCAACAGATGGGGTGGGTGGGCATCATTCCAACTTTCGCCAGTTTCGTCGGGCTCGTTAGTGGCGGAGCTTTATCTGATTTATTGTTGCACCGAGGATACAGCGTTCGCTTCGCCCGCGCACAGGCACCTTCACTGTGCATTGCGTTGGGCGTTCCTTTTTTAGTCTCGGCTGTGTTGGTTTCCTCAGGGGGCGCTTCGGTCGCCTGTTTCGCTGCCTATCTGTTCCTGATGAATATCGCTGGTGGAGGTTATTGGGCGGTGCCGTTAGAACTCAACCCGCAATTGGTTGGAGCCATATCTGGAGTAATGAACGGCGCAGGCAACTTTGCCGGTATTTTTGGTCCAATGACGGCCGGCTTTCTTGTTGCCACCACGGGCAACTGGGCACTGCCCTTTTTGGTCGCTGCCGGTCTTGCAGCAGTGTCGTTCGTAGTCTTCTTCTTTTTTGTTGTACCAGAGCCAATCCAAATTTCACAGTCAAACCTTGGCGGCAGCACCGCAAGCGTGACATGATGTCCGGCATCAATAAGAAAGCGCTGGTATTACTTGGCCTCGGGCACATTATGGTTGATCTCAATACCGGGGCTCTGCCTGCCCTGCCCTTTCTCAAAACAACTTTCGGTCTGTACACTAGGATGCTAGGCCTGCTGGTTAATGACCGGTTTGGGAGTTGGGGTGGCTGGCCTGGGGGTCACGGTCCTCGCCATCGTTGCCGATACAGGGGGTGTAGAAACGGCGATGCAATGTATAGCGTTTTGGACGCTCTTGCCCTGGACCTTGGTCTGGTTCCTTCCCGCTGAGCGGAAACAAACAGCGGAATCAGCCCCCGGCACTCCAGACAGCGGTAGCCAGGAGCGATTAGCGCAATTAAGCAAGGCTGCGCAGAACCAATAGATCCGCCTGTACTGATGTCGCGTTGCCATCCTCATTGCGCCCGTTCCGGTTGTCTTCAACTGATCGATCTGATAATTTCCGGGCGGTTGTTTTTGAATTTGTCATACTGCTGAAAACTACATACAGTGCGACCTCGGAAGCCCTGTACGCGAGGCGTGTACGAGCAATCCGGGGTTTCTTTTTATTGTGTCAAATTGTTAGAGAGGAGGTCTTATGGCTGGAACACGTCGACGACGCGGTGGCGGTGGAGGAAGAAGGCGGAAGAAGGAGCGTCATTCCGAACCAAAGGTCGAGAAAGATATTATTGAGATGAACGGGAAAGTGACGGAAGTCCTGCCCAACGCGTTCTTCCGTGTCGAGCTTGAGAACGGACACTCCGTTCTTGCCCATGTTGCCGGCAAGATGCGTAAATTCTTTATCAAAATTATTCAGGGGGACAGTGTCACAGTCCAGCTCTCCCCGTATGACCTCGAACGCGGCCGCATTACCTTCCGTCATCGCTAGCCTCCGATTCGAACGGCTTCCTCATACTCAGCGAGTCCAAAGCAGTCGGTGTGGATCGGGCACATTCAGACGTTCACTTCTCGACCCCTGAGTAGGGTATACTACAAGGAGTACTCTTACGTATTATACCTTTAAGGGCGGTGAACAATGCATAAGTCGGCATTGCGCTCTAGCAAAAAGCCTCCTATCGCATCCGGACACATCTCATCCATGGCAATCTTGACAGTAAACGGTGGGATTCTAACCACCATGTGATTCCTTCCCTGACCGTTTCAACAACCTATCGGCGCAGTTCGGCCCACCGTGGTGAACAGGGATTTATCGAGTTCGCTCAGGATGAATATGCTGGACTAGACGATAGAGAGACGAACACGGGAGCCGTGGGAGACTGCTCCCGACGAGTGCCGATCTACATCTATGATCGCCTGGATGAACCCAGCCGGGGCATACTAGAGGAGAATTTATCCCCTATTCAGAAGAGGGAAAGACAGCGATCTGTTTCGCCACGGGTATGGCCGCCATTACCGCTACCCTGGGCATAACCGTCAAACAGCGTGAGGCGAAGTTATCGCTCACCGGGTCGTATATCGTTGCGCGTATGGCCTGCTGACGAACTGGCTACCCCGCACCGGGATTCGGACACGTTTTGTTAACCTCAACGCTCCCCGCGCCCTGAGTAAGGCCATAACGGATAAAACGCGCGTTGTGTATTTCGAGACCCCGGTCAACCCAACCCTCCAGCTTATTGATATCACTGCGATCCGGTTTATGCTTGATGGTCACCCAAGGGCGCAAACACCCCGTCCGCATCATCGTAGACCACACATTTGCACACCCTATTGTCAGCGTCCACTTGAGCACGGAACAGACATCATCATCCATAGTCTGACCAAAGATATTGGCGGGTTTGGAACGGATATGGGTGGGGCGGTGATTGCGTCCAAAGACCTGCACGGACTGCTCATGTTATATCGCAAGGATTTTGGTGGCGTACTGTCATCAAAGAGCGCCTGGGATTTTCTGGTCTATGAGTGGCCGACTTTGGCAACTCCTTTGGTCAACCAACAAAGAAACGCCATGAAGATTGCTTCCTTTCTTCAGCTGTATCCGTATGTCGCTCGCATGTCCTATCCTGACCTGGAAGGTTCTCCCCAACGCACGCTTGCGCTCAAGCAGATGGTTGACGAGCATGGTCGCTTTGCTCCCGGATCTGCCCTGTACTTTACGCTGAAAAAGAATGGCGCCAACAATCAAAAAGCTGAGGCTTTGGTCAACTATCTGGCCGAGCATTCATGCACTGTCATACGGGCAGTCAGCCTCGGGCAGATCAAGACCTTGATCGAGAATCCGTACCTCATGACGCCCGCCGCTTTAACGGAAGCGGAGAAACGCACCAAAGGAATCGAACCTGGAGGCATTCGTCTGTCGATCGGTCTCGAAGACTGGCGCGATATCACTGGCGACCTCAAGTGCCCCCTTGATCAGGTGCGCCAGTTGTAAGCCAGTCCTTAACCAAACTGCGCCAGCACGTGGCACAGGACCTGAAATCCCTGTTGCATATGGGACAGCTGGGCGAATTCATTCGGTGCGTGATAGGCTTCCGTACGTCCGAAGCCAGTGATTTGCACGTCAAATCCCTGCTGCTGCAAGAAACGCACATAGGGCAAACTGCCTGTCAGGGCAAACGGCTGGGCGTCAGGCCGAGCCGCAGCAACGGCTTTCGCTAGGGCGGCATAGCCGGCTGACGTCCGGTCGCAGGCCATGCCGCCCGACGGCGTCCCCAGCATCTCGAACTTTGCTGTACCGATCTTTCCATTGACCTCGAAACGACTAGGACCAAAAGCCGGCAACTGACCAACGTCGAGCTTATCAA
This sequence comes from uncultured Enterobacteriaceae bacterium, assembly GCA_964639795.1. Taxonomy (GTDB): domain Bacteria; phylum Desulfobacterota; class Binatia; order Bin18; family Bin18; genus Bin18. The sequence goes on along the minus strand of CAZXFE010000038.1, from coordinate 11,088 downwards.
TAAAAGCTGCCACGGCGGCCCTGACTTCTTCCGGGCTATACCATGGAGTCAGTCGAATATCGCCCTCGACAATCGCTTTGGACGGGATTTTTGTCAGCGTATCGTTCTCAACGCGGACGCGGGTCGGCTTGAGAGAGGACGACACGCGGAAGCCGTACTCCTGTTCTTTTGGATGCGATGGATACTTGGCATAGAACCATTGCTGTAATGCGCGTGTGACTTCAGAAGCCAGTTCCGCTGCATTAACACCCTGGTGCGGCATGCCGGAATGTGTGACCTGCCCCTCGATCGCCAACCGCCACAACGCCATGCCTGCCGTGCCCGTTGTCGGCCCAAAATCAGAGCTATCAATCCAATACAGCGGGCCTTTCTTCAGATGCTTGAGCCGCTTGTCCTTGACCAGCTGACCTATGCCTATGCCGTGGACGTTCGACAGCTCTTCGTTGGCAATGATCACGCCGACGACAGAGTGATCAAGTTCGACCTCGGCTTCTGCAAGCTGAGCGAAGAGATCAGTCAACACCGCGACATGACCTAGGCAGTCGGTTACGCCGCGCCCGTAGAGGTGATCTCCTTCTCTCTGCAGCTCAAACGGCGGGCGCTGCCATTCATTCGGATCTGCAGGAACAACATCAAGATGTGCCCCAACAAAGGCAACGGTGCGTTTTGTCCGGCCGGGGTAGGTCAAAATAAGATTGCCGCGTCCGTCTGCATAGCTGACGCGTTCGACCTGTAAACGACCTTTGCCGCCTTTTTGAACAAATGGTGCAAGCTCTCTAAATACAACATCACCCGCGAGGTCTTCTTGCGGCGGCGGTTTGTCCTTGGACGGAAAGTTCTGCAGCTGTTCCCCGACGGCCATCATATCGCCCAGTACTCGTAGAAACCGGTCAGTGTTAAGCGCCCATCTAGGCAGGCCAACAGCGGAAGACGTCGTTGCTGAGGACTGAGAGCTACTCTTCACACACCCTCCTCCTCAAATACTTCTTTGGCAACCTGAAAAGCGTTGACTGCCGTCGGCGCGCCGGCATAAAAAGCCATCTGGATCAAAATCTCTATAATTTCCTGCTTAGACAGCCCCGCATTGAGACCATTGGCAATGTGGCTCTTGAGTTGTGGCAAACGCTGCATGGCAGTAAGTGCTGCAATCACAGCCACGCTACGCATTTTCATCTCTAGTCCAGGCCGTGTCCACACGCGGCCAAAGACGACTTCGTTCAGCATCTCTTCAAGGTCAGGTGCGAGTTCAGCCAGCGCACTGCTCGCCTTGCCAAATCGATCCCCGCTCAGCTTTTTTCTGATTTCGATCCCCTTTTCAAGATCGCTCTGATTCGCCATGATTTCCCTCCTTCGTGCAGAATATTTAGCCTGGGGACTATACCAGGGCAGACTGTAGGAACAAGAGAGCCGCGTACTTTCCAGTCTTGCTCCGTCTTTCCTGCCTCGTGCTCGACAGATATAGTCGGACCGGGCTCAACCCAGCCAGTGGCGTGAGAGTGCCTATTGTTCCAAAAGGAGGAAAACGTGAAATTTGGCCTTTTCTACCAACTTCCTTGCGCAGACACCCAGGCCCAAGCCGCGCGTTACCAGGAGACAATTCAGCAAGTTGTTCACGCCGAGAAACTCGGCTTCAATTGCGCCTGGCTCGCAGAACTCCATTTTTATAAGCAGTTCTCGATTATGTCGGCACCCCTCATCGTCGCCACCGCTATCGCCCAGCAGACAGAGCGGATCCGCTTGGGCATTGCCGTCAACCTCCTACCGTTATGGCATCCTGTCCGCAGTGCTGAGGAGGGAGCGACAGTTGATCTGCTTAGTAACGGAAGGTTGGAGTTCGGGGTTGGACGTGGGGCGATCCCGCTCCATTTTGCCGGCTTTGATCGGTCCCGGGTTGATAGTCGCGGACGCTTTGAAGAAAGCCTCGACATCATTAAGCAGGCGTGGACACACGAGTCTTTTTCGTATGACGGGACGTACTACCAAATTCCAGAGACTTGCGTGGTGCCCAAACCTTTGCAAAAGCCGCATCCTCCTATCCGCGTTGCCGCCAATAGTCCCGAGACGGCCGTGTTCGCCGGCAAAGCCGGCTACCCCGTTTTTGTCGCATCCGTAACCAACCCTCTGCCCAAAATGTTTGAGCAGGTTGCCACGTATCGTCGGTCCTGGACGGAACAGCCAGCGTCACAAAACGGCGATGCTACTGCCAAACAAGATGTCTCGACTATGTTCTTCGTACATCCAGGCGAAAGCCTGGACCACGTGCGCCATACAATAGAGCCGAGTATTCAAAATTACTTCAGGAGCGTCTTGGGGATGATGACCAGCGGTACAACAACACAGGAGGGTACAGAATCGTATCGCTATACAGCAGAGATCCGCAAAAATCTGGAGAGCATTACCTTTGAAAGGATTGTCGAGAGTATGGCTATTTTTGGCTCTTCCCAAGAGTGTGTGGACCGCATTCGCATCCTACACAAAGAGTTGAATATGAACGAGTTGATTTGTTGGTTTAATCCAGGTGGCATGGTGCCGCATGAGCAAGTCAAAACAGCTATGAGCCGTTTTGCAAATGAGGTTATTCCTGAGGTAAAAGCCCTCTAGTGTTCCGCCAGGACCGATGCAAAGGGATTGTCATTCCAAGCAGACGCGGATCAAAGGCGAAGAATCTCTCAGGCGCATACATGAAAAGATTTCGAAGAGATTCTTCGTCGCGGAGCTCCTCAGAATGACACGTATCGAATCCACATTGGCCAAGAAGCTACAGGAGAGACAATCCGTTTTGCATAATGAGAGAAATGCGATAGATAAAGGGCAATGCCTGAATGACGGAACTTTGCGAAACCTTTTAGAATGACCATAACAGAGGAGGGCACACTATGGGACGCATATTTTTTCGGGGAGTGAATCTGATTGACGGTGAACATAAGCCGCAACCCAATTCGACCGTTGTGGTTCAAGGAAAACGTATCAGTGCGGTGGGAAAAAACGGCGACGCCCCAAAACCAACAGCTAAAGATGTGGTGTATGATCTCAGCGGGAAATCTCTCATGCCCGGCATGGTTCAGTGCCACTACCACGTGGCCTATGCCAATGTGGCAGACATGAACGACATCGACATGAGATATCCGCCGACCGAGTTAGCGCTGATAGCGGCCAAAAATGCGGAACTTTTACTCAGTTGTGGTTACACCGGGGCCGCCGGCGCAGGGACGATGCACAATATTGATGTCACGCTGAAAAAATCCATTAATAGGGGTTTGATTCCCGGTCCGCGTTTTCTGGCCAGCGGCCGTGATGTGGTCACCACAGGCGATTCGGTCGATTGCCATCCTAACTTCTGGAAGATGCAGATGGATGGCCTGGCTCGGATTTGCGACGGACCGGATGACTTCCGCAAGGCCATACGGGAAGAAATCAAGCTTGGCGTTGACATCATTAAGCTCTATCCGACTGGTGGGCATGGTTTGATGTGGGACGAGGATGTCATGACCATGAGCCAAGACGAAATCGATGCCGCCACCAATGCGGCACATGAGCGAGGCAAAAAGATTCGTGGCCATATTATTTCCAAGAAGGGCATTCTAGCCGCGCTGCAAGCCGGCATGGATGTCATCGACCACGCTGATCGCATGGACGATGAGTGTATCGCCGGCATGCTCAAGCAGGGTACCTTTGTCACCCCCAGTCTCTACTTCCCCTGGAAGGTTGTAGAAGAAAAACGGCGGACTGGCTCAAGCGGCTGGGGTGGTGTGGACGCCATGGAGCGGAATTTAGAGCACTCGTACAAAGTCCTGCCCAAAGCCAATCAAGCCGGGGTGAAACTAACGATTGGCGATGACTTTGGTATTGCCTCCATGCCACATGGCGAGTATGCATGCGAGCTGGAAGCATATGTCAAAGGCGCCGGCATCCCAGCCATCGACGTCCTGCGTTGGGCCACCAAAAACGGCGCTGAGCTGCTCGGCATGGGCGATGAACTGGGTACCATCGAATCGGGCAAGATTGCCGACCTCCTTATTGTCAAAGGCAACCCGGCCAAAGATATCACCCTGTTGCAAAACAGAAAGAATCTGCACGCGATCATGAAGGACGGCGAGTTCTTTGACTGTCAGCTCACCCCAAGTAAAGCACGACTCCAGCGAGCGGCATAGGGAGAAGACAAAGAGAGACAGGAAGAGGCAGATTCGCTGTCTCTTCCCTCTTTCTCCGATTTTCTAGAGTCTTTCATATCCTGCATATCCCCATAGCTCTCAAACTTTGGTTGTATGGATCGCTGTTCGGTACCGCACTCATCTGAATTCAAACTGCGCCGCCGAGCCATTCTGGTCTCCGTAGCAGTTGGCATTGTTCTTCTTGTAGGAAAATTCGTTGCAGCCGCTTTGACCGGCTCGGCCGCTATTCTGTCGGATGCGCTTGAATCTATTATTAACGTCGTTGCCAGCGGGTTTGCCTTCTATAGCATTGCCCTGAGCGACATCCCGCCTGACCGCTCACATCCGTATGGACACGGTAAGGTCGAGTCCTTTTCAGCCGGGTTTGAAGGCGCACTCATTGCCCTCGCCGCCATCGCTATTGTGTGGCAGGCGCTCCCTGGCTTCTTTACCCCTCAGCCTCTCCTGCAACTCGACCTGGGGATTGTGATTGTCCTCGGGGCAGGACTGACGAATGGTGCCCTGGGTCTTTTTTTGATTCGGACCGGAAAGCAGACACAGTCTTTGGCCCTCACCGCTGATGGCAGGCATGTCCTGACTGACAGCTATACCAGCGTAGGAGTCATTATAGGTCTAGTGCTCGTTCGTTTGACCGGCTGGAATGTGCTGGATTCTATCACTGCCTGTATCATTGCACTCAATATCCTTATCTCCGGAACGAGCCTGCTACGTGTCTCGGTAAGCCATCTCATGGACGCGTCAGATGAATCAGTGCTGCAAGACATTGTTGACACGCTCCAGCAGATTCGCCGCCCAGAATGGATCGACCTGCACCAACTCCGCTCTTGGCGTTCGGGAGATCGTCATCATATCGATTTCCATTTGACCCTTCCTCGCTACTGGGACATCCAGCAAGGTCATGCCATCGATACTGAGATTGAACAAAAACTTGTAGAGCATTTCGGAGGGAAAGGGGAAGCCATTATTCACCTTGACCCCTGTACTCCACACCATTGCTCTATGTGCCAAATCCGTGACTGTCCGGTGCGCAGCACGGCATTCCGCAGAGCTCCCAAGTGGACGATGGAGATGGCAGTCAACTGGCAGCCGGGGTGAGTTGGTTGATTGGGCTGATAAGCGACACCAACTGATTCTTGCGCTACGAGCAGAAGGAGCAATACGGGAGAAAGACGTAATGAGCCGTATAATTGATGCTGACAGCCACTTCATCGAACCCCTGGATCTGTGGGAGCGCTATATCGAACCCAAATTTCGTTCGCGCTGTCTGCGATTTTCAAAAGACCCAGACACGGGCAGCCACGTCATGCTCCTCAACGAGTCAAAACGCATTCGAGGTGTGGGCGAGTTCAGCATGGAGGACATGCTGGGTGTTGGTGTGGGCTATGGCCAGAAAGAAGAAGGCTCGGGACTAGGCTCGTTCGATTTTTCTACTGCATTTAATAATACGCTCGAAGACATGGATGAGCGGATTGCCTTTCTGGATCAGGAAGGCTTTGAGTGTCAGTTTATTTATCCAACCTTAGGTCTCATGTGGGAGGGCCAAATTACCGACCCGGAGTTAGCCGCCGCCCACTGTCGCGCGTATAACACCTGGGCGCTGGATGTGTGCGCCCAGCACCGTGATCGGCTCTACCCGGTAGGCCATATTTCACTTCGCAATCCTCCTGGATCCGTTCGGGAACTCGAACGCCTGGCAAAGGCGGGATCCCGCACGGTCTTTGTTGGCGCCCTGCCGATTGACGGCAAGAGCTTTGGCAGTCCGGATTTTGATCCGGTGTGGGACGCGGCCCAATATCACGGCATGGCCGTCGGTATTCATCTGGTTGTCCATCGCAACTACATCGGCCACGATTGGTATGCCGATCGACGGCCTGGTTTTATGTTTCTGAGCATGAATAGCATCCAAGATCCACGCATGGCCCTCACGACAATGGTCTATGACGGTGTGTTTGAGCGGTTTCCAAAGCTGCGCGTGGCCACGATTGAATCCGCCAGCGGCTGGGTAGTGGAATGGTTAGACCGGCTCGATTATCGCTACAGCTATATGGGCCACTCGTGTCAGATGGAGCGTCCGGCCAGTGAATATTTTGAGCGTAATATCTGGATTGCGGCCGACCCGGAAGAACGCCTGCTGCCCTATATGGTCGAGCTACTTGGCGATCATAAATTTTTCATAGGCTCCGATTATCCACATGCGGAAGGATTTACTGAGCCGGTGGCCAAGGCACGCAAAGCCTTGACAAAATTGCCACAAGAGTCTGTGAATAAAATATTGGGAGAAAACGCTGTGCAGTTTTTTGGCCTGTAACCCCAAATAAGGAGGACCGCATGGATATCGAAGAACTCGGCCAACGTATCCGAAGGCTCGAAGACATTGAAGCCATCAAAAAGCTCAAGGCCCGCTACTGTGCCGGAGCTGATGAGCGCGATGAAGAAAAATTTGTTGGCTGTTTTACGGAAGACGCCATCTGGGATGGGGGCAGCTTCGGCCGCTATGAAGGGCGAGAGGCCATTCGGAAATTCTTTCACTCTATTCCGAAAATCCTGGGATTCGCCATCCACTACGTCATGAATCCGCGTATTGAGATTAACGGAGATAAAGCAACAGGTCACTGGTACCTCCTTGAGCCGTGCACCATGCTCAAAAGTGGTGAGCAAGCCGTCTGGGGTGTTGCCAAATACGAAGATGAATACGTGAAGGTGAACGGCGAGTGGAAGATGCAAAATCTTATCCTCGCCCCAGAGTGCTGGACTCCGTTTGACCAGGGCTGGGTCAATCAGCAGTTTGTTGGGTCGTAAGAACCAGTGTTGCTGTCTTCCGCCTGGCGCTAAAGCACCAGGCCCACATGACAAAGGGAGCTTTGCTTCCTAAAAATGGAGGGAACCCGGTTTACCGGGCTTGGTATATTAAGCCTGAGGCTTGAGCCTCATGTGAACGTGGGGGAAAGGCGTTTTGCAACGATATGATTTCTCTCGTCAGGCGGGGAACACTCTCTCTGCATCATTCCGAGTGAGACATGACAACCTATAGTTTAGGCATCGACGTAGGAGGAACTTTTACCGACCTAGTGTGTGCAGACGAGGCCGGGCGCACCCAAACTGAAAAAGTTCTTACCACAGTAGAAAGCCAAGATATTGGTGTTCTCAGAGGCGTGAACAAGCTGGCGACAAAATACGGACTGGCCGAGAAAGATTTTCTGAGTCAGATATCCGTCGTCGTGCACGGCACAACTGTCGCAACCAACACCATGTTGGAATACACAGGTGCCCATACCGGTCTTATTACGACAGCGGGTTTTCGCGATACCATTGAGATCCGGCGCAACTATAAGGAAGCGGCCTTTGATATTCATCTGCCCGCCCCGTATCAGATCGTCCCCCGCCGCCGTCGCCTGGGCGTCACCGAGCGGATCGATTATGCGGGCCAGGTGGTCAAGCCTTTGGCAGAAGATGAGGTCCGAACAGCGGTGCAGCGTCTTTCGGATACACAGGTCGAAGCCATAGCCGTCTGTTATCTTTTTTCGTTTTTGAATCCTGTCCACGAGCTACGCACCCGAGAGATTATTCGCGAGACGCTGCCGGACGTGTATGTCTCACTCTCTTCAGAAGTCCTGCCCCAAGTCCGAGAATTCGAGCGACTCAGTACAACCTTGGTCAATGCCTATATCACTCCTCGTTTGCGGGGATATTTACAGCGACTGGACATGGAGCTCCGTCAGCGTGGATTTCATGGTGAAGTCTTCATTATGCAGGGGAACGGCGGGGTAGTCGGCCTAGAGCAGGCGTGCACTCATGGAGTGCAAGCCTTGTTGTCCGGCCCGGCGAGTGGTGTGGTTGCCGGTGCATATCTGGGGCAAGTCTCTGGTTTCAAGGATGTCATCACGGTTGATATGGGTGGCACGAGTTTCGACGTGTGTCTCGTGCAAGACGGTCGCCCGAAGACCGGCACCGATCAATGGATGAGCCGCTACCGGGTCGCCGTTCCGTTTATTGATATCCATACGATCGGTGCAGGTGGGGGAAGTATAGCCTGGGTCGATGAGGGCGGAGCTCTGCGGGTCGGTCCGCAAAGTGCACGCGCCCATCCTGGTCCAGCATGTTATGGATTTGGTGGCCAAGAGGCAACCGTTACGGATGCGGATGTTGTCCTTGGTTATATCGATCCTGATTCTTTCCTGGGCGGAGAAATGCAGCTCAACGCCGACGCGGCCCGTCAGGCAATTGAAGCCAAGGTCGCTCAGCCGCTTGAGATGAGTCTGCTCGAAGCCGCTGGTGGGATTTTTCGGATTGTCAATAATAGTATGAGTAATAGCGTCCGGCAGGTTTCGTTAACCAAGGGATACGACCCTCGCGACTTTGCGCTGACGGCCTTTGGCGGCGCGGGCGCAATTCATGCTGGTGCACTGGTGGACGAGTTAGGCGTTCGGACCATTCTCATTCCCAAAGGAACCGCGCCAGTCCTGTGTGCATTGGGCGATCTGCTGTCCGACCTTCGAGTCAGCAGGGTGCGCAGTTTCTACGCGCGCGGAAGTGAGGTGGACTTGAACGCATTAAACGAGCAGTTCCGCCGCATGCAGAAGGAGGCGGTCGTGTTATTCGGTAGCCAGCAGGCGCAACTGAGGGACACTCTGACGCAGTATTCGCTTGAGATGCGATATATTGGTCAAACCCATGAGGTGACGGTGCCCGTTGTAAGGCGAGGAAGCCAAGGTGATCAGCTGAATGAAGAAAGTTTAGAGCGCACTGTCCGGGGTTTTCACAACCTCCACGAGCAGCTGTACACCTTCAACAAACCAGAGGATGAAGTCGAAATCCTGAATATCCACCTCGACCTCATCGGTGTTCGGTCTAAACCGACCTTACAGACCTTCGCACGCAGCAACCAGAATCCGCACGCGGCTCATAGAGGCAAACGAAATGTCTACTCGGCATCAGTCCAGGACTATATAGACACAGACATTTACGATGGAGACCGGCTGGTTCCAGGCAATTGTGTTCAAGGTCCTGCGGTTATTGAGGAGTCTCGCACCTCAATAGTCCTTTTTTCAGGCCAGCGCGCCACCCTCGACGAACACTTAACCTATGTCATCGAAGTGATGTGACATGCCAACTGGAATAGATATCCAACAAGAAGTGACACATGCCCTGGCGGCCACACTCAGGCGCATGCGGCCCATGCTGTTACGCGATCTCGCCTCCTTAGCCGTAATAGATCGACGTCATGTAACCTGCGCCCTCACCACGGCTGAGGGACAAGTCGTCGGTATAGACACCCCGGCTCGATTAGGGACCGTTCGGGCGGTAATGCGGTCAGTACTCGCCTACTTTTCCGAAAAGCTCGATGAGGGAGACATTCTCCTCACCAACGATCCCTTCTCTGGTGGTACCCATATTCAGGATATAACCCTACTGAAACCCCTCTTTGTCGGTAACCGGCTCGTCAGTTGGGCGGTCGTTCAGGTTCCTGTGCCCGATCTCGGCGGCATGGCATTAGGGGGCTATTATCCCTTTGCCTTAGAGATCTGGGCTGAGGGCGTTCGGGTCACACCGACCAAACTCTACCGACGGGGTCTGCTGCAACGTGATGCCCTGACCATGCTGACCCTTAATAGTCGGCTGCCCCATCTTATCGAGAAGGATCTGGATGTTATGTTGGGCGTTCTGGATCGGTGTCAGACCGAAGTCGCTAGCCTGGTATCCAGGCACTCGCCACCCGGCTATTGTCACGCGCTCTCCGACGGTATTGGCGAAACTGCAACACAGATACGTACGGCACTGACTACGCTGCCCCAAGGAGAGTGGAGTGGCGAGAGTCTGCCTGTTCATTGTTGCTTGGAAGATGCCGAACTCCACGTAAAAGTCCAGGTTACCATTGCCGACGACGTTATCGCTCTCGATTTTTCCGGCAGCTCTGCCGCAGCCAAAGGCTTTGTAAACAGCACTGCGGCGACGACGATGGCAGCGGCCGCCACGCCGTTCTTATCCTTATGGCCATCTCTGCTCGTCAATGAAGGCATTTTTCAGTGTCTTACTTTTACCATTCCCGACAAGAGCTTTTTACACGCCACGTTGCCTATGTCGGTCGGCTGGTCTCCATACCAACCGAGCCAAGCCGTCATTCAAGCCGTCACAGCGGCCCTGCAACAGGCACAGTGTGCCCTGCCCCCCGAAAATCAGTTGGAAGCCTGGGTCACCGCACCGCCACTTCCCTTTACCATTGCTGGGTGCGGTCGGAGCGGCTGTCCGTTCCCGACTCAACCGAAATAAAGGAGCACGGGTATGGTCGACCGCATTACTGCCCTGGTTATTAAGGATTCACTCGAAGCGATCTCCGAGGAGATGAGTAAGACGGTTGAACGCACTGCCGTACACCCACTGTTCAATGAGGTGCACGACTATTCGACCGGTGTGTTTTTTTACGATGGGACCGATGTCCGACTTGTCGCCCGGGCCACGGCTATTCCCGTCCATATGTTTGCCTCTATCTTGTCAGTCGAAGCGCTCATGGACTCTTTTCATGACGACCTGCACGAAGGGGATATCGTCATGCTCAACGACCCCTACTACGGCGGGACACATCACGCGGACTGGACAGTCATGAAACCCGTCTTTTTTGAGGGCAAACCGGTGCTGTTTCCTTCGGTTCGCGCGCACATGGCCGATTGCGGTGGACCAGTCGCAGGGGGGTATAATCCTGAGGCGACGGATGTCTGGCAGGAGGCACTCCGCATTCCTCCGATCAAACTCTTTGAGAAAGGCGTCCTGCGTCAGGACGTGCTGGACTGGATCTTGGCTAACACACGCATCCCCAATGTGTTGCGGGGCGATTTGGCCGCCATGTTTGGGGCGTGTAATCTGGCAGAGCAACGCGTTCACACGTTGTTCACGAAGTACGGCGGGGAGGTTGTCAACGACA
>CAZXFE010000037.1:0-19912 GCA_964639795.1 uncultured Enterobacteriaceae bacterium | reverse complement strand
TTTCATTACTGTGCCGGGATGGCGGAATTGGCAGACGCAGTGGACTCAAAATCCACCGGTGGAAACACTGTGCGAGTTCGAGTCTCGCTCCCGGCATGTTTCCTTTCTTTTGAGCGGTGCAAGCCCTAAAGGTTTGGGCCCTCCGCCGACCTAGTACGGGTGAGGCTATGGGCAGGGCGCTCCCACCCCCTCTCCGCCCTTTTCCCCAACACTTGAAGACTGCAGATCGGCATACCGAATCCTCTGGAGCAGAGGCTCTTGTGGCTATCGGGCCAAAAGGACGGTGGCACGAATGAGGGTTGTCTCTCAACGGGATTTGCTGTACGCCGAAAGCCAGCTTTTTGGCCTTTTTTTGCATATTTGAGGATACATTATGAGTAATTCAGACAACGTTGCGAAAGCCCAACAGGAGTGGGAGGACTCGGTTCTGAAGAAAGCGTTGTCGCGCTCACCCGAGCGGAGAGAACGCTTTCGCACCACATCCGACATTGAGATTAAGCGGGTGTATACTAATGCGGATACGCAGGCGGATGCCTATCAGGATAAGCTCGATTTTCCCGGCCAGTATCCGTTCACCCGTGGCGTACAACCGACCATGTACCGAGGTCGTTATTGGACCATGCGCCAGTACGCTGGCTTTGGTACGGCTGAAGAATCCAACCAGCGCTATCGTTACCTGCTTGATCAGGGACAAACCGGACTGTCCGTAGCCTTTGACCTGCCGACGCAAATGGGCCGGGATTCGGACCATGCGCTTGCGTCAGGCGAAGTTGGCCGGGCTGGCGTTGCCATTGACTCCTTAGCTGACATGGAAACCCTACTGAATGGGATTCCACTCGATAAAGTCAGCACGTCGATGACGATTAATGCCACGGCGTCCATCCTCTTGGCGCTTTATCTGGCAGTGGCAGAAAAACAAGGTGTGAGTTGGGATAAAGTCAGCGGAACAATCCAGAACGATCTGCTCAAAGAATATATTGCGCGCGGCACGTATATCTATCCGCCCAGTCCATCGCTTCGTATTATCACCGATATCTTCGGCTTCTGCGCTGAGCAGGTGCCGAACTGGAATACAATTTCTATCTCCGGCTACCATATTCGCGAGGCCGGCTCGACGGCTGCGCAGGAGATTGCCTTTACGCTGGCCGATGGGATTGCTTATGTGGATGCTGCCCTGTCGGTTGGGCTCGATATCGATAAGTTTGCCTCACGGCTGTCGTTCTTCTTTAACGTCCACAATAATTTCTTTGAGGAAGTGGCGAAATTTCGTGCCGCCCGACGGCTGTGGGCGAAAATCATGAAAGAGCGCTTTCAGGCCAAAAACCCACGCTCATGGATGCTGCGCACGCATGCCCAGACGGCAGGGTCTACGCTGACGGCCCAGCAGCCGGAGAATAATATTATACGGGTCACGCTCCAGGCTTTGGCTGCCACCTTGGGTGGGACAAACTCCTTGCACACCAATTCGAAAGACGAAGCCCTGGCGCTGCCGACGGAAGACTCGGTGAGGGTCGCATTGCGGACGCAGCAGGTTATTGCGCATGAGTCCGGTGTGGCCGATACCATCGATCCCTTGGCGGGATCCTATTTTGTGGAATCCTTGACCGATGAGCTTGAGACCAAAGCGCTTGAATATATCGAACGGATCGACAAGCTGGGTGGTGCGGTGCAAGCCATTGAGACCGGCTACCAGCAGCGGGAAATCCATGAGGCCGCATTTCGCCACCAACAAGCTGTTGAGACCAAAGAACAGGTGATCGTTGGGGTGAACGACTTCACAGTGGAAGAAGATCGTCACGACGCGCTACACAAGATCGATTTGGGCTTAGAAAAGCGCCAGAGAGAAAAGTTGGCGGCTGTCCGGGCCGAGCGCAGTCAGGCTGTGGCACAAGGCACGCTGGAGCGAGTCGCACAGACCGCGCGAGACGGTGGGAATCTGATGCCGGCGATTGTGGATGCCGTACGCGCGTATGCCACCCTGGGCGAAATTTCAGACGCGATGCGTGAGGTATTTGGCGAGTATGCGCCGCCCACGTTTTAAGTAATGGAGTATCGAGTTTTGTGTCATATCAAGGGAGAATCACATGAAAGGAACAGTCAGCTTCATTCCACGCGCGCGTACGATTGAGTTCTTTGAATACGACCTACCGGAGGTTGCAGATGGGGCCATCTTGGCAGAAGTGAGCCGCACCAATGTGTGCGGATCCGAAGTCCATATGTGGCGTGGCGAGTTTGGTAAACGTGGTGTCATGCCCGGCCATGAGATGGTCGGGCGTGTGTATCAATTAGGCAAAGGCATGACGCAAGATACCGCTGGGCAGCCACTGAAAGAAGGCGACCGTATTGCTCCGGTGTATTACGAGACCTGCGGTGAGTGTGTGAACTGCCGCGACGGCAATGCCGCTGCGTGCGTTGTCCTGGGTATTCGTGCCCGACGGGTCGGCCCACACGATCCACCCCATTTTCATACTCCATTTGCCACCCACTATTACATCCAGCCTGGCCAGCACGTGTATAAGGTGCCTGACAACGTGCCTGACCATGCGGCATCGGCGGCAAACTGTGCCTTGTCTCAGGTCTTCTTTGGTTTAGACCAAGCAAATTTACGCTATGAGGAAACGCTTCTTGTGCAAGGTGCGGGTGGCCTGGGGCTGCACGCCATGGCCGTTGCGAAGGCGCGTGGCGCGCGCGTGATTGCCATTGATGGCGTTGATCTGCGGCTCAAACGCGCCAAGGCGTTTGGTGCAGACGAACTGATTGACATGCGTGAGTACACCGATACCAGGGCGCGTGTCGGGCGGGTGCGGGAACTCACCAATGGCTTGGGAGCGGATGTTGTGCTGGAGGTCGCTGGGGTGCCGCAGGCATTTCTGGAGGCTATTAATCTCGTTCGTAATGGCGGCCGAGTCATTGAGATCGGCAATATCTCTGTGGGCATGACTGTTGAGGTGCCGCCCGCCTTAGTGACCTTTAAATCAATCCATATTATCGGTGTGGCTACCTATAATCCACACTATCTGCTCAAGGCCCTGAACTTCCTGTCCGCTCATATGGACAAGTACCCATACCATGAGCTGGTGGATGCCGAGTTCCCACTTGCGAAGGCGGGCGAGGCGATGGAAAAGTCAGATCGCAAAGAAGTTACGCGGGCGGCCTTGGTCCCCTAGCGGCGTGATCCGTTATCCCTGGTCTGTTCTCGGTGAAAAGGAGAAGCGAGCACATGAAAGAGTCTCTTAAACCCGGCATGTCTTCTGAGAAAACCATCACCACTACGCCTGAGATGGGCATTGTCCACCTGGGTCCGGATGCACCCCAGATGTACTCAACTCCGTCGATGATTCAGCTCATGGAAGGAACGTGTGTGCATTTCCTCACGCCTCATATGGATGAAGGTGAGCAAACCGTGGGCTTTCACATTGATGTGAGACATCTTGCGCCCACTGCGATTGGGCAAAGGGTGAGGGGGAGAGTGACGCTGAAAGAGATCAAAGGTCGGCGTCTGCTGTTTGACGTTGAAGCCTATAATGAAGATGGGACCAAGATTGGAGACGGCATACACGAGCGAGCGGCAGTCAATATCGACCGCTTTTCCGGGCAGAAGTAACCCGGCTCTAAAGCCGGGTTACTTCTGCTGTATAGGGGCACGGCATAGCGTCCCCGTCCTTTTTTACCTCACCTGCGAACCTGCTCGTGTACGCTTCTCGGGCCGCAGCACTATCACCTGCTCTCCATCTGACGCTGCGACCAGCATGCCTTGGCTTTCTATGCCGCGCAGTTTTGCCGGCTGAAGATTGGCGACCACGACAATTTGCTTGCCGACTAATTCTTCCGGGCTGTAATGGGCGCGAATGCCGGCCACGAGTTGGCGCTCTTCCTCTTCTCCAATATCCACCTTCAGTACCAGCAGGCGGTTTGCGTTGGGATGGGGCTGAGCGGATTTGACGGTCCCGACCCGCAACTCAATCTTGCTGAATTCTTCAATCGTCACCATAGACCTCGACTCCTTATCAGATTTCGGGCCACTATAGCCACGTCGGAAGAAAGAGCAACAAGGCTTTTGACTTTTCTGGCTTGTCCGTCCATAATCCCTCAATTGGTTCGTGAAAAAAGGAAGAATAACAAGGGTGTTACAGCTCCAGCCGCAGACGCGAGAGGCTCTGAGTCAGCATGCACTGGATACGTTTCCGGATGAGTGCTGTGGGGCAATTCTGACGATCGATGGTCGTGAAGAAGTGCGCCAGATTACCAATGTCCAAAACGCGATGCATGCGAAGGATCCGCAGGCCTATCCCCGCGCCGCAACGATTGCGTATTTCATGCAGCCCAAAGAACTCTTTGCGGTGATTCAGGCTGTTGATGAGGGCAGGGCTGTGCTGACCGCTTTCTACCACTCGCATCCAAACCATGACGCCTATTTTTCTGACGAAGATAAAGCCCAAGCTCTTTTTGGAGATGAACCCTCGTATCCGGATACATCCTATGTGGTAATTTCTGTATATGATCGTGAGGTCCGGACCATGCGGGCATATGGTTGGGATGAAAGCAGCCAGGATTTTGTTGAAACGCGGCTACAAGGCTGAAAAGGCGTCTCACAAGTTTCTGAGGTACGATGAGAAGAGGATGGAGTTATCATGAGGGTACAGGCTCTACGCAAGATGATGGTTGTGGCGGGGGCAGCCGGCGTGCTGGGGATGTTTGTCGCAACGCCGCTGTGGGCCGATGGTCTCCCTGGGAAAGGGGCGTGGTCGTTTGGCATGCGGTCCGGATTCACGGTAAGTGATGACACGGGGTCACGTGAGGTAGAAAAGGTCCCGATCCATTTGCACATTGGCTATACGGTCTTCAATGGCTCAAAATGGTTTCTGCCCAAAGGTTCTTTGGAAATTGGCACGGAACCATTTGCCTCTATTGCGACGTATAAGGCTCAGGGTTCTGTGGAGCGCCATAAAGCCAATTTTGAAATCGGGCTGATGCTGCCGGTCCTGACCTATCATTTTGATCTCGGTATTCCTGCCTACCCTTACATTGAGGGCGGCCTCGGCGTTATGTACCATGACTTTCAGGGCTATGATTTAGGTGGCGGCTTTAATTTTGCGGAGATGGCCGGGGGTGGTGTGACCTATTTTCTTGAAACGAATTTAGCAATTAACCTTGGTTACCGTTTTCAGCATGCATCCAACGCGAGCTTGTATGATGAAAACCGAGGATTCAATACGCACACTTTCATGGCTGGGGTTTCGTATTTTTTGCCCGCCCAGTAGTGGGGGAACGCTGTCCTCCAAGAAAGAAGAAGTCCAATGGCGGAGAGGAACAAGAAAGCCCCCAAGGACGAGGCCTGGTGGGTTGAGGTAAACAAAAAGCGCGAGCGGGTGAAGCCACCCGAACATGAAGCCCCAATAGGGAAGTCGTTTTTCAGCAGTGTACAGGATTATGACCAGGTCCAGGCTGAAAAAAATCTGACTGATTTAAACCTCAAGTTCCTATCTGACGCCGATCCCGAATCTGGAGTATGGGGTTATCTTGCGTTGCTTGAGAAAAAGTCCTCTCAGCGAGAAATAGACAAAATCAAGCGTGCTGTGCCACTTCCCCGGAATGCACGTGGAGTCATAGTAGACTCGGGCCTATCGCTGCGTGCCATTGTGACGGATACCTCGGATCATGGTGTCCTGATGGAGTTTAATTTCATCGCTGAGGCTTCCTTTGACTGCTGGATTCGGAATGAATGGGTGTGTGAGAAGGTCTTTAAAGGCAAACATGAACTGCTCAGACGGGCAGACCGACTTCTCAAGAAGTATCTGCGCCGTGGTGCACGCGCGGGCGAGGAATTCTTTGACGCGCCGAGCCCCGCCGGAGCCCTGCCCCCAGCGCGAACCGAGTGGTAGCGCGTTCACTGAGCAGTTCCTAAGGAGGATACAATGCCGAGTACCGCGTCCCGTCTTCGTCAGATGATCAATGGACCAGAGATGGTGGTTGCGCCATTCATATTTGATGCCTTTCAAGCCAAGATTGCCCAAGCCACGGGTTTTCAGGCGGTATACATGACCGGGTTTGGGACTGCTGCTTCGCGTGGGTTTCCCGACGTGGGTCTGCTGACTATGGCCGAGATGGTTGAGAATGTGCGCTATATTGCCAACGCTATCGATGTTCCGCTGGTGTGCGATGCGGATACCGGCTACGGTAATCCCGTTAACGTGTATCGCACTGTTCGTGAATATGAAGCTGCGGGCGCTGCGGGATTACATATTGAAGACCAAGTGTGGCCCAAGCGTTGCGGATTTTTAGAGGGCAAACAAGTCATTCCGATGGAAGAAATGGTACCCAAAGTCAAGGCAGCGTGTGATGCCAGGAGGAGTGCCGACTTTGTGATTATCGCGCGGACGGATGCTTTAGCGGTTAATGGCTGGGAGGATGTTATTCGGCGTGCACGCGCGTATCGGGAAGCGGGCGCTGACCTGATATTCGTGGATGGGATTAAGATTCACGATGACATTGCTCGGTACGTGCAAGAGCTTGGAGATCTGCCCCTGCTGTATAATGGGCAACTTTTGTCCACACAAGAGATTGCGAAATTCGGCTTTAAGCTGACGATTTATTCTGCAACGCTGATGGCGGCCTATGTCCGCATGCGAGATGCTATGCAGGAGCTCAAGACAACGGGCAGTATCGCTCATGGTGCCGAGTGGCAGTGTTTTGAGGAACTGACTTCTCTCCTTGGTGTGCCGGAAGCCATGGAGATTGGCAAGAAGTACGAGCAGTGACAGGTCGTGATTTGTTCAAGTAAGAAATGCAGGGGCGAGGGAACCTCGCCCTGGTCGGTGCATGCACCGACCATCAGAAATTATGTGACTAGCCTACCCGTTGAATGCCAAACAATGACAGCCGACGGTGTGTCCTTCCGGCTGGTTTTGCTCCTGCGACCACCTGCTTGAGGTCAGCAGAAAAATTCTCCAGATCTTTACGCTTCTCTTCCTCAAATTCGTCGAGTTCACGCTCTCGCTTTTCTTGAAACGCGGTGAAATCGACCGCCCACTGGGCCTGAAACGTGTCTAGGGCTTTGGCCACGTCCTTGTACATAGACGAGTTCACCACCAACGAACCGGCACAGTGCGTACAGTAGAACACCACCCCGATCCGAAAATGTCGAAAGGGAGCAGCGAATTCTCCATCACAGCGCTGACAGTTAATGGGTACCTGCCACTCATCTACGCTGGGTATGGACAGGGCTATGGCATCTGCAACGGATGCTGGTGCCGGTGCTGAGACGGGGGCAGCTTGTGGGGCGGGGGCCGCGACAGGGACTGCCGCAAGGGCTGCTGCATCTGCTGCGGCGGGAGCTTCGGCTCCTCCTCCTTTGAACCGCGAGGGAAAGTCATCTCCAAATGTGTCCTCCGGGTGGAGTTCCTTGGCCCGCGCGAGTAGGGCTGCTTCAGTTTCCACAATGTCAGGATTCGGGAGGCAGCAATCAACCGGACACACTACGGCACAGGCCTCTTGGTCGAAAAAGCCGACACATTCCGTGCATTTTTCCGGCACGATATAAAAGATATCGTCGTCGATGGCCGCGTGGGTCGCGCCGTTGACTTCATACTCGACCGCGCCTTGATAAATGGCGGTATTGGGACATTCCGGTTCGCAAGCTCCACAGTTGATGCATTCCTCTGTGATGATGGTTGCCATTAGTGGTCACTCCCTTTGCGTGGATACAACTGATATTGTGGGTTCATATCCACTGCATTCTCAGACAGACAGCACTAAGATAACACGTCTGGAAATTTCTTAACTGGTAATAAAATAAAGAAAAATCGGTATTAGGGGTAGCCACCCGCTTGCCGACTGTCAATGACCCTGATCTTGCGTGGCTCCTACCTTGCAAAGCAAGCGGGCAGGACGGATAATACGGGTAGGTTCGAGTCGGATTTCCTCCGAGAGTCCCATGTGGAGAAAGTCTCGTATGGCGGCTGACAAAAGCGTGACAGAAAGAACTTTCGGCGTGCTGCGTCCATATGCTGTCCACTTGGGCGGAACGCTGAAACGGGGAGATCTCGTGATTCTTCAGCGGGAAATTGCCGGGATGATTCATGAGATTATCGATATCACGCACGACACATCTGGTAGACCACAGGAGGCTAGCGAACTAGCCCTATTCCAGGTGCTCAGGGAAACACGCCGTCTGCCCTCGGTTCAGGATCAGATTGATCGCCTGGGGGGCTGACTTTCAGACTAGTAAAAAATAAGCCGCTGTTTTTATCTATTGTATGAACCTTGCCTTTGTCCCACGGCTGGTGAACGGACCATTTGGCGATCCTGGACTGTATATTCATATGCGCTGGGAAGGTCGCGCGCTGCTGTTCGATCTCGGCCAGAGCGATGCTTGCCCTTCCGGTGACCTTTTACGTGTCAGTCATGTCTTTGTGTCGCACTGTCACATGGATCACTTTATCGGGTTTGACCGATTACTGCGCCTGTTTTTGAGTCGAGATGAGAGACTGTCAATTTATGGTCCGCCGGGAATACTCGACTGTGTGGAAGGAAAACTCCGCGGCTATACCTGGAATCTGGTGGATGGTTACGGCTTCTCCCTCGAGGTCGCCGAAGTTGGTCCGGACACTATCCAGCGGGCCCTGTTTCATGCAGCGACCGGCTTTGCTCGTGATCCTCTGCCTTCGCTGTCGTTCACCGGAGTTCTCCTGGATGAGCCGGCGTTTCACGTTCGGGCGGTCCATCTCGATCACCGGATTTACTCTATGGCCTTTGCGCTTGAAGAGAAGAGTCATCTCAACGTTGACAAAGCGCACCTAGAACGCCTCGGCGTGCCGACCGGTGCGTGGTTGTCCGAGTTGAAGAACGCGCTTCGCCGGAATGAGCCGGATGCTTTTCTCGTCTGCGCGAAATGGAAAGACGGCGGGCAAGAACGCAGCCGGCAGTTCCGCCTTGGGGAGGTGCGCGGCTCCCTGGTGAAAGAAACCCGTGGGCAGAAATTCGCCTACGTTGTCGATGCGTTATATAGTCCGGAGAATACCGCGCGGATTACCTCCCTAGCCCATGATGCAGACGTGTTCTTTTGTGAATCCCCATTCCTGGACGAAGACGAGGATCAGGCCACCAAGCGTTATCATTTGACGGCCAAACAGGCTGGCCTGCTTGGCCGCTCGGCAAATGTCAGTAAACTGAAAGTGTTCCACTTTTCCCCGCGCTATTCGGATCGTGCACAGGAAATCTATAGTGAGGCGCAGGCTTCTTTTGTTGGAGATTCCATCCAGGCTGTTACACCGGAACAGGCTTCTCAATCAGACATCGTCTCCGAGGTGCCTGCGAAGTGACGCACGCCCATGGGGATAGCTATTCTTGATCCTGTTCAGCGTTTTATTAATACCCACGTGGTAGCGCGTTTGGCGACCGCTGACAGTAACGGTCACCCGCATGTCATTCCATTTTGTTATGCATTTGACGGCGAACATATCTATTTTGTGGTCGATCAAAAACCCAAGCGCCAGACTGGCAAGCCGATCAAGCGGATTCGGAATATGTTGGAGAATCCATACGCGGCTATTGTCATTGATGACTACGATGATGACTGGACGCAGCTTGCCTATGTTTTGATCACGGGGACCACTGCTCTGGTTGATAACGAAACCGAGTATGATCGGCTGCTAGTGCTTTTGCGCGAACGCTATCCGCAGTATTGGGGGATGGAGCTGACTTTTGCCAATAACTCCATGGTTCGGATTACGCCAACTAAGGTTCACGCCTGGGGTAAAATTGAAAAAGATTGAGCAAGCTTGAGAAGAAATAGTAGTACACAGTCTGCTCTAAAATTATACGTTGATTACGCTATCGTTCTCCGGCCGGACATGAATTCCAGGCTACTGTACAGCCCCGGCTGAAGCTGGCTTTCAGCCGCTTTATGCGGCGTTGTTATGTAGCCGGGGGATTTATCGCCCGGTGGGGAGTGAGCACGCTTTTAGGCTTAACGCGGGAATAGGCTGCGCCCTACGCATGGAAGGAAAGCGTTCCTTATAAATGACCCAGGACCTGCCGCATAATCGAAACCGCCCGATCGATCTCCTCGGAAGAAATCACTAACGGTGGGGCAAGGCGGACGACCGTATCTTCGTGTAATGTCCAGCCCAGAACGAGGCTGCGCGCAAAACATTCTTGAACAAAACGTTGCGTGATGTGTGGCGTGGCAAAATCCATCCCGATGAGTAAGCCGCGTCCGCGCACCTCGGTGCAGCCGCCTTCGCCCCTAAGCGTTTTCAGCTTACGAACAAATTCCTCACCTTTTTCCTGTGCGCACTGTACGAGATTTTCTTGAAGAATCACGTCGAGTGAAGCTATGCCGGCAGCGCAACAGACCGGATGGCCGCCGAAAGTTGTAACATGCGCGAGGGCTGGATCGTGTGAGAGCGTAGCCATGATCTGCGCCGTACTGATAAACGCACCCAGCGGCATGCCGCCGCCCAACGCTTTAGCGACAAGCAGGATATCGGGTACCACATTCCAGTGCTCGCTGGCAAACAGCTTGCCCGTCCGCCCAAAGCCGGTGATGACTTCATCAAAGATCAATAAAGCGCCGACTTCAGTACAGCGCTTGCGCAGAGCCGGAAGAAAGTCGTCATCCGGGATACGTACTCCACCTTCGCCTTGAATCGGCTCAATGATAACTCCGGCTACGGTCTCGTCGATTGCTTGCAATCCGTTGCAGTCATTAAAAGGAAGAAATGTAGTGGTGGGGAGTAAGGGTTCAAATGGCTCTCGGTAAACGGGATTGCCACCTACAGATACCGAACCAAACGTATCGCCGTGAAAGCTGCCCACAAAACTCACAAACCCTGGGCGACCGGTATGTTTGCGTGCAGTCTTGAGCGCACCCTCGACCGCTTCCGTACCACTATTGGTGAAATAAGTCACAGACAGATCGCCGGGCGTAATTTCGGCCAACCGCCGGGCCAGATCGACCTGCGGTTTCTGGATGTATTCGCCATACACCATAGCGTGCAGATAGCGTTCGGCCTGGGCTTTGATGGCCTTCACCGTGGCCGGATGCGTATGACCGATGCCGGTCACGCCAATGCCCGACAGCAGGTCCAGATACTCTTTGCCGGTAGTGTCTACGACAATGCAGCCATGAGAAGTAGAGACCTCAACACCCATGGGTTCCGGAGACGTTTGGCTCACAAAACGGAGAAAGTCGTCACGAAGAGAGGCCATACTGAAAACATAGGTGAACGAGCAGTGTTCAGCAATTGGGCGTCTGACAGGGCAAGTCAAATTAGCGTACCGTAATCCGACACCTTGGGCTACAGAGGGCATTTTCTCTAGCCAATGAAATTGGTAGCGTGCGCTTTACGGACAAAAGGAGAAAATCATGGCCAAGAATAAAGTCTTAGTGGCCGGTGCATCCGGCTTGGTTGGGTTTGCTGCAGTGCGGCATTTTGCCAGTCTTGAAGATTGGGACGTCGTTGGAGTCTCGCGTCGCATTCCCGACGGACTCGACGGCGCGACTTTGTTGTCGGTTGATCTGCAAGACAAGGATCGCTGCGCTGAGGTTTTTAGTCAAATGCACGACGTCACCCATCTGGTTTATACCGCGTTGTATGAAAAGCCTGGCGTGGTGCGCGGTTGGCGTGAACGGGATCAGATGGAAACTAATCTCATGATGCTGGAGAATCTATTTGAGCCTCTGAAAGGGGCAGCCAAGAATCTCCAGCATGTCTCTCTATTACAAGGTACCAAAGCCTACGGTGCGCATATCGAACCCTTTCCAGCTCCAGCGCGCGAACGCTGGCCACGCCATCAGCATGACAACTTTTATTGGCTGCACGAGGACTATTTGCGCAAGCAGCAGCAGGGGCAATCTGAGACAAACTGGCACTGGACGATATTCCGACCCCAACTCGTTTTTGGTGAAGCGCTTAAAGGCAACCTCAACGTCCTGCCAGCGCTTTGCGTCTACGCCGCGCTACGTAAAGAAGCTGGTTTGCCTTTATCATTCCCCGGCGGCCCAGCCTACGTATTTGAAGCTGTGGACGCTGACCTACTAGCGCGTTCTTTGGAGTGGGCCGCCACCAGCCCCAACGCACGGAATGAGACGTTTAATAGCACGAATGGCGATGTATTCGTATGGCCCAATGTGTGGCCAGCTATTGCCGATGCCTTGGGCATGGAAGTCGGTGCACCTGAGCCTCTATGTCTGACCGAAGAAATGCCCCAGCGTGATGCCGAATGGACCGCCATTGTTGACAAATACAATCTCAAGGTACCTAGGAAGATGTTGGACTTTGTGGGCGGGTCGTTTGAACTGACTGATCTGTCCTTTGCGTATGGCGCGTCAGAGCCACCCCCGCCGGTTATTGTGAGTACGATCAAAATCAGACAGGCAGGTTTTCACGAATGTATGGATACGGAAGATATGTTCCGAGATTTGATTAAGCGGTACCAGGAGCTGGGCTGGATACCACCGGTGTAGGTAGCATTTGATTGGTATCACTATAGGTTTAGCCTCTAATTCCCTCACCCTAAAAGGTTGAAGGAATTAGAGGCATATTGCATTCATCTAGGTCACAATCCGGATAGGGTGTCATGCGTTCACACGGACCGGGGAATCATCAATTTTGAGGTAGGTCTGAAATAAGCCCATTGTTGTTTCGCTCCATAGCGTCCAATCATCTGATTGTTTGAGCATTACTGGCTCAGTGAGGACTCTCCACCCTCTTTCGGCATAAAACTCGCGAAGTGAGTCCGGGCAAAACAGCAGTATGAGTTCCGCTCCCTTGTCATTGAATACGAATCGTTCGGCGGCATCCATAATGCTGTTGACGAGGCCCTTGGCTTGGAATTCGGAATGGGTGAACAAGCCACTAATTGCCATGTTCGCCGGAAAGTCGTCATTGGCCGAAATCCGCATGTCGGAGACTGCGACATGACCGACGAGGGTATTGCCACATCGAGCCAGAATTCGCCATCGGACAGTAGCCTGACTGAGGTCCTATGCGGCAGACTCGCTTCCGAAGAATTTGTTGTCCCAGGCGACAACGAAGCGTATTTCATCATCCGACAAATCACCGTTTCGTATTATGTCCAATGCCAATTTCATAGCGCTCATTTATTTCGGCGTAGATGCTCGATCCGACAAACCTTCACGATACTGTTTGCGTTGCCTCTACATCTATATGCGTTTCTCATCCGCCATCCTACTTTTAATCCTCCGTCGAGACGAAGAAGACACCCCATCTTTACCTTCTTCTCTCAAGTCCAACCCAGCGCACGAAATCGCCAATCCTCGGTCGTTCGCCGTGTTGCCAACTAAGTGGCGGGGTCTGTATGGTTCCAATGGGGCAAACACGGGCTACACCCAGAGCCGCTAATTTATCCGCAATTGCCATCATTTGTCCGGGACCTGCTGCAACACCTACTGCTTCAAGATAGGGTCGCCACGAATCCACAATCTCACTGAGCTGCTCGATATTCTGGAGCGGCTTCACGCGAATTGTTCGATACAGCGGCGATGGAACGAACATCGGATCAGTGTCGTAGATGACCGTCCAGTCCGTTCCTCGCGGACTTGTGTGCAGGACAACGTCTTTACCTGCCAGCGCTTGCCACTCGGCTTCGCCTCTCACTTTTCGGATAGCCGTACTCATGTCCGGCGTGACTGGCCCGCGTGGTAGCACTATTTGCCAATGGGCAAACGCTACGGCCAGAAGTGCGGCAAAATCTTTTGGTGTGGTGGCTCCCCCCTCTTGGACATACACGAGCTGAGGGGACAGACAGCCCTGCTGGTCATACAGCGCAACATCGTAAGCCGTTTGCTGGGCAAGCTCTTCTACGTCAGTGAGCCGTTCTTTGGTGACTAGGCTAAAGCTGACTTTATGCCCATAGCCGATGAATCGACCTCGTACCCGTTGGCGAATGAACGCCAGGCTTTCGTCTGATCCGGAGGCGACGACCACGTCCGCACGTGTAAGAGCAACATCTTCCAAAGCAGCCTTCCCCCCGGGCCAGGTGACAATAGCAAGGCAGGAACCGAGGTCAGGATCGATCTCCTGGATCGAACGCGCAAACAAGTTTGGCAATAGTGGTTCTGTTGAGGACGTTTTGACAAGTGTGGCAGACTTCACCGAAAGAGAAAAGATGACACTGTCGAGTCCGGCTCCAGGCAGGTTACCGGCGAGGATATGGGTCATCAATCGTGGACCATATCCTCTTTTCTGTCCTTGCGAAGACGAGACAAAATGGTCGAGGACTTCAAGAGAGCCGAGCTCATCGACCAAGAGAGCCTCCAAATTATCCGCTCGATACTCTTGGAAAACTAGGGGGAGGATGTGCTGAATCATTTCCGAGGAGAGGCCGGTTGTTTCAGGCAGACGTGCCTCGGCTTCCTGCCGTTCGGAAGAGTTTGGGTCGAGCCAGCGCTGAATAACCTGGTCTATAGATGCAAGGATTTCTCGGACTGGTCTGCGGGCGAGGTGACGGGTGCCATTTGCTATCAGGGTGTCGATAGTTGTATTGAGTTCGGCCAGAGAGAACGGAGGCATGTGTTCACCTTGATTCTAACTACTTACATCATATAATCGAGAAATTCTTCGCTTCTGCCCAGAATGACAATTTCCTGACCTTAAATAGATCCCGTCCCGTAGGTTGGATTAGCGGAGCGTAATCCAACACCCTGTTCTCGGTGCACAGGGCCACCTTACTAGAGCGCCCAGCCTAAGTTAGCGCGCGTCCCTGCGCGTTCACGCTTCCACGCGCTCGGTACAAAGGTTCCGCTTCTGAGGGCCTCTTCTCGTTCGCCCTGAGCTTGTCCAAGAGGAACGCTGACCGGACAGCGCACAATTTTAACGTAGACGCGCTACTGCGGTAAGAGCTATTCTTTCACTGTGCCGACAAAAACTCATCTAATACCAGTGCACAGCCCCGTGCTTCCGAACCTGGCGTTCGGCCCACAATCTGAAACCCTTCTCCAGTCAGATAGCCCACATCATCGGTTTGAATAGCCATAACCGAGCCGCAGTTGGCAAGGTCAAAATGGCGCAAAATGCCTTTCTCGCCGTGCGCGACCTCTTCTAAGGTTTCAGGATCGACTACTAACGTGCGCGTCCATGCCGGACCAATTTTATACCGGGGCTCATTGCTTTTTCGGAAACGGTTGTACAAGACGTGATCGTAGAACTGCGACGCCATCTCGGTCATGCCATACTCATTTACACAGTAATAGCCGGCGACCTTAAGATATTTCCAGCACGACAGAAGATAGCCGTTGCGCGAGATCGGCCGGCCTTTGCCCTTATTGCCGCCCGTGTCCATGATACGGCTGCTAGATGGCAGGCCGAATGTTTTACCACGAACTGCACACCAATCGAAAAAGGCGACTAAGGCAGAGGTAATAGCTAGCACACAGACTGGCTCAGTGTTCTCCTGGGCGTATATAACTGCCTCGGCAAATGCTTCCAGGTGTATTCCGTTCTGATCAATAAAATAGTGACTGTCGTCTGTCCCCAATTCCTGCATAACCCACTCGGCCATCTGGCTGAGCGATGAATGCGGCTGCATGTCGGGAGAGGGGATCAAACTCAGGATACGAAGCCGTGGCTCGTCGGGTAGCAGACACTGTGAGAAGTGGCTCAGAGCAGAGGTATGGTACAGCTGCAGGTCCGGCACCAAGTGCCGTCCGCGCTTCTCATGTCCTCGCGTTGTACCACTGGTCAGAAAGATTTTTTCCGCTGGCCCGCAGGTCAGGTCCAGCTCTTTAAAAGCAACGGTAGGCACGGCAGGAATGTTCTGCCACGTTTTTACTGTGTGTGGCGTTTTGTCCCTGGACAGGCAAAAGCGTTGGTAGGGCAGGTTGTTTTCAAATTGATAGGCAAAAACAGCCAAGGCTAATGTGGCAAAATCTTTGCCGTCCGGATTGGTGATAAAATCCAGGACCTGGGCACCTTGGGAATCTAGTGGATTGATTGGGTTATGCACGGGAGAAAGAACATAAGAAGTCACGAAAACCCTGTCAACGAGAGGGCTGTTAGGGGTTGGAGCTGTCAATGAAATCAGTTAGGCTGGCCGTGCGAGGAGGACTGCTCCGCTGAGTAGCATTCTCGTACAATCCGTAATCGCGGAGGACATAACGGCCATGCCATCCCTCGAAGAAATGTACGATACAGCGTACGACTTTTTGTGCGACGATGAGACAGACAAAGCCATCGCCGCTTACAAAGCCATTCTGGACATTGACCCAGATTATGTCGAAGCTGTTCACGACCTGGCCCATGCCTATAGCGATAACGAACAGCTTGACGAGGCTATAGAAATGGCCAAGAAGTTGACCGAACTCAGTCCTGGGGATGAAATGAGCTTTACCGTCTTGTCTCGTTTATACCAGCAAAAAGGTATGGTTCCAGAGGCGGAGGCGGTTGCCGCCCAAGCCCGTATGCTGGACTGGAAACGCCAGCTAAAAGAACAGAAATAAGAAGAGAATCAATAGAGAAAATAGAGTGACGTCGGATTGTGAGTCTGTATGCCAGAGCTAACCGATGCGGAAATGATCGCGCGGCTGATTAAGCAGACGAAGCTGCTAATTGCCATGGATGACGAAATTCCAATCGAAACCAAACTGCAAACCCAAGGCATGCTCAAAGAGTTTGAAGCGCTTATGTCTGTCCCTACGGACGAACAAGATCCTGATGAAGTTCGCAGTCAACATGACTTCTTGTATGTTGAACTGGGTGAATACGCAGACCTCATGGCCCTGTTGTCTGCCATGCGAAATTTCAGTCCGTATATCGATTAGGCGGTAACGAAGAAGGAAAGAACAGTCATAATGCCACACGTCGAATCAAGTGGAATCAAATTGTACTACGAAGAACACGGCCGGGGCGAACCGCTTGTCCTTATTATGGGATTTACCATGAGTTCGGTGGGTTGGCACTGGAACGTCGAGCGATTTGCTCAATCGTTTCGGACTATTGTGTTTGATAACCGTGGGGTGGGCCAAAGCGATAAACCGGATGAGCCGTATGCTATGACGACGTTTGCCGACGATACTGCCGGTGTCCTGGATCACCTCGGCATCGGTCAGGCCCATGTGTTCGGCATTTCTATGGGCGGGATGATTGCCCAAGAATTTGCGCTGCGTCATTCCAATCGAGTGAAGAGCCTGATACTGGGTTGTACGAATTGCGGTGGAGAAAAGACCCTGCTGTCACAAGATCCCGAAGTTGTGGACATGCTGACGAATATTGCCGAAATCAGTGTGGAACAGGCTGCACTGGCCATGACCAAAGTTGCTGTCACTCCCCGGTTTATACAACAGCATACGAGTACCCTGCTCGAACTGACTCAGCTCTCCAACCAACATCCTACGCCCAAACACGGCATGGTGAATCAAATGGCCGCTATTCAGGGCCACGACACCTATGGTCGCCTTCCGGATATTACAGCCCCGACGCTGGTTATTACGGGAAAAGAAGACGGCCTTGTACCGCCGGAAAACTCTGCGACCTTAGCCCAGCGCATTCCCAATGCCGATCTGACCATCCTGTCAAACGCCAGCCACCTCTTCAATATTGAACTGGCCCACACGACAGTTGATATCGTGACGGAGTTTATTCAGCGCCAACATGAATGGTAGTAGATCATACTCCCTGGTCGTACCAAGTAAAACTGCTGCGGGCTTTTAAAAGACGGGAGGCCGAGAATGATGGATGCTAGCCTTGGGCTCTTTAATCTCAGCAGCAAGTTCTCTGTTCTCCGCCTGACAATAAACCAGCGCCTCGGCTGTAGCTGCCTCGTGTTCGATAAGTCTATGTAAGCGTCGATTGGCGTCTATGAGTTCTCGAACCTGCGTGTAGAGTAGCATTGTCTGCCCGTAAAGCATTGATTTCACCAGGCAAAAGTCCGGTTAGGAATCCGTCGCTTGGGCTTAATCTCTCAAGCGCGATTCCTGATAGAGTGAGAGAGCCATAACACGCCAACTCCAATATAGCCCCATGTTGCTTTCTTAAGTGTTTCGTCCGCCGAAAGTTGTTCTTCTGCCATTCAAGTTCCTCCAGGAAAAATTAGCGGTACCCCACTAGAAAAGGCTGGCTAAAAATAGTTAGTCGATGTTTTTGCCCGGCCTTCACTCGGGCGAGGCAACGGAGAGCGAGATATACTCAGAGAGTGCGTCTCGTGTACTCGGAAAGGCCAGCTCTTGCCACGGGATTTCCGTACGAGTAAACAGCTTGGCTTCCAAGGTTTCATCCAGAGCCTGCGGCGTTCCGTCCAGAACTGTGGCCAGATACACGATGACCACCACTGGATGGCCCGTGTACGAGTACACGTTGAGCAGCCGTGTGAGCGCGATCTTGAGACCGGCCTCTTCCCACGTTTCTCGTATGGCGGCGTCTTCCACCCGCTCGCCACGGTCCAAGAAGCCTCCGGGGAAGACCCATTTGCCATAGCCCGGCTCGATTCCGCGCTTGAGGAGTAAGATCTTACCGTCCACAATAGGAATGGTGCACGCCGCCACTTTCGGGTCATCATAAAAGATGAAAGAGCAATTTTCGCAGACCAGCCGCTTAAGGTCGTTTGCTTTGAGCAGTCGGCGGTTTAAGACACCGCCACACTTTGGACAGAACCGAAAATCAGGTGCCTCATGGTGATCATGTGGATTGTGCGAAATACCCGAATCTGGATTGTCTGCCATACACCTGCCTTCTTCCTTCTCCCGAAGTTCCCTATCATGACGCAAAAACGATAGTGAGGAAAGGAAGCCGAGCAACGCGATGACAGTATGGCAAACGCTACTCTTTGCGATGAGTTTAGGACTCGGAGCGGGTATTACGCCAGGCCCGTTGTCCAGTCTAGTTATCAATGAGACCCTACGTAGTGGTTGGCGGGCGGGGACTTGGGTGGCTTTCGCGCCTCCGGCTGCCGACGTTCTTGTTGTGGGCACTGTCCTGGTACTCTTGGCCCAGATGCCACCCGTGGTGCTGCCGCTGCTCAGTATTATCGGTGGAGGGTATGTATGTTTGCTGGGTTGGCAGACCCTTCAGACAACGGCCGGGCCACGTGTCTCGGCAGGACAGGAACAGGGAAGTCTTCTCAAGAGTTTCCGTAAAGGCCTGCTGGTCAATCTCCTGAATCCCCACCCGTATGTCTTTTGGCTCACGGTTGGAGGACCTTTGGTTACAATGAATGCGCAGCACAACAGGTGGGCGCCGATCGTAGCTTTTCTGCTCGGTTTTTACGGATGCCTGGTGGGGGCCAAGGTGCTGTTGGCCGTGCTCGTGCACGGCGGGCGCGCGCATTTGCAAGGACGTGGGTATCGAATCGTACTCCAAATCAGTGGTGGGGTGTTGGTCCTGTTTGGCCTGTCGCTGTTATGGAATGGCGGGCGAAGCATTCTCGTATGAAACTGTTAGCCCCTCACGAGAGAGCTGTGTCTCTGGTGAGGGGCTGACCTAGATTAGACCTTCCCAGCCGGAAAAAGATCGGGATGAAGTACCGAGTCGAATAGTTTCTGCTAGAGACTGGGAGACCGGCTGCAGTTCAGAGGGCAGGGGCGCTGGTCTGACCTCAAACTGTTGTTTTTGTTTTTTCTGAGGCTGGGGAGAGACGGTTGGGATTGCCGGCGTAAACAGGTCAAGCTGGTTAGCCTCCGGCTATTGCTTTGCCGCATTCATCAAGCCCGCATGCTACCGCAGTTGATGTCCGTTGCAACCTGTTGCGTGCTCAGAAGCCGTTGCTGTCTGGCTCGGAACTTCGTAGGCTTTGGCGGCGGCATACAGGAAGCGCGAGAAGGAGTGTCACATGGACAAGAGCGAATTCTATCGTGAAGCGCGAACAGATCTGACCGGTCCGTTAGCGGGGATGCGGGTCTTGGAGGCCACAACGACCTGGGCTGGACCGATGTGTGCGTGTCTGTTGGCTGACTTTG
>CAZXFE010000036.1:0-20284 GCA_964639795.1 uncultured Enterobacteriaceae bacterium | reverse complement strand
ATTCATCATAAGGTCAAGTTACTAGCTGTTAGTGCGGATTTTGCAACCCCCCCCTCCATAAAATTTATTTCGTGTTGAAATTCGTCTTCGTATACTGAACACTGAGTGACCAAGAGAAGAAGAGAGAGGAGAGAGCTAACGGGTTGTTATATGAAAGAAGAGATAGCTTGGGAAATTCCATCGCGTTCTATAACGCGGCACGGGAAATAAGACATAGCCGTAGCGTGGAGTGCTTGCCTTTTACGGCGACCAAAAAGTCCGTAGCAGTCGAACTAATTCTCCAAACCGTTTATCCGGCAGATGGACGGCTTGGGTCACATCCAGCTGCTTCAGCCAGGCGGTGTCGATGAAGTCAATCTCACACGCCCTCCAGTTCTCAGTTGACGGTATGCAGCTCGACAAATGGTTTTGCTGAGACGTCGGCTAACAGGTCTTAGTCTGCACCGCAGACTAAGACCTGTTAGCCGAGAGTGACCTGCATCGGGGGAGAAAAACCGCCCAATATTCGTATTCATGCAGGAGAGTGTCAGGATACAGAAATTTGAGCAGTCTTTCATGAGGGGTGGATCGATTCCTCTCGCAGGGAGATCTTCCTGCAAATTGTGCTGTCTCATTGGCGTATACAAAAACCCATTGATTTTTTAGATACCGTCTCAGGCTCTTGTCAGAAGTGATATTTATTTAGTGAGAAATAATTCGCATTTCAAAAAGGAATACTCTGAATTCTATGTTGTTGAAATAGTCTCTTATCGAAGACCTTGTCGCTACGGCGACCTTTGCAATTGCATCCCTGAGCTTGTCACCAGGGGCGGTCATGCGGGCAGGCCGCGTGACTGAACGGCTCACCCAGGCGACGATCCTCGCTCAAGACAAGTCGGAAGAATTCCGCGCCGAGTTTGAACCGCTTCGAGATGGGAGCGATGCGTACCAAGCAGGTTTCGTCAGGAGCTGGCGGGTCTCTTTTATTTCACCGGAGACCGGCGTGGCCCGGATTGATGTCACTGTTTCTTGGTCTGATCCTCAGCCCCACAGTGTGACTCTTGTGAGAGTCGTAAATCAGTAGAGAGAACGCGCAGGAGATCTTCAGACGGCCTTGCGGTGTTTTTGAAACACGGACGTGTTGGCGGGAAGAGGCATAACGACAGTTCTTGAGATGCGTGGTAGGGCTTCTTTCCTGGTCGCCAGTTCTGTTGGACCGGAGTTGGCTGGACCTTGCTTGAGATCATTGTTTCGATGGGAATATCCGGCGTATTTTTCTGGCAATCTATGGCTTTTACCGTTCCAATCTGCAGGTTTTGCAGGCTGAAACGGTGCGTTTGAGCCTGCCTGAGAGTAGTCGACTGGAAATTTATTTTTTGGTCAGTGATATCTACGCATGGCCGGCGCTCGACCCGTCCGGGACGGAGCCTGTGAAGGTTTTGAGTGGCTGGTGGTGACTGATGAGCAGACGGTGAGGATGCAATATGATTTTCGGGGGGATCGTTTCGGCTCAACCCCAGACGGCTTTCCCGACGATCTGAGTGAACGGGGGCTGTATACATATGAGGCCGTCGCGCAGATGCTGCGTCGCGCGACCGGTCAGGGCCGGCCCCAACCCTTTATTGGCGATATGCCTCCTGATGGATTTCTCTTGTCCTATTTCGACCGGGATGGAACAGGACTCCTTCCACCCTTGGATGGCGACGCACGAGAAATCCTCTTTCTCATCGATATTGTCATCCGAACAGCGCGCCGACATCCCGACCCCGGTGTGATACAGCCGATTGCGGCTGAGTTAGGCTCGGAGGTCTTTTGTTGCAACCCTCCGAATTAGACGCAAGACGTTATGAGAAAGCGGGTCCCTACAGCTCTCCGTTCAGAGCGGGGCGTTGCATTGCTCTCCACCCTTATTCTCATAATCTTGCTCGCCGTTATTGGGGGTAGCGAACCATTTTGAGCCGGGCCGACCTGTTTGTCTCGCGAAATGTTCTGAGTGGGGTGCAAGCGTTGTGGCTTGCTCAGGCTGGTGCCGAAATGGGCAAGAATTGGCTGGAGAATACCCCGCCAGGGCCCGCACTCCCTATGGCTATTGGCCCTGAGGCCCTCGGCGCTGAGATCTATACTGTCGAGATGGATGCCTTGGATGATGGGCAGTACAGGAATACGGCCGTCGGAGAGGGCCATGGCGCGTCTCGTCATGTGGTGGAAGAGATTGTCCACATCCCGCAGTTTACATCGCAGGGTGTGGTCACGAGTATCGGAGATGTTCCGCATCCGGACTTTACAGATGCTGTATCAAGCCCGGCAGGTTCCGGTCACCGCATCCCGGACTTAAGCATTGATGGTAGGAATCACGCTGCCGATGGGACGTTGTCACCTCTTTGTCTCGACATCGCGCCATTTGCCGTAAGCCAAGTCGAGGCGCAGACTGACCTCATCAATGAGTATAATAGCGTGAAACAAAATATTGTAAGACGGGCGAATCGCGTGTGTCATGCTGATGGAAGCTATCGCGGGTTTGGCGCCAGTCCTGCGTTCCACAGTCCAACCTGCACACGTCCATCTCCCGCCGGCACCGGAGGATCGTGGTCCCTTTGCTTGCCGGGGCGCAGCAGATTGTGGCAGACCTGCAGCTGGTTCGCATGCAGGCCATTGCTCGGAATCGTCGCTTGCGCGTAGCCTTCCAGCCCGGGACAAATGGATATGTGGCGGAAAAAAGAGAGAACTGTAGATGGCTGGGACATCATCTCCACAGTCATGGCGATGGAGGAAACGACGGGGTGTATATACGTCTGCCCTCGACGGTTGTTATCTCTGCGGCGAATTCGCGCGGCGATGTGATTTTTGTTCCACGCGGCCATGTTGACGGAAGCATGATGCGCACTCTGAGGTCTCGTGATGGAAAATTTTCAAAGTGGGTAGTCATAAATCTTGCCGGTCTGGTGCGGATCGATTAGACTAGGTTAGTTGTTAGCCATGGAGATCCCGCTGCTGCTTGTATTCACTTTCGCTTTTGTGTTTGGCGCCTGCGTCGGAAGCTTTCTGAATGTATGCATCTATCGGCTGCCACTTGAGGAGTCGATTGTCTCCCCAGTATCCCACTGCAGAAGCTGCTCAACGCCACTAGCTTGGTATGATAATATCCCTCTGCTGACCTATCTTTTTCGGCGCGGACGCTGTCGGACCTGCGCTGCCCAGTTTTCTTCCCGATACTTTTTTGTCGAGCTCTTGACTGCTCTCATCGCCCTGATGCTGGTTGCCCAATTTGGTATCAGCGTTATTACACTGGGCTATCTTGTTTTTGTGGCGGCGCTGGTTGTCATCACGTTTGTTGATGTTGACTATCAGGTCATCCCGGATGTCATTAGTCTGCCTGGAATTGTTGCCGGCATTTGCTTTTCCTTTCTTTCTTCACGCTTGACGGTGAGGGATTCGCTGATCGGGGCCGCAGCTGGAGCCGGCATCCTGTTAGTCGTTGCGCTCGGATACTGGCTGATTACAAAACGGGAAGGCATGGGTATGGGAGACGTCAAACTCCTGGCCATGATCGGAGCCTTCCTGGGCTGGCGTTCCGTCCCCTTTACGCTGCTGATTGCATCCTTTGTCGGATCAGGAATCGGGATCGCAACAATGATCCGACGCCAGGCTGATACGAAGCTGGCATTGCCGTTTGGGCCTTTCTTGTCGTTCGGCGCGCTGTGTTATGTCTTTGTCGGCGAAACCTTGATTGCCTGGTATCTGGGGCTGCTCTAAATCCTCAGCCCACTATTTGAAAGGACCTGAATTCATGTCGGCCCATCTGCCGCCGCATACTGGGGAGACTTCTCTCCCATCCCGTCCATCCGATCCGCATGCCGAGTATGCACGTCGATTTGCCGAACGCCAAAAAGAGGAACAACGCTGTATCCAGCTTGACCACCGTATTGGCAATATACGCCTCCTGGTGTTTCTCGCTGGGTTAGGCTTTGTGTGGTTTGTCCTCCGGCCAGGCATGCTCTCGTGGGGATGGATACTGCCCGTTATCCTGGGTTTTGCGGGGCTGGTGATTGCCCATAAGCGGGTGAAACAACAGCGCCTCCATGCAAAACGCACTGTCGCCTTTTACGACCGAGGGCTAGCCCGCCTTGAAGATCGATGGGTAGGAAACGGGGAGTCTGGGAGAGCATTCTTGTCAAAATTCTTGGAAGACGGACATCCGTATGCTGCTGATCTCGACCTTTTCGGTCCAGGCTCGGCGTTTGAGCTGCTGTGTACCGCTCGTACTTCAAGCGGCCGGCACACCTTGGCCTCATGGCTGTGCACACCGGCTACATCACACGAGATCCGTGCTCGTCAGCAAGCTATTGACGAACTATGCCTGCGTCTCGATTTACGCGAAGAACTGGCCATAGACGGCGACGATGTCGCGGCTGGGATTACGCCTGAGGCATTAACAGCCTGGGGGAGTGCGCCTATTCAACTATCCGGATGGTGGCTACCCGGTCTTGCCGCGCTGCTGTCCGCCATATCTATACTGACCTTGGTTGCATGGGGGGCTACCACAGTTGGTCCCGTCCCGTTTCTGCTGGCATTCTTGGTCCAAAGTATTTTTATTGCTGTCTTACGGCCCCGGGTGCAAAAGATCACTGCCGATATCGATGGACCCGGACGCGAACTCACCCTCCTCTCCAAAATCCTCACCTACCTTGAGCAGGAGCCGTTTTCGTGTCCGTGGCTGCTCGATCTCCAAACTGCGATCAAAACACACGGCCTCCCTCCCCAGAGCCAAATTGCGCGGCTCAATCGACTCATTACGCTGCTTGAATCCAGCCGTAATCAGCTCTTTATTCCCATTGCTGCCTTCCTGCTATGGACACCCCAGATCGCATTCGCCATTGAGCGTTGGCGTGCCGTTTCAGGCCAGGCTGTCGCCCGCTGGCTAGGTGCGATTGGCGCATTTGAAGCGCTGCAGGCCTTGTCCGGCTATGCGTATGAAAATCCGACAGATCCATTTCCGGAAATTGTTGACACGCAGGCAAATAAAAAAAAATCAGCTTATTTTACTGGAAAGGGTCTTGGCCATCCACTTATGCCGGAACGGGAGTGTGTCCGTAATGATGTCTGCCTCGGGGAACAGCTGCAGGTGCTGATGGTCAGCGGCTCGAATATGTCGGGTAAGAGTACGCTGTTGCGCACGGTTGGGGTCAATGCGGTGCTCGCCCTGGCCGGGGCCCCCGTTCGTGCTCGGCAGTTGAGACTCTCACCGCTCACGTTTGGGGCCACATTGCGGGTGCAGGACTCGCTGCATGCTGGTACGTCTCACTTCTATGCCGAGATTACCCGTGTGCGCCAGCTCATGGACTTGGCTGAGGGGCCGCTCCCGCTGCTTTTCCTGTTAGACGAAATCTTTCACGGTACGAATTCGCACGATCGCCAGATCGGAGCCACAGCTGTGGTGCGCGGCCTGCTGGCACGAGGCGCTATTGGCCTGGTGACCACGCATGATTTAGCCCTGGTGCATATTGCCGAGGAACTAGCTCCTCGGGCGGCAAACGTCTGTTTCGAAGATAAACTCGTGGATGGTCAGCTCGTTTTTGACTACCGCATGCGCTCCGGCGTGGTGCAAAAGAGTAATGCCTTGGCTTTGATGCAGTCTGTTGGGTTGGAAGTCACGTAGCTTTTCCGGTATATTCCGCACGCCGTTAGAGAACACGCTATGGCTGGAGTTTTACTCTCTTTTGAAGGCGGAGAAGGGTGTGGCAAGACCACCCAGATCGAACTCTTGGCAGACGTGCTGCACGAACGAGGGCGTGAGGTAGTTGTGACTCGGGAGCCCGGTGGGACCCCGCTTGGTCTAGCCCTACGCCAGATTCTCTTAAATCTCGAGTTGGAACAACAGGCTGATGCGCCTCTTGCCGCTAAAGTCGAATTGCTGCTTATGCTGGCTGATCGTGCG
Organism: uncultured Enterobacteriaceae bacterium; assembly: GCA_964639795.1. GTDB lineage: Bacteria > Desulfobacterota > Binatia > Bin18 > Bin18 > Bin18. Next base: position 14,370 of record CAZXFE010000036.1, on the reverse strand, counting down.
CAGCATATTCAAGCCGTCATTGCGCCCAGCCTCCTGGCAGGCCAGATTGTACTGTGTGACCGCTTTGCTGACTCGACAACGGCCTATCAGGGCCATGGGCGCGGCTTCGACCTGACTGAGATCGCCCGACTGAACGCGTTTGTGTGCGGAGCATGCATGCCCCAGCTGACATTTGTCCTTGATCTCCCCGTGGCAGTGGGTCTGCGGCGAGCTCAAGAGCGGCGTGGCACTGCGGCTGTTGATCATTTTGAGGCGGAGTCGGTTGCCTTTCATGAACGGGTGCGGAGTGGTTTTCTACAGATTGCCCGCGCTGATCCCGAACGGGTATGCATTCTTGACGCAAACCAGAGTATCGATGTCGTACAGCGTGCTATTTTTGAAAAAGTGCAAAAACGGCTGCCCATCCTTGCACTCACGGCACTAACGGATAAACCGTAAAGAAAGCTATGTTGCTCGACCAAATCAAGGGTCAAGACCCAGCTATTGCCATCGTGCGCAACGCAATCACTCGAGATCGACTTGCCCATGCTTACCTTTTTACCGGGCCGGCCGGGGTGGGCAAGCGTTGCACTGCTGTGGGGCTCGCAAAAGCCTTGCTGTGTCAGTACGCTCCCCAAATCGGCTGCGGGTCCTGTCCGGCCTGCCTGTCTGTGATCGCGGGGACCCATCCTGATTACAGCTTCAGTACGACTCCGCCGGACAAACAGAGCCTAGGCATAGACCAAGTCCGCGAGGTCCAGCGGTTTTTGACCTTGCGAGCAGCTCGGGGCGGGAAGAAGGTCGCCATACTGGACGATGCGCACGTGCTCACAGCGCAAGCGCAGAGCGCTCTGCTCAAAGTCCTTGAAGAACCGCCGGGCGATGCAGTTCTGCTGCTGCTGGCGATGAGTGCGGCAACCCTCTCAACACCGCTCTTATCCCGTTGCCAGCAGGTTCGATTTGCTCTCTTGCCTGTCGAAGAAGTCGAAGCCATCCTGCACGACGAACACGATAAAGATCCGGACACCGCGCGTCTCCTTTCCCGGTATAGCCGTGGTAGTATTGGCCAAGCGCTGGCTCTTGACCCGCAGCTGCTTGTCGAGGAACGCCAGCAGATTGTTGAACACTTCTCGACCTTGAGGGGAGCCTCTTTTTCAACACTATCCCAATTGGCTGAGTGGTTGGTCGCTGACCGGAGTGCAAAGACAAAGAAGCCGCGTGAGGCTGCGGAACGGCTGGCAAAAGGGGCTCGTTTAGAGCTGCTTCTGGCCTGGTACGAAGAGGCGCTGCGCTATCTTTTGCTCGGCCGAAATGCGGTCGTTCGCTACCAGGACTGCCTGTCGGCACTAGGGCAGACGACCCATGGGGTGAGTGTTCCGCAGGCACTACACGATCTGCGTCTGGTATACGATACGATCCAAGCCTTGGGACGGAATGCGAATCCCCGGCTGACTGTTGAGGATATGCTGCTCCAACTTGCTGCGCCCGTATCAGGCGGGTAGCAAGGAAATCTGGAGACAGACGTGAGGAGAGTTCAAGGAGAGAGGTATGGACCAACCACAGCATATATTAGTCGGAGTCGCTTGGCCGTATGCCAATGGAGAACAACACATCGGCCATATTGCGGGAGCGTATTTGCCGCCGGATATTTTTGCCCGCTTCCAGCGCATGTGCGACAAGAATGTGCTGATGGTGAGTGGCTCCGACTCGCACGGTACGCCGATTACGGTCCGGGCAGAAGCCGAGGGAGTCAGTCCGGCAGAAATTGTTGATCGTTTTCATGCCACCTTTGTTGACAGTTATCTCAATCTCGGGCTGACATTTGACCTCTTTACGCATACGGAAACGCAGAACCACTGGGATGTAACGCAGCAGATGTTTCAGCGCCATCTTGAGGGTGGGTATATCTATAGAGACAGCCAGCAACAGCTCTACGATGCCAAAGCGAATCGTTTTCTACCGGATCGTTATGTAGAAGGCCGCTGCCCCTTTTGCGACTCGGATGAAGCCCGCGGCGATCAGTGTGATCAGTGCGGCCGAACGTATGAGGCGGTGGAGCTGAAACAGCCTCGCTCGCGGATTACCGGCAATACCGATCTCGAGATTCGCGAAACTGAACATTATTTCCTGGACCTGTCGAAACTCCAGGAGCCGCTGCTGGCGTGGCTCAAAGACGGGAAAACACATTGGCGACCGAATGTGATTCATTTTGCCCGTACGCAGGTCGAACAGATTAAGCTGCGTGGCCGGCCCATTACGCGTGACATGGACTGGGGGGTGTCGATTCCACTCCCGGATACGGAAAATAAGTGCATCTATGTGTGGTACGATGCGGTGATTGGGTATTTCAGCGCTACAACCGAGTGGGCACAGCTCAATAACACGCCTGAGCAATGGCGCCAGTGGTGGGACGCTAAGACTAACCCCGACGCCCGCATCTATAATTTTATTGGTAAGGATAATATCCCCTTCCATGCCATGATGTGGCCGGCGATGTTAATCGCGCACCAAGACATGAACCTCCCCTATGATGTCCCGGCCAACGAATTTCTCAATATGTATGGTCGCAAGTTCAGCAAAAGCCAGGGCCGCATTATCAGCATTCTAGACGTGCTGAAACGCTACCAGGCAGACGCCTGGCGCTATGCGCTCACGGCTATTGCGCCGGAGACCAGCGATGTTGATTTTAGCTGGGATGATTTTGTTGAACGGGTTAATAACGAACTTGTGGCCAATTGGGGCAACCTGGTGAACCGGGTGTTGGGGTTTGCGTATAAGCGTTGGGACGGTGTCGTACCAACACCGGGGGTGTTGAGTGAGCAAGACCAGGGCCTGCTGGATGAAGTCAAAGCCGGCTTTCAAAGCGTAGGTGAGCTGTACGAAAGCGTAAAACTTAAAGCCGCGATGAATGAAGCGCGCCGCTTGAGCCAACGGGCCAATCAGTATCTGCACGATGCGGCGCCGTGGAGCACGATTAAGACCGATCCACAACAAGCCGCTACCTCGATCTATGTTGCCTTGCAAGTCATTGACTGGCTGAAGATCCTGTGGGCTCCGATCTTGCCCCATACCAGCCAACAGCTGCACGAGTACTTGGGCTATGATGGCCAGCTGTTTGGACGTCAATATACCGAGACGGTCAAGGATGCGCGGGGAGAACACATCGTCTTACGCTATGACAACAGCGCGGCCATAGGTACGTGGCAGCCGGGTACGCTGGACCCAGGCCAGGCTCTCAAACCGTCCAAACCGTTGTTCGTCAAGCTTGACGAGGATGTGCCGGAAAAAGAGGCCGAGGCCGCTTCGGACTAAGAACCACTAACAAAACTCCGTCTTATCCTCACGGCCTGGATACCTGTTTTCGCAGGTATGACAAAAAGGGCTGTCATTCCCCGGAACGGGAATCCACGGGCTGGGGCGTTGGCAATGGGTTTTACAAGTTTGTTAGGCGCGCTCTAAGCTTAATTGTTTCGTAGTGGCCTGAAATAAAGGAATATGAACTTCACCGACTCTCACTGCCATCTGACTGACACCCAATTCGATGACGATCGCGATGCTATGCTGGTACGCGCGCGCCAAGCCGGCGTAGCGCGGTTTATTACCATTGGTGCCACGGGTGAGTTTTGGCACAACGACAAAGCGGTTGCGCTGACCCAGGAATATGCCGACGTCTTTGCTACGGTTGGCGTACATCCGCATGATGCCGCCAGTATTACGCCGGAAATGTATGCGCGTTTGCAGCAATTGGCTCAGGACCCAAAGGTGGTCGGTCTAGGCGAGACCGGGCTCGATTTTTATTATGACCATTCTCCACGCGAAGAGCAGCGGAAGCATTTTCGGGCGTTTATTCGTCTGGCACGAGAACTCGACCTTCCATTATCGATGCACGTACGCGATGCCTATGCGGAAGCGGCCGCTATTCTGGGTGAGGAGGGGGAGGGGAAAGTTCAGGGTGTCATGCACTGTTTTACTGGCAATATCCCAGAAGCCCGGGCGTTGCTTGAGCTGGGCTTGTCTCTTTCGTTCAGCGGGATTGTAACCTTTAAGAGCGCCCAATCGTTACGGGACGTTGTGCCTATCGTGCCGCTAGATCGGATGTTGATTGAAACCGACTGTCCATATCTTGCACCTGTGCCCTACCGCGGGAAACGCAATGAGCCTGGTTATGTCTGCCACGTGGCAACAATGCTTGCTGGGGTAAAAGGACTGTCGCTTGAAGAGGTGGCGACAGCGACATGGCGCAATACCGCGCAGCTGTTTCGGCTTGATTCCTAGCTGCTCGGGAGCTGCCCCTGGCGGTTGTCAGGGCCTTCGCGGCATTCCTGGCAGATGCCGTAGATTTCCGTCTTATGCGTGGTTGCGACAAAGCCGTAGCGCTGTGCAACTTCTCCTTGCAGTTCTTCAATGCGAGGTTGGACAAATTCCACAATCCGCCCGCAGCGTTCACAAATCAGGTGATCGTGGTGGTTTTGGTCCTCGACATTTTCAAACCGTGCTTGCCCATCGGCAAAATGCCGCTCTTCGGCCAGTCCGCATTCTTTGAGTAGCTTGAGAGTCCGATAGACCGTGGCATAGCCGACCCGAGGGTTTATAGTACGTACCTCGCTATACAGCTCTTCCACGCTGATATGTCGCTTAACCGAAAAGAACACCTGGGCGATGTCTTCTCGCTGCGCGGTTGTCTTCAGCCCTTGATCTTTGATCCAAAGCCGAAAGGTTTCGAGCCGATCACTCACAACGCGGCGCTCCCAGCTAACAGGTGTCGCACGGACGGCGAGAGTGTCTCGATGTTTAGATTTCGCTGCGAGAGTTCATCAAGCAAGACGGCGATGCGCTCGGCAAGCGGTCGCTCCCGATCCAAGAAGACGATGTCTTGATCGTGCACCCGGCAACCTCCACCTCGAACCCGATACCCGACCTCTCGGAGCAGTTTCTCCTCACGCACCCGGATACCCAACTGCTCAGCCACGCCCTTGAGCTCACCTAGCAGAGCCTCGCTTTTTCCTCCACCGCCTTCACTACTTCTACCCGTCGTCTGCTTTTTTGTCATGCCTCTATTCTGAACAAGGCCTAAAAACTTGTAAAGCACCAAACCTGATATTATTGATATTTCCTTTATCAAAACTTTCCCTCTTGCGAGCTTTGATGTGGGTGGGTAATATCCCCTGACCGAACGGTCAGAAACTAAAAACGGGTTAGCGGAGAGGAATGGTATGCGGTTTCCACTACATATTACTACTGACATGATAAAATGGCAGCTCAAGAACAAGCTGAGAGGACAGTCTCGTTATCCCATCGTGCTCATGCTTGAGCCCTTATACACGTGTAATCTCGCTTGTGTAGGCTGTACGCCGGAGCGTCACCAAGGCGATCTTAAAGATCGGCTCTCTTTAGATGAATGTTTTGAGGCTGTAGATCAGTCCGGTACACCGGTTGTGTCGATTTGCGGTGGAGAACCAACCGTTTACCCGGAGCTCTCCGAACTTGTAGACGGCATTATTGACCGCAAGCGCCATATCTATCTGTGCACCAACGGCATCCTGCTCGACCGCTTTTACGAAAAAAGCCAGCCGCACAAGCGTCTGTCTATTAACGTCCACCTTGATGGCATGCGCGACACGCACGATTTTGTATGCGACAAGCCAGGCGTGTTCGACAAAGCGGTTGAAATGATTAAGGTCGGCAAACATCTGGGCTACTCGGTCTGTACCAACACTACGGTGTTCCGTGAGACGAGGATGGAAGAGGTAGAAGAGATGTGTGAGATGCTGACCCAACTCGGCATCGATGGCATGATGATCTCGCCCGGCTATCACTACGAAGCGCTTGAGACCAACCATTTCATGTATAAAGAAGAGATTCACCAGAAGTTCAAACAAGTCTTGACGCTATCCGAACGCTATAATATTTCTCTGACACCGCTTTTCCTCGAATTTGCCGCTGGCGAACGGGACTATCCCTGCACTCCGTGGGGCAACGTGACCCGTACGCCCTTTGGCTGGAAGGACCCGTGCTACTTAATCGGCAAGAAATATTTCAAAACCTGGGACGAATTCTGGAACGGGGTGGATTGGAACTACTGGGAAAAACGTGAAGACGCCCTGTGTCAGAACTGTCTCATGCACTCGGGTTTTGAAGCCTCAGTCATGCGCAAGCTGCCCGAGAATCCCAAGGACATGCTACGCATGGCCAAGTGGATGATGGCAGCGTAGAGAACCCGGTCTCCCTAGTTAAGAGTGAGCCTATAAAAATCTCCTCCTTGGGAGGGGAGGGGCATAGCGGCGGGGCGGGTTTCCCTTTGGTGGCACACCGTGGCTCTCGTAAAGTGTCATATTTCAATCGCTATGGGGTCAGAGAGGGATAAATGGGGGCGGGCAATTCAACGATTTCGAAAATTTCAACGTGGAAGGATCGCAAGTCCTACATCGCCACGGCAGCACAACTCGTTGAATGGGAAGAGCAGTATCAACGCCACTTCGAGTGGCTCAACCGCTGCTACTTCGCTAATACGCTGCCACCCTACCGGATCACAGTCCACGATCCGCTCATGGTGCCTGGGGTGCCCGCCGACTTGAGCAGATACATGGCCGGCTACTGCGACAAAAAGCGGCGCCGGATCTTGCTTGAGGCCTTCCCCTTCCCCAGAGGAGAAGGCATCCTGTTGCACGAAATGGCCCACGTGGCGACCAATGTACACCACGGCCCGCTCTTTTGCCAAGAAATGACGCGATTGGCTGCCATGGCTGCCCCGCTCGGCCCCATCAACATAGCGGCCTATGTGACGAGTCCATCGTAGCGACATACTCTCTGACTTATCCGTCGACAAGAAGAGCCGTAAACCTTTACGAATCTCCTAGTTTGGATGAGCGGAGCGTAATCCGACACGACTGTTTGTGAATTAAGAGGGCGAGGTGACCTCGTCCCTACTTTTCTGCCGGCGTGCTGACCGTTTCGGAACTGCTTGACAGGTTCTGTCCCCCACCATTCACAGTCCCTAGAAACGCTTGCCTATGCAGGGCTGCTGGATGCGGTACGCTGAGCCGAGGACCCTTGCCGTACAGCTTATCGCGCAAGGTGCCTTCTTGATATTCCTTTTGCATGCGTCCGCGTTTTTGGAGCACGGGAACAACGCCTGCAACAAACTCCTCAAACGAGCCCGGTGTTGTGGCATACGCAAGGTTAAACCCGTCTACACCAGCGGCAATCCAATCCTCGAACTGATCTGCAATGCTTTCAGGCGTACCGACCAGCACCGGACCAGCGCCGCCAATACCGACATACCTGGCGAGGTCTCGCATTGTCCATTTGCGATGTGGATCTCCCTCGGTAAAACTGTGGACGAGAGTACGGATTGCATTCGTCTCGATATACTCGAGCGGCTGGTCGGGTTCAAATTGTCCGAAGTCGATCCCACTCCAGCCGCTCAAAAGCGCCAGTCCGCCGTCGTAGCTGCACTGCTCAAAATACTCCTCGTACTTTCGGTTGGCTGCCGCTTCTGTCTCACCAGTGATCACCTTCATGTATGCAAAACACAGGATGTCCTCTGGATTCCTTCCGTTTTGACGGGCGATCTTGCGGATCTCTCGAATATATTGCCCATCGACCTCAGGCTTTGAGCCGATGACAAAAACAGCCTCCGCATGGTGAGCCGCAAACTCACGGCCGCGTTCTGATGCACCAGCCTGAAAGAGGACGGGCGTCCGCTGCGGGGAGGGTTCAGCCAGGTGGCAGCCTTCGACTTTATAGTGTTTGCCTTCATGAATGACATCGTGGACTTTGGCTGGATCGGCGTAGATCCCGCGCTCGACATCTTTGAGCACGGCGTCATCTTCCCAGCTCGTTTCCCACAGTTTGTAACACACGTCACAGTACTCATCCGCCATGTCATAACGATCGTCATGATCGGCTAAACCGGTGTGTCCGTAGTTCCTGCCCGCACTCTCAAGGTATGAAGTAACGATATTCCAGGCTACCCGACCCTGGGTGAGATGATCCAGAGTGGAGATGAGGCGAGCAAAAGTAAATGGATGGTTTTGCAGTATAGAACTCGTAAAGCCAAAACCGATATGCTCGGTGGCATAGGCCATAGCTGGGATGAGCAGCATCGGATCATTGACCGGTATCTGGGCAGCTTCGGTCAGTGCAGCATCCCGATTGCCTCGAAACACATCGTATACGCCGAGTACGTCGGCCAAGAAGATGGCATCGAACCGCCCACGCTCCACTATCTTGGCGAATTCCACCCACTGATCGAGGTCGGTGTAGTCGGTCATATGGTCGTCTTCTCGAACCCACAAGCCAGGCGACTGGTGCACCACACAGTTCATATGAAAGGCGTTAAAATAGATACGTCTCTTCATAGGATTTCTCCTTTATCAAAGCCCGAAAACAAGAAAGCCGGATTTGAGATATGGCCAACAGATAGCAGGACAACAAAGCAAAGGATAGGCGGAAATGGCAAGATATCGATATGTGTCACGGCAGATACACGGGTGGTCAGTATGCTTGCCACACGAGGTCTTCGAACGATATGATCCAGGATCACAAATTGATCGTAGTCTGATCTCAACTGAGAAGGGGAAAGGAATGACCAGAGTGAGAACACCAGCCGGTAGCGACATAGGTAGTTCGGGCCGACTCAATTACCTCGATCCGTCTGTTCAAAGTTCGCTCTACCGAAACGGTAAGCTGCTTATCAAGCGTAATGCTGATGGCAGCGACACTGGCATGGAGGGCGTCGTCTTCGATGAGCGGGAGCTAATAGTCCATAACGCCCGAATCCTCAATGGCGAGGACCGTCGCAGCGTGGATGCAAACGGCTTTGAGTTGTTGACTCGTCCCCTTCCGCGTCCGGATCTCAACTTTTTCGATCACGAGGAAGTCATCCAGGAATATTACCGTCAATGCACGGATATAGTGCGCGAGGCAACCAATGCCTCCGGCGTATTTGCTTTCGACCATAACGTCCGCTCGGCGTCCGGAAAACAAAGCCAGCGACGTATTCGGGGTGGACAGGAGGTGCAAGGCCCAGCCCGTATGGCACATGGAGACTATACCCTCAGGAGTGCACCGGAGCGGCTGCTGCAACTCGCACAACCACCCAGCGGTAATGATACGCTGCGTTCTATACTTGAAGAAGGCCAATCGCTCATCGAACCTGAGACGGCAACGCGTGCGCTCAATGCGGATGGACGCTTCTCAATCATCAATGTGTGGCGCAATATTGCCGAGGAGCCAGTCGCAACGCATCCGCTCGCGTTGTGCGACGCGCAGAGCGTGACCCCCGAAGACCTTGTCGTTTTCGAGATTCACTACCAGGATCGAGTCGGCGAGAACTATTTTTCTAAGTACGCACCGCGACACCAATGGTATTACTACCCGGCGATGACGCGCGACGAAGCCATGTTAATCAAGCAGTGGGATTCCGCCGGGCCGATCGCCCGTTCAGAAGGCCGCCAGGCCGACAACGACGACGCGCGAGCACCGTGTACTTTCAGCTTTCACAGTGCCTTCCAAGATCCGGCCACCCCCCCCGATGCGCCGGGGCGCTGGAGCATCGAGGTGCGGTGTATCGCCATGTTTGAATGAACTATCGAAAATACTCTCGCGCGCGGTCTTCGGCTTTTGTTTTAACAAGGTAGGTCAGCAGCAGGCTACTGCCTATGGTTGAAGCTACCAGTGCAAAGGACAGTGCGGAGTAACCGATGTGTGCTACCGCCAGCCCTCCAATCCCTGCCCCAACCGCATAACTCACGTAACCACTACCGGACAATAGACCGGTGAGCGTCCCCCTAGCTGTTCCGCCTATTTCAGTACCCACAACAAACAACAGGGTGGCTAGGGGCATGACCAGTACCATAAACACACTGGTAACGGTGACTGTGAGCCAGAGCTGGTCATTCACTACAAAGACGGCCAGGCCGGGAAGGGTCGCAATAAGTATGGTGATCGCCACAAGGGATAAACGGTGTGGGCTTCTTCCTATTTTTCCGCCGAGAAAAAGACCACACGTTGTTCCGACTGCGACAATTGAGATAGGCAGGGCCAGCTCTGCCGTACTCAGGCCATACGTCACTTGGAGAAAAGACGGGAAGAAGGTCATGATCAGTCCGTAGGCGGTACGAACTGTCAGATTCGTAAACGCCAGCAACCACGTCACGGAAAACTGTCCAACCTGTTTAAGCCGAGTGCCGAGGACTAGAAGCTTTCGCTGGCCTTGTGGCTGAGGCGTATAGATCAAGAGGATAAGGGCGCACAGGAGTAATACGCCGCCCACAGCAAAGAAGGCGGCCCGCCAACCGGCATACGCGGCTAAGAGCGTGACCAGAGGGACGCCTACTACACTGCTGAGCCCGGGCTGAGTTGTGACAACCGCGACGCCCATGGCGCGGCGCTCGACCGAAACGATATCGCCAATCAACGCAATGCAGGTAGGAGGCACCATGCCCCCGCCGACGCCGGCCAGTACCCGAAATACGGTTGCTGTGGCCAAATTTGGTGCGAGCGCTGTGCCAATCGACGCCAGGCTGATGAGCAACACGCCCGTAAGAAGAATCGGTTTCCGGCCGTAGGCATCTGAGACCGGGCCAATGACAAGCGCGGTGATCGCCCAGGCAACCGCAGCCGCAGTCACGAGTTGGGCAACAACCGGGACCGTTGTCATCCAGTCTTGCGACATATCGACCAGCAATGGACCGAGCATGCTGAGCGCGGTCAGGACGGCAAAGACGGTACATCCAATCGCAATGAGGAGGATCGTTGTATTGGCTAGGGGCGGTGGTTCTTGTGTGGTCGTCATGCCTAAATGTGACGATCCGCGATATCAGTTTGTCGGATGACGCACAACTGATAGGCTCTCACGACTTGCTGTCCTGTGCATATGGATTGAAGGGAGCCGACATGGCAGAAAAAGTTTGTATTGTAACTGGTGTTGGGCAGGGAACAGGACTGGGCGTCGTGCGTCGGTTTGCTACGGGCGGCTACCGCGTTGCTATGTTGGCTCGCAATGAAGAACGCCTTAAACAGTTTGAGCAGGAGATTGCACCCACCACAGCATATGTGTGCGACATCAAGAAGGAAGCAGAGGTGAATGCCACCGTTTCTGCCATTGCCAGGCAGCTTGGACCACCGATTGTCTTGATTAATAACGCTGTCAGTTTTGATTCCATCTTTGGCACCTTCTTGGAGATTGATCCCACGGGGCTTCAGGAAAATTTTCAGGTTAACACCATGGGGCTGCTGTATATGGCCCGGGCTGTCGCGCCGCATATGCTCGAAGCCGGACAAGGCGCGATAATGGTGACGGGCAATACGGCTTCGAGGCGGGGTAGGCCCCAATTTGCCGCGTTTGCACCAACTAAGACAGCCCAGCGTATTCTGACTGAATCCATCGCCCGGACCCTAGGCCCACAAGGCATTCATGTGTCTTTTATTGTCATTGACGGTGGTATTGATATGCCGTTTGCACGTGAAGTACTGAAGGGCAAACCGGACGACTTTTTTATCAAAACCTCGGCTATTGCGGATACGATATGGAATGTCGTGCACCAGGATCGTTCCGGATGGACGTTTGAGCTTGATATCCGGCCGTTTGGGGAGGAGTGGTGATCAGGCAGCAAGAGAGAAACGGGGTATTGCTACATTGCCAGATTAGGGGTTGATCGCTTTTTTGCCGTCTACCGGCAATGCAGTCTCAACACTCTCGATTGCTGGTTGCGTGGTAAGTTCCAAAGTGTTCCGATTTTTCTTACCGAGATCTGCGATCGAATTGATGATGGTCACATAGGGGAGGGATTTAGGAGCCGCTCTTGAACCACCTGTGCTGCGGCCCGGTTCTTTACCTGACTCGCGCCCGCGCGTTGGGTGACAGTACTTAACAAATCCATACGCGCCGCCCTTTTGGAACGACTTGTCCTTCCTAGCCTGTTTGTTGTACTGCTTTTTGAGCAGGCTACAAACCTTTCCCTTCTCGCTCCTCCTCGCAACAGACCGCCCAAAGGGGTTTGTGTGAGAGGGCAAGATGGTATGGCGAGGACAGAAAAGGGGGGCGACCCATGTCAGATGTCGAGAGGAAGCTTTTCCGGCAAGTTACCTCTCCGCAGGGGCGATTCGAATGTGGTAGATTCGCTCTGACCGGAGCAACAACAAAAAGAAGAGGAACTACATATGACGACCCAAATACGGAACGGACTGGATAGCAAAGTCTGGCATGACGATTACCCCGAACTTGGGACTGGGCCGATTCCGATTGAGCCGTGTGTTTCACAAGAATATTTCGAATTGGAGCGGGAGCGGATCTATAAGAAGACGTGGCTGTATGTTGGGCGCGTTGAGCAGATCCCGAATCCGGGCGATTATTTTGTCAAAGACCTATCCGTGTGTGGTACGTCAGTTATTGTCTCGCGTAGCAAAGACGGGACGGTCAACGCTCTTCACAATATGTGTTCCCATCGGGGCAATAAGGTGGTGTGGGATCATGCAGGCACATGTCAGAACTTCACGTGCAAATTTCACGGCTGGAATTATGGCCACAATGGTAGGCTCAAATTCGTGCCAGATGAAGGGAGTTTTTTCGCTCTTCAAAAAGATCAGCTTGGCCTTACGCCGATTAACGTCGATGTATGGGAAGGCTTTGTTTTTATCAATCTCAATCCTGAGCCATTGGACACCTTAAAGGAACATCTTGGAGAACTTGGTGTGGGATTGGAAGGCTATCCGTTTGACAAGCTGACTACCTGCTATTCCTGGCACACAGAACTTAACGCGAACTGGAAGGTGGTCAAGGATGCCTTTCACGAGGCGTATCACGTGCCCTTCGTGCATAAGCGTTCGCTGCCCGATTCGTTCACCAGCCCGGACAATCCGTATGCGCACGCTTTTGCATTTAAGCTGTATGAACATAACCATCGCATGTCGGTATTTGGTAATCCTGACCATCAGCCCAGCCCAGTCGAGCTGCTCGCCCATCGCTTTGGTTCGTCCATTGTTAAACGGGATTGGGACATGGGCGAGCTACCGTCAGGTGTAAATCCGACTCGGAGTCAGTTTTGGGCCTTTGACGCCAATATGATCTTCCCCAATTTTGATGTGTTTGTCTTTGACGGAACGTATCTCACGCAACATTTTTGGCCCCTCGCTCCGGGGCGGACGTTTTGGGAAGTCCGGACGTATTTCCCGCCGGTGCAGAATGCGGCTCACCGCTTTAGTCAGGAGTACAGTAAGATCCTTCTGCGCGAAGCGCTCCTGGAGGATGCCAGCACCTTGGAAGCAACCCAGTCCATGCTCGCCTCGGGTGCAAAGAAGGAGTTTGTTCTACAGGACCAGGAGCTCTTAGTCCGACATGGACATAAGGTGATAGAGGATATGGTCGGCTTTTACAGAACTGACTGAGTTTTTAAACTCTATAATAGGCAGAGCCGGACAGGACAGATCTTAAGCAGCAAATTCCGGTTGGTGAAGCTCGCGGCAGAGGATTTTCCTTGACACAAAAACTATAACGTGTTTTAGCTCTAAAACTCGTTATGCTTCGTGAGATACAAAAGACCGAGCGAAAACAACGCATTCTGAGTGCGGCACGTCGGTTGATCCGTAAAGAAGGCTATACGCGCATGTCCATGCGGGAGCTGGCGCGCGAGGCCCAGGTCAGCTTAGTCACGCCCTATAACCTGTTCGGTTCTAAGGCCGATGTCCTGTACGCCCTGCTCGAGTCCTTCTTTGATACGCTGGATACGGCCACTGACGAGCTCGATCAGCAGGACCCTATCGATGCGATGTATGCGCTGACGCAGTTCTCCGTCAAGGAATACGCGCGCGATCCGGTCTTTTATCGTAGTCTGCTCTCTTCGATGGTGACAACGGGTGAACTCTTGCCAGTTCCGCGCATGGTCCAGCGATGTACAACCTTGTGGCAGCGAGGATTAGATGCGGGTGTCGCACAAGGATTGTTTCAACCCGATACGCGTCCGGATCTTGTGGCCTTACAGATTCAGGTCAATTACCGGGGGGCGATGGAACTGTGGATCGAAGGCGGAGTCGATATCGAAGGATTTGAAACACAACTGCTGTATGGGTTAAGTTTATGCCTGCTTGCTGTGGCAACGGACTCTGAGCGTGAGCGCTTGGTGGGTCGCTTGCACAAACTTGAGGGGCAGTTGGACAGTCGAACACAGAATTGGACCACCGAATACGACGACCAACATAAGGAGGAAGTACAATGAGTGCGACAACAAACGGCGTTGCGGCGAACGGTAATGGCTCGGCCAGTGGCTACAAATGGCACAATAAATATCCCCACTTAGGTACAGGGCCGATCCCGGCTGATGTCTTTATTTCAGAAGAGCAATTCGCATTAGAGCGCGAACGAATCTTTAAGAAGGTCTGGCTGAACGTCGG
>CAZXFE010000035.1:20560-21126 GCA_964639795.1 uncultured Enterobacteriaceae bacterium | reverse complement strand
TGTCACCCTGAGGTCTCTTATAGAGGTTCTTCGCCCTGCTCAGAATGACAAAAAAAGAGAAGACAATTCTTCGATTCCTTACTCTACCGGCAATCCATATAACTTCGACGCGTTATCACGCACGATCTTCTGCTTGTCCGCTGCCGGAACATCCTCAAAAGCTTTCTCCAACGCGTCCTGGGTATGCGGGAACGTTGATGCCTGGTGGGGATAGTCGGTAGACCACATAAAATGATCCGCCCCACCCGCCAGATTATACGTCTTGAGACCCATCGGATCGTCAATAAAGGTCGCGTACATCTGGCGCTGGAAATATTCACTCGGCTTGAGTGAGAGCTGAACCCCGTAGCCTTCTTTAAAGCGGCAATAATACTTATCCGCTCGCTCCAAAATATGTGGTACCCAGGCAATATCACCTTCCGCCGACACAAACTTGAGAGTAGGGAATCGTTCCAAAACCCCAGCAAAGATGAGCCGCAGGAAAGAGTGCTGCATTTCACTCGGCCGGATAATCATGCGGACATATAGTTTACCAATCTCGTTGGCAGCCTGATGATTTTATTTGT
>CAZXFE010000035.1:0-20550 GCA_964639795.1 uncultured Enterobacteriaceae bacterium | reverse complement strand
GGTCTCGTCCTGCTGGCTTTCTTTGCTGCGCCCGGTTGCTAGATGCAGAGACAGTGGCATGTCGAGTTCCTGAGCCGTTGCCCAAAAAGGGTCATAGACAGGTGAACCATAAGGCTGGTCGTCCGGCGGTGAGGCCCAGATCATCGCGCCCTTGAGCCCTATCTTTTTGCAACGTTCCAGCTCTTTGCGGCCTTTCTCAATATTAAACAGAGAGATGAGCCCCAGGCCAGCGAACTTCTTCGGATCGTAACGACAAAAGTTAGCCAGCCAATCGTTATACACCCGAAAGCAGGCTTCCTGCAGCGCAGCATCTTCGAGCCAGAACAGGACAAAGGCGCAAGTCGTGTACAGCACTTCGGCTTGGACGCCGTCCATCTCCATATCTTTGATCCGGGCGGCCGGATCAAAGCCGCCGGGAAGGGCATCTTCCAAGCCACTTTCCATAAAATCTTTATTAAATGTCTGCCCGGCCGCAAATGCCCCTGAGACTCGGAAAGGAGGCAGGTCTTCGCATACAAAGAAATGGCCCTTTTTATTACCTGGGTTTTTGACTACACGCGGGGCACGGTCGCTGAACTGTTTATCAATACCTTCCACCCATAGGTTGGGCGGCTCGCACATATGAGAATCCGCGGAAATGATCTTATACGTCACAGGGAGTCCTCCTCACACTTCGAGCTCAATCACCCGCCCGTCCCGCTTCTTCATATCCACAAATTCCACATACGACCGCACGGCATGTGCCTGCTCGATTTTGCCTTCCATTTCGCCGGCGGGACTATTGCCTTCTCCCTCGTTCTTACGAGTGATGTTAATAAACGAACATTCTGTGCCCAGGGTCAGAGCGTTATGCCACGTGCCTTTATAAATGAAAGCAGCCTGGCCTGCATCAACATTGAAGGCTGCAACCTTGTCGTAATCAAGCTCATACGTCTCAGGCCCACCGTCACGACTGCTCGGCGGTGGCGCAACAACCAGAATTAAGGAGCCTTGCACCGGGATAAAGGTTTGATTGTAAGAAAAATGAATGGCCATCTGATCCATAATTTTGGCATTTGGGCGATACTGAAAAGACAGCAATTCCATCGCTACCTTGCCCTCTTCAGTTTCGGGGTAAACTAGCTTTTTGCGTTCCAGCACTTCCCCGTAGGTTTGAAAAGCTTCGGACGTCAATGGTTTGATTTTGACTTTGACTATTTCTCCCACCGGAGGACCCTCCTTAGTACAAATCAGGATTTTTCTCAGAGAGCCGCAGCATAGCAAAGGGTCTGACCTCATAACAGAGGTGGCCGGTCTTTGCCTATTTATTCATAGGCTCTACTCGCAATAGATGACGAGAGTAGCCCGCCATCTACAAGCAGCGTCTGGCCACGAATGAAATCCGCATCGTGTGAACACAAAAACGCGGCGACTGCCGCAATATCCGCTGGCCGGCCGACACGGCCGGCCGGTGTGTTCGGCACCACATCACGTACATACTGCACATACCCATCTTCACCGCCGGCATACATTTTGGCAGAGTCAGTTTCGATCAGGCCGGGATTAATCCCGTTGACGGCAATCCCAAGCGGCCCCAATTCGTGGGCCAGGTACATCGTCATATTTTCCAACGCGGCCTTGGCAGCACCAAGCAAGCCGTGACCTGAAAGCATCCGGAGCGAATCAATCCCTGAGACGGTAACAATCTTGCCCGTACAACCTGCCATGAGTGGAACAGCTTCTTGAGCCGCGACCAGGAACCCCTTGATAGTTAGATCAAACGTACGCGTCACGTTATGTTCACCTTGTTGCAGCAGTGGACGAAACGCCGTGGCAGCCGCATTCGCAACAAGAATATCCAAATGACCATACGATGCCTTCACCTCCTGGAGCATCGCGCGTACGGCATCCCCATCGCTCATGTCAGCCCGTATCGACAACGCGTCTGAGCCGAGCTTTCTGACCTCAGCCACAACGGCCTCTGCTTCGGTAATGTTGCGACGGTAGTTGATGACGACCTTTGCCCCTTCCGAGGCCAGCCGCAGGGCAATGGCCCTGCCAATGCCACGAGAGGAGCCAGTGATAAGGGCAACCTGGTCTTTGAAACGCATTATCTTTACTTCCGAAACTTTGAAAAATCGACCTGACGCCGTTCATTAAAGGCATTCACACCCTCCACGGCCTCATCCGTGTTGTAGTACAACTCAAGCCCACTCATCGCCATATTGGAGATGCCACCAATATGGGCGGTGTCTGCATTGAATGAATATTTAAGGAACTTGAGCGCGGTGGGACTTTTCTGCAAGAGTTCATTCGCCCACGAGCGCGTTTCTTCCATCAGTTTATCCGCTGGAAACACAGCATTCACCAGCCCCATATCTTTGGCCTCTTCAGCCGCATACTGGCGGCAGAAATACCAAATCTCGCGCGCTTTCTTCTCTCCAACAACACGTGCCAAATACGCACTGCCATAGCCCGCATCAAAGCTGCCGACCCGAGGCCCCGTCTGACCAAATCGTGCCGTATCAGCGGCAAGCGAGATATCACACAAGACGTGCAGGACATGCCCGCCGCCAATAGCAAAACCGTTGACCGCCGCAATCACAGGCTTGGGGATGTTCCGAATAATATTATGTAGCGCTTCAACATTCATCTCATGCCCGGCGGAGCTGGTATCATAGCCCTCAGCACTGCGTTCACTTTGATCGCCCCCAGCGCAAAAGGCTTTGTCCCCTTCACCCGTGAGAATCACCACACCAATCGAATGATCCCACCAGGCGTCCTGAAAAGCTGCAATCAATTCATCAACCGTCAGCGTCCGGAAGGCATTGCGCACGTGCGGACGGTTAATGGTAATGGTCGCAATGCCTTCGTTTTTTTCATACAGGATATCTTCAAATTGCATCTCAACTCTCCTCCTCTTTCTCGAACAAAATCTCCTCTTGGGAGGGGTGGCGCACAGCGCCGGGGTAGGTTTCCCCGTCCTCAGAGACACGCGTTTGTCGTTTCAACATCACCCCACCATAGTCAGCCCACCGCTCACCGACAACACCTGACCGGTCACAAAATCTGCATCCGGCGAGGCGAAAAATGCGACGGCATTCGCTATCTCTCCCGGCTGTCCTAAGCGACGGAACGGTACCGCCCGCGTCATAGCTTCGATAATCCGCGCACCTTTTTCCCCCGAAGTCACTTGTTGCAGTAGCGCGGTATCGGTCGGACCGGGACACACGACATTGACCGTGATCTTAGAGCGCGCCAGTTCGCGCGCCAGTGTTTTTGAGAAGCCAATAATGCCCGCTTTACACGCCGAGTAAACCGCTTCCCCGGTTGACCCCACACGGCCTGCATCAGAGCTAATGGAGATAATCTTTCCCTGCTCACGTTTGGCCATCTGGGCGGCAACAGTGTGACAAAAATTGATCGGACCACGCAGATTAATCCCGATGACCTTGTCCCAGGTTTCCGGCTGGCTCTGGAGAAAGGGTTCGATCTTATCCCAGCCAGCGTTATTGACCAGTACATCAATCGGTCCCCAAGTACGGGTGATCTGTTTGACGCAGGCTTGGACTTGGTCGAGCTGCGTGACATCGGTCTTGATAACTAACGCTTGCTCACCGGTGTCTGTAATATGTGCTGCAGTTTTCTGAGCTTCCTCCTCTAAGATATCGGCAATGGCGATTTTGGCCCCCTCGTCGGCCAGCCGCAAACAGATCGCCCGGCCTATGCCTCGACTACCCCCGGTGACAAGCACCACTTTACCTTTGACTCGCATGTGTTTAACCTCCTGCTTTGAAAAGCCGCTTTATATTAGCCGACCACGTCGGATATCCATTAGTTACCGGGGAGATCTAGCGTTGCCCCAGCTGGAAATAACGCCAAGTTTTCTGCTGCGTCGGCATCAGCACAGCGGCAGACGGAGTCCTCGAATTCACGCCGCTGCCAGCGATGCGGAGTTCTCAAGAGCGACGCTCGGCAAAAACCCTTTTCCCCTGACAGTCGTTAGCCGAACACGTGTCTTTTTTGTTTTCGCTGATATCGAGCAATTTCTTCTCGGACTGCGCCTTCAACAACGTCGGTAAGCGCTCGGCCAGTCTCTGAAGCAAGGGCCTTAGTCGCTTTGAGTAATTCATCATTAAGACAAATTCTGATTTTCATATCTGGGAGGATAGAAATGAACCATTCGCATGTCAAACGCTTACTAATAAAGTACCTTGGCTCAACGCTCAAAATCATTATAATAAGCAGCCTTGAGGAGGCTACATGTTGCTCGACACCTTTCAGCGACCAGTGACAGACTTACGCATTTCGGTAACAGACCGGTGTAACTTCCGCTGCACGTATTGCATGCCGTCGGACGACTACGACTGGCTGGCAAAGAGCGATATCCTGACGTTTGAAGAAATTACGCGCCTCGCGCGTCTATTCGTCCAGCTCGGGGTCGAGAAGATCCGGTTAACAGGCGGCGAGCCGCTGGCTCGCCGGGACCTTGAACTGCTCGTGGCAAGCCTGTCGGTGATTGATGGCTTGCGAGACATCTGTCTCACCACCAATGGTTCAACATTGGCGGAGAAGGCCGCCGTCCTCAAAACTGCCGGTCTGCACAGGATTAACGTCAGCCTGGACAGCCTCAAACCGGATCGTTTTCGGCAGATAACAAAACGCGGAGACCTCAAGAAAGTCCTCAACGGACTGTTTGCTGCCAAAGAACAAGGCTTCTCTCCGGTTAAGATCAACGCGGTGATCGAACGTGGCGTGAATGACGACGAAATAATCGACTTGGTTGCCTTCTCCCGTGAACACGGTTTTGCCATACGTTTCATTGAATTCATGGATGTCGGCAATGCCAATCACTGGCAGTCGGAAAAAATTGTGTCCAAACAAGAAATCATACAGACGATCGACAAGTGCTTCCCATTACAGGAAATAGGCCGAAAGGGCGGTAACGCCCCGTCAGTGGATTATCGATGCATAGACGGTGCGGGGGCAAATATTGGGGTGATCGCCTCGGTCACTGAACCATTCTGTTCGTCATGTACCCGTGCCCGGCTCACAGCTGACGGCAAATTAGTCACCTGCCTCTTCGCCAATACAGGCCACAATCTTAAAGTGCTGCTACGCGGCGGCATGACGGACGAGAAGCTGCTCGATGTTCTGCGTAACGTCTGGTTGCAGCGCAAAGATCGCTATTCAGAAGAACGCCTGGCCGCCTTGCACTCCGGGACAGGTTACGATCCCAAAGAACACAAAAAGATTGAGATGATTAGTTTGGGTGGGTAGAGTTTTGGCGCGTGGGACTCACGCTACTGGAGTGTCCAAGTCAAGATTTTGCGTTTGTATTACCGTCGTCCCCCAACGACAGGCTCAGGGCGAAAGGGAAAAGTTGCGCTCGACCAGCACCGTTCGTGCTGAGTTCGTCGATGCATGAACGCGCAGTTACGTACAAATTCGTAGGTACGGTAGTGCGAGCCTAAGTCAGAAAGACACTGAAAACTCGGGCAGCACCGCAAGCGTCTTGAGGTCATAGATCTTGACCGACCCAGCATGGTTTTCTTCGAGGGTCAGGACACCAACCGTTCCTAATTGAGCCGAATAATTATGGGGATAGGTTGGGCTGCCGGGATTGATGACCAGCACGTCATCGTAGCGCCGGATCCGCTCCACATGCGTATGGCCACATACGATGACGTCAGGCCGGCAACCAAAATACTGATCGATAGTTCGCTGAATAGGCCAGTGTGGATGTTCGTCTGGGTCTAATACATCGTGGACCAGACCGAGCCTGTAGCCTGCGCACTCAGTCATCGTCGTCTCGTGAAGCCGAGGGTCTTCTGGGACAACTTCGCGTCCGCCCGAGCCTTCGTCCCCATTACCCCGACACGCCAGAACGGGTGCGATCGCTTCGAGCCAATCAAGAACTTCAATACAGTGCAGATCGCCAGCATGTAAAATCAAATCCATGTCCTGGAAAACCGTTCGGACCTGGCTCGGGAGTTCTGGCATGGCCTCGGGGATATGCGAGTCGGCAATGAGTCCAATTTTCATAGGTATAGGCACTTTCGGTCCTTGTTCCGACTTTGTTGATATACCGGCTAGACATCTTAGAAGCAACGTGACAACAATGACGACATTCGGAAGACATTCGAGAAAATTTCTAAGCATGACAGAGGGGAGAAAGATGTCCGTAGACCAAAAATTGCATCTGCCTCTGATGACGCTCAGCGAGGAAGAAGATCTGTTTCGGAAGACGGTACGGGAGTTTGCAGAGGAACAAATTAAACCCCGCGTAATGGACATGGACCGAGAGGCGAAGATCCCGCGTGAGGTGATCGATCAACTCTTCGGCCTCGGCGTGATGGGAATCGAGATTCCGGCCGACTATGGAGGTGCGGAATCCAGTTTTTTTATGTCGATCCTGGCTATTGAAGAGCTTGCGCGCGTCGATCCAGCTGTGGCCACCTGTGTTGATGTACAAAACACCCTGGTGAACAACGCTTTGGTGCGTTGGCTCAACCCAGATCAAAAAGCCAAGTTTTTCCCGCGTCTCGCCACGGACACAGTCGGTGCCTATGCGCTCTCTGAATCCGCTTCCGGAAGCGACGCCTTTGCCCTGCAAACGCGCGCTCGTCTGGACGGAGATACTTTTGTCCTCAACGGTCGGAAGATGTGGACGACCAACGGTGGAGAAGCCGGTCTGTATCTACTCTTTGCCAATGCCGATCCAGACAAAGGGTATAAGGGCATTACCGCCTTTATGGTGGAACGCGATATGCCCGGTTTTAGCGTAGGGAAAAAAGAAGACAAACTTGGCATTCGCGCAAGCTCAACCTGCGAATTAATTCTCGAAGACGTTCGGGTCCCACGCAGTCAGGTCGTTGGTGAAATCGGAAAAGGCTACAAAGTCGCGGTTGAGACGCTCAACGAAGGCCGAATCGGGATTGGTGCCCAGATGGTAGGCCTGGCCCAGGGTGCATTTCAGTGCGCGCTAGCCTATGCCAAGGAACGAGCACAGTTTGGCCACGCGATTGCAGATTTTCAGGCGGTCCAATTTGAGCTGGCTGAGTTAGCAACAGAAATCGAAGCGGGCCGTCTCATGGTCTATAACACGGCGCGCCTCAAAGAGAACGGACAGCCCTTTGCCCACAGGGCTGCCATGACCAAATATTTCTGCTCGCAGGTGGGCGAACGCGTAGCCTCACGCGCGCTGGAGATTTTTGGTGGGGTTGGTTTCACCAAGGAATATCCAGCCGAAAAATACTACCGGGATGCCAAGATCGGCAAGATCTATGAAGGCACCTCCAATATGCAACTCAAAACCATTGCCGCAAACTTGTTGAGGAGCTGATATATGGCACAGCCACAACGCGTTGTTACCGACACCATGGCTGGGCTCTCTCTGCCCGACTTCGACATCTGGAGTGAGCGGGTCGCAACCGTGCTGGGACAAAACCCTGGCCCGTTCACCGGCCCTGGAACAAACACGTATCTGGTCGGTACAGGCAAACGGCCTATCCTGCTCGACACAGGCATTGGCTTAGACGTCTACGATCCCTTATTGGAAAAAGGTTTGTCAGAGACCAAGGGCGCAAACGAACTGCAAGAGATCGTCTTGACCCACGTTCATCAGGATCACATTGGCGGCGTGCCGAATGTGAAAAAACGCTTCGGCGAGTTAACTGTGTCCAAACACATCTGGCCGGAAAAAGATCAAGCCTATAATTTCCCGTTGACCTATATCGAAGACGGTGCCCAAATCGAAACGGATGGAGTGACACTGCGCGCGATACACACGCCGGGCCATGCCAAGGACCACCTGTGTTATTACCTGGAAGAAGAAAAAGCCCTCTTCACAGGCGATCTCGTGCTTGGGGCGGGTACGACAGTGGTGCCTGAAGAAGGCGGCGGCTTGATCCAGTATATGGCCTCGCTCCGGAAACTTCTCGACCTTGATCTTGCCGTTATCTACCCCGCCCACGGTCCGGCCATACGCGATCCCTACAAAAAACTGAACGAATATATCGCTCACCGCGAGCTGCGCGAGCAGCAAGTACTGGACGCTTTAAATGCCGGACTGACTCAAATTCCGGCGATGGTGAAACGTATTTACACCGATGTGCCGGAGTTTCTGCATGTCGCAGCAGGAAATTCGCTGCAGTCTCACCTGAATAAGCTCAAAGCTGAAGGGGTGGCCAAACAAGACGGTGAGGAGTGGGCGTTAGTCTAACATCGTATCCGTTCTCGGATCAAAAGGGCGAGGGATTCTCGCCCCTACAACAATCGATTCTTAGCTAAACAGCACCTTCGCCAGTTCTGACCGGTACCGATCAGCCAGCTCGCTACGAGAGCCAACCACATCAAATATTTCGAGCATGGCCTTGCGCGCGCCGTCGTCGCGGAATGTACGATCTTTTTTTAGAATCTCAAGATATTCTGCTAGCGCCTCGTCATAACGAGTAGAGGCCGCCAGAATCCGGGCTAACTCAAACCGGACTTCCAGGTCATTGGGGTTCGCTTCAAGTTTCTCCCGGTAGGCGGCTTCCTCACCGGCATTGCCTCCGCTCTGCTTGACACGCACTTGAGCAGCCAACTGCTGGGCCTCATCGTATTCTCGTGCATTAGGAGAAAGACGCTCAAGCAAGGCCAGAGCATCAGAGTTCTCGTCCTTAGCAGCTAAGAGACGAGCCAGCCCCAGCAGTGCTTTGGGTTGTCGGGCCTCCTTAGAAAGCGCGGCGCGATACAGGCTCTCCGCTCCCTGATCTTTTCCCTGCTCCTGGAGGTTTTGGCCTCGTTGGGCGAGAGAATCTGCCTCCGACGGGAGCAGTTCCTCGACAAACTTCCGGATAGCCGGCTCGGGCAGGGCTCCCACGAACTCATTTGCAACCTCGCCTTCCTTTACCGCTTTGACCGCAGGAATACTACTAATTTGAAAGGACTGAGCCAGGGCCGGGTTTTCATCCACATTGACCTTGGCCAGAAGGAATTTCCCTTCCTGTTCATCCGCCAGTTTTTCTAACACCGGACCGATGGCGCGACAGGGACCGCACCACGGTGCCCAGAAATCCAAAACCACGGGAACGTTATACGAACGCTCTAGCACATCTTGCTCAAAATCTTTCTCGTTCACATCAACGGTCCACTCGCCCATAGAATTCTCCCTGGAAGACAGGTTTTCGTTACTTTTTTGAGTAGATGAGACATGCGGACGCATGCCCTCCGACTCGGTGTGGACATCCTACCACACCCAACTACCGCCTTCCATCTCGCCATCTTGCCAGTCTGTTACAAATCTGAGAAAGGTATAGGTCCTCGAGTAATGCTGCCCAAGAAAGACAAAAGGGAATAAAGGGGTACATCATGGCTGCCAAGACAATGTTTGAAAAAATTTGGGCCTCCCACGTAGTGCGAGCGGAAGAAGACGGCACTGCACTCTTGTATGTTGACCGTCACCTCACCCACGAAGTGACCTCTCCCCAGGCCTTCGAGGGCTTACAGCTGGCCGGCCGTAAGGTGCGCCGCACCCCAGCCACGATAGCCGTGCCTGACCATAATGTTCCAACAACAGACCGGGATAAACCCATTGAGGACGCGGTGGCCGCCAGGCAGATCGAGGCCCTGCAAGAGAACTGCCGCACAACGGGCGTCCAAATTTTTGATATAGACGACATCCGCCAGGGCATCGTCCACGTTATCGGGCCAGAGCAAGGACTCACGCTTCCGGGCATGGTCATTGTGTGTGGAGACTCGCATACCGCCACACATGGCGCGTTTGGCGCTCTTTCCTTTGGCATTGGCACCAGCGAGGTTGAACATGTTTTAGCCTCTCAATGTCTGCTGCAAAAGAAAGCCAAGACCATGCAGATTCGGGTTGAAGGAATATTGCCCGAGCGCTGCTCAGCCAAAGATATTATTCTGGCCATTATTGGTAAAATCGGGACTGCGGGCGGAACGGGTCACGTTATTGAGTACACCGGCTCTGCCATTCAAGCTTTGTCCATGGAAGGCCGCATGACACTATGCAATATGTCCATTGAAGGCGGAGCTCGTGCGGGTATGGTTGCTCCAGACGACAAGACGTTTGCCTATATCAAAGGCAGACCTTTCGCGCCCAAAGACAACATGTTCGAGCGTGCGGTAGCAGCCTGGAAACAACTGCCATCCGGCCCTGACGCAAGCTTTGATAAGACTCTAGAGCTGCAAGCTGCAGATATTGCGCCCCAAGTCACCTGGGGTACCAATCCCGGCATGGTCACAGACATCAGGGGGATTGTTCCAAGTCCTTCCGACATGCCTTCGCCAGAGACGCAAGAGGCAACAGAGCGGGCACTCGCGTATATGGATCTCACCGCAGGAACGCCGATTACTGAGATTACGATAGACCGAGTTTTTATTGGTTCATGCACCAATTCACGTATCGAGGATCTGCGCATTGCCGCCCAGTACGCCAAGGGTAAAAAAGTTGCTTCAACCGTCAATGCGTTGGTCGTTCCAGGCTCTGGCTTAATAAAAAAACAAGCCGAAGACGAAGGCCTGGACGTAATCTTTAAAGACGCAGGATTTGAGTGGCGCGAAGCCGGCTGTTCGATGTGCCTGGCCATGAATGCCGATACACTGCAGCCCGGTGAACGTTGCGCCTCGACCAGCAACCGCAACTTTGAAGGCCGCCAAGGCAAGGGGGGGCGAACCCATCTGGTTTCCCCAGCCATGGCCGCTGCGGCTGCCATTGAAGGTCGTTTTGTTGACATCAGGAACTGGCGCTAGTCCCTTACCGCAGACATAAAGGAAAATGCTATGGACGCTTTTACGACGCTCAAAGGCATTATTGCCCCACTCGACCGGGTCAATGTCGATACCGATCAAATCATTCCCAAACAATATTTGAAAACCATAAAGCGCACGGGTATGCGTGAAGGTTTATTCTCCGACTGGCGCTACACAAACGACGGCAATCCGCAGGACGGCTTTGTCTTAAATCAGCGGCGTTACGAAGGGGCGAGCATTCTCATGGCACGCGATAACTTCGGCTGCGGTTCGTCTCGTGAGCATGCGCCGTGGGCCCTATTAGACTATGGCTTTCGGTGCGTCATCGCGCCTAGCTTTGCTGACATATTTTTTGGTAACTGCTTCAAAAACGGCATGCTGCCCGTTGTCTTGAAAAACGAAGAAGTCGATCAATTATTCAAAGAAGTCGAAGCCCAGCCGGGCTACCAATTAACGGTTGATTTAGCAGCCCAAACGGTCAGCACGCCAAGAGGAACGAGTTTTCATTTCGACGTTGATCCGTTTCGGAAAGACTGTCTGCTAAACGGTTCGGATGAAATTGAGCTCACGCTGCAAAACGAGAAGGATATCAGCGCGTATGAGCAACGCCGCAAAGACGAAGCGCCGTGGCTGTTTCCGGATTTACAGTAGTCGAAGAAAACATAGACACCCATGTCCTCTTATCCCCTCAGCGCTGAGGAGGCTGCTTTACTCCACCAAGCTGCAGGTATGGCTGGAGACCGGTTGGCTCGGCAGGAGAATGACGTTGGTGTCCGCTCTATGGAAACGCTCCTGACTCTGCTGGAAGAGGAGCAACCACACGCCGTTAGTCTCAATGTTCTCCAACGTGAAGTACTCGGAAAGATGTTAATGAACCTGTCCTTTGATCTGCTGCGTGAGGACGAAGACGCACGCTCGGCTCTTGCCGAGGACTTGGCTGAACGTCTGTTTCAAGACGGAAAAGGAGAAGACGAATGAAATTTGGTGTCGTCATCCGCAATATGGGTCCAGCAGCAACCCGAGAGACGCTCGGCGCGTGCGCCAAAGCTGTAGAAGAAGCCGGCTTTGATGCGGCGTTTGTAGTCGATCATCTGGCTATTCCGCCTGATCAAACCGAGGGTTCAGACGGACGTTATTTTGAGCCACTGACCACCCTGGCATATTTTGCGGCGCTGACCCAAAAGATCCGGCTCGGTATTTCCGTCCTTGTCTTTCCCTACCGTCCTGCGGTGTATATGGCCAAACAAATCGCCACACTCCAAGAGTTATCGGGCGAACGCATCATTCTTGGCGCGGGGGTCGGCTGGCTGCGACCGGAATTTGAAGCCTTGGGAGTTGATCCGCGCAAACGTGGCGCACTCACCAATGAAACTCTCGAAGTCATGCATCAATTATTCGACAATGATGCGAGTTCCTATGACGGGAAACACATCAGATTCCCAGAATTCGTTTTCGCCCCGCGTCCGGCCCGCCCGCCCATATGGATTGGAGGAATGGGGCCGAAAGCAATCGAGCGGACGATTAAATATGGTGACGGCTATTATCCAATTGGAATCCAGTCAGGAGACCTGGCCAAGATCGCTACACATTTAAGAGAGGAGTCAGAGAAGCACGGCCGGTCTATGCCGGATCTCATCGTCGGCGGCATGGTCCGCAAAGGAAGTGCCGAGCCGATGATCGACAAGATCTCGGCCATGCAAGAAGCCGGGGCTAATTATTACATCCTGGGTCTGGGGCGCTACACGGATGCAGATACATTCCGTGACGGCATTGAACGCTTTGCAACCGAGGTTATGCCCAAGATCAGCTGACATGTAGGGGCGGCCCTACTAAAAATCCCTTCTCCCTTAAGGGAGAAGCCTATCCTAAGCGAAATTGAAGGGGTTATGATAAGTAGAATCTTCTTTACCCTCTCTTCTTCACCACTTCCAACAACCGCCCAGGAAAGTCCGACATCACTCCGTCTACCCCGAGATCAAGTAAGCTGCCTATCTCCTGAGGATCATTAATCGTCCAGACATGAATCTCTAAACCGAGCTGATGTGCAGCAGCAACGGTTTGTTCCGTCACCAGCGGTATGTCTTGATACTTGGGTGGAATTTGAAGCGCCTGGCCAGGCGGCTCATATCCTACTAGCTGATCGGTGGCAACGCGCTGGATAAAATCGGCAACCTCGTTATAGCCAAGGTTTGTCGGGATTACCGGCGCCAGCTCTCTAGTACGGACGAGAACAGCCTCATGTTCTGAAGCCAGGATCACATCATCGCCTTTGCCGCAGTCTCTCACAACAGCAATCACCTGCTCTTCGATAGGCGGCTCTAATTGTTTATTCTCAACCGTAAACTTCACGTTTGGAAAGCTGCTAAGGACTTCTCTCAGCGACGGAATAATGACATCAGAGGCACGAAAAGGCAGCGTCTTGCCCTCATCGGGCGAAAAACGATAGCCGGCATCAAGCTGCTGGAGTGCAGCCAGGGAGTATTCACTCACTCCACCCAGGCCATTCGTCGTGCGCTCGATGGTTGCATCGTGAATGACCATAATCTGGCCATCTTCGGCCGCCTGGACATCCAGCTCAATGTATTCAACTCCCAGATCCACAGCTCGCTGAAACGCGGCCATGGTATTCTCCGGTGCCTCACCGCTGGCGCCACGATGACCGAACAATCTGGGTTTTGGTCCGTTGAAAAAATTAGTCATGTTCTATCTCTTTCTTCACTGCCTTTTCCTCTGCCCTATCTGCCGGAAAGGTGAGAGAGGTGCAACTCCGTTACCTACAGGAGAAACTGATTAGCTTGGGAGTTGATGTTGACGTGTCAGCGTGGTTTGAATCTACGGGGGGAGGTATCAATCGCCTAGGTAATGAGGCACTGCGAGAATAGATGCAGCAAAACCGCGAGCAAACGCCCGCTTCCGCTCCAAGTCTATAGGACGCATCTCACCTACCACAATTCCCGAACAGATAGGACAAATCCTGGGAGTACTGAATCGCCGTCAAGCGAAGCTCTTGATTCTCTCGGCACAGAAGAGCGAGTTGTTCATCCGTCACTTTGGTTGCCTGCACTTTGACCTTCAGCGGTATGGAGTATTCTGCCAAGATCGTTTGAGACATATTTTCTCAGTGATTGCTTACGACTAGAACTTCTTCTGTTTCTTTTCAATGCATTGTAATGTTTCATTTGAGAATCGTCTCTCGGTATTCTACACTGCTCCAATTAGAGAGCGAGTCGGTCTCTTCAAACAAGGGAGGTTTCCATGTGGCCAAACGGCAAACGTTGCGCAGTTGGACTGACATTTGATTTTGATGCGGAGACACTCTGGTTTAAAACCATGCGGCAACCCTACCCCGGCCAGATGTCGCGTGGGGAGTATGGCGCGCGGGCCGGGGTGCCACGGATTCTGAATTTGCTCAAAAAATATGAAATCAAGACAACCTTTTTCGTGCCGGGCTGGTCAGCCGACAAGTATCCTCATTTGATCGAACAAATGCACGCCGACGGACATGAGATCGGACATCATGGCTATGAGCACGAATTTGTCGGGAACAAAGGGCGTGAGGTCGAGCTAGAAGTTCTTCTCAAGGGTACGGAAAGCCTCAAACGCATTACTGGCCAAGCGCCAAAAGGCTACCGTTCTCCAGCCGGCAATACCGGGCCACACACGCTCGATCTCTTGCTCGACCATGATTTTGTGTATGACAGCAGCCTGGTTGGCGATGACAATCCGTACTGGCTAACTACCCCACAGACCAGCCGCCAACTGCTTGAAGTTCCCTATAGCTGGGAGCTCGACGACGCAGCACACTTCTTCTTTAGCTTTTCCCCCTATTACGCGGGCATGTCGAGTCAGAACAAAGTGTACGAAATTTGGCAAGCAGAATTTGACGGGGCGTACGCCGATGGTGGCTTTCTCGGCATTGTCATGCATCCGCAAATTATTGGCCGTCGTTCGCGTATGGCTATGCTGGAACGTCTCATCCAACATATATCTGGACATGAGGGTGTTTGGTTTGCCTCTCACCTCGAAGTGGCTCAGGCCTGGCTGCAGGAATCCGACAATAAATCGTAGGATTACGCCAATCAAAATTCATTGACCCTCTATAGGGCGGGTGTTAGGGTTTTGTCCAAGGGCTGGGATCGGAGGGAATTCAGATGAATGGCATACATGACATGGGCGGTATGACCTGCTACGGCTCGGTCAAACCAGAAGAAAACGAGCCGGTCTTCCACGCCGAGTGGGAAAAACGGATGTTTGCTATGACCATGCTCGGCATGGGGCAGCTTGATACGCTGGACGGTTTTCGGCATGCCATCGAGCGCATGGACCCGGCTCATTACTTGTCGTCAACATACTACGAACATTGGCTTGCCGCGCTTGAATCAATCGTCCTAGAAAAAGGCCTGCTCACACCAGAAGAGCTTACAAGTGGAATCACAACAGGGACAAGACAGGAAGCACCAGGGCCACTACCGCCTGAAGCGGTCTCGACAGTCGTTCATGGGGGCGCGCCCACTAATCGAGAAACAGGCAGACTCACCCCTCGTTTTAAGGCAGGAGATAAAGTCCGGGCACGCAATCTCAATCCGACAGGGCATACACGCCTGCCACGTTATGTGCGAGGCAAAAATGGCGTGATAGCCCACGTCCACGGCACTTTTGTTTATCCGGATGCCAATGCCCACGGAAAAGGCGAGCAGCCCCAGCCTCTGTATTCTGTGTGTTTTGATGCCCAGGAGCTCTGGGGCCCAGACGTTTCAGCCATAGACCGTCGGTATATCGATTTGTGGGAAGACTACCTCGATCCAGCCTAAGGAGGACCACGATGAGCGATGAACATCTTCACGGCAATAGCACTCATGACGCGCCGCCGAATCCATATCTTGAGAAACACACCACTCCCCAACAGACTGAAGCGCTTGAAAAACGGGTCCGAACACTGGAATCTTTGTTGATCAAAAAGGGTCTGGTGTCGGCTGAGACACTGGACAAGTTGGTGGAAACCTACGAGAACGACATCGGCCCCCTCAATGGCGCGAAGGTTGTTGCCCGGGCTTGGGCCAACCCAGCGTACAAGGAACGCCTCCTTAAAGACGCAACCCCAGCCATTGCCGAACTGGGCTTTAGCGGCCTGCAGGGCGAACATATGGTCGTAGTAGAAAACACTCCACGTGTCCACAATATGGTCGTGTGCACCCTTTGCTCGTGCTACCCCTGGCCGGTCTTGGGCCTCCCCCCGGCATGGTTCAAGGAAGCCGCGTATAGGTCACGGTCTGTTGTTGACCCGCGTGGAGTCCTGCGTGACTTCGGTCTTACCCTTGATGAATCGGTTGCAGTTAAGGTCTGGGACAGCAGCGCCGAGATTCGCTATATGGTCCTGCCCGAGCGTCCAGCCGGAACCGAGGGCATGAGTGAAGACGAACTCGTAGCTCTGGTCTCCAGAAATTCTATGATTGGGGTGACCAAGGTCGAGTCTCCCGCATCATGAGTTCGACACCGAACCGAAAGGTCTCGAATATGGAAGGGGATCCTGCCCTTCCCCGTAGGAATGGTGAACTCGTTTTCCACGATGCGTGGGAACGTCGCGCCTTTGCTCTGGCCGTCGTCCTGTGTGAACAAGGCCACTACCAATGGGCCGAATTCCGTGATCATCTGATCGCAGAAATCGGCGCCGCAGACGAAGGTGAAGTCGAATCCCCCGACACGTCTTTTCCTGGCTACTACGAACACTGGCTCGCCTCGTTTGAAAAAGTCCTAGTCGCAAAAGGCATCTGCACACCCGATCAGCTCTCACCGAAAACGAGCAAATAGTCGGCTCTTTGCTCCGGTATGGACCGATATTTGCAGGTCCAGCAGGCCGTCCCTCCTGGCAAACCAGAAAGAGATCACTGCTGATAACGCCAAGTTCATACAGACTGTCGAAGGCCATCTAGCAGCTCTGACAGAGGCCACACAGCTCACCAAACTGACAGCCGTACATCATCTGATCACGGAAAAAGCCGAGAACATGCGCGCGGTAGTTCAAACAAAACGCAAGTTTGATGCAGAACAGGCGGCCGCCTTTGAGGCGAAGATTCAGGATCTCGAACACCAGATGCAGGAAGCAAACGATCGCCTTTCAGATATGCAACAGCAGGTATACCAAGACCCATTGATCGAGAACATTGGCAATCGAATGGCCTTTAACGAACAGCTTAGTTGTCCAACACCCGGCCTCCTCCACAATCAGCCCTAGGCGCGTGAGATAGTCTACCGTTGCAAGCATGAAAAACGGATTGCCCTCGGTCCGCCGATGAATGACATCGGTTAGGGTCTCTGAGGAAGGCACCCGGCCCAGTCGTTGGGTGACATACGCATCAATCGCTGCTTCCGACAGTGGTACTACCGGCAGTTCTTGGCACTGGCCCCGAGCTTGAAGTTCCTGAACAATGCCCTTCAGAGGAGAGTTGCGGGGCTAGACCTCAGCCGTCCGATAAGTGCCAATGATGCCCATCTGTCCGGATTCCTACCGCCGAGCCAGATAGGCGAGCAACTCCAGCGTTGAGGTATCACTCCAGTGCAGGTCTTGCAGCACCAGGACAAGCCCTTGTTCCGCTGTGAGAGCAAAGAGAGCTTCGGCCATTTCGCGCAGCATCCGTTCCTTGGTGAATCCCTGGACTTGCCGCTGCAGAGCTTCTCGGTAGGCTTCCGGCACAAGAGCAGGGAGCTGGACCAGCCAGGTAGGCGCGTGTTGGCGTAGGACTGCAATGAAGCGTTCACCTTCAGGTGCCAGACACAGCCGGATAATGGCTTCCTGGATGTGCAGATAAGCCTCGCCGGCCCGTACTGTTCAATGCACTGGCCATGGCCCATCCACAGGTCTTGGTGGGAGCCTACTGATTCAAGAATGTCTCGACGAGCGTCGTTTTACCAATGCCTGGTCCGCCGGTCACAAACATCCGCTAGCCGTTCAGCACATCTAACCCGGCCTGGGAGCAGGCAACGTCTTCATCAACCGTGCCGCCACCAACACCTATCCCGCCAATGATCTCACCATCGGCGACAATGGGTAGCCCGCCGCCAACCAGCGTCGCACGCGAGAAGTGCGACAGCCCGACCACCAGCGACTGATCTTCTTTAATCGCGTTGTACAGATCTTGGGTTCCCACTCCGAATAACGCAGTAAACGCCTTGCGTTGGCATCCCTCAACCCCAAGCAGCACGGCCCCATCCATACGCCCAAACGCTTTGAGATTGCCTCCATCGTCAACCACCGCCACATTCTGTTTGCATTTCAGCTCTGCCGCTTTTGCTACAGCGGCAGCCACCATTTTTGCGGCAGATTCGTAAGAGATTGTCTGTTTGGTATATTTCTTGGCCATAGGCAGTCCTCCTTTGTCGCTACCCCTACTCGGCCTGCTCACAAGAGTCAAGTCTGACGATTGGCTTGCTCCTGATCTTCATCTTGATCCTCGGCTTGATACTTATGCATAAGACACGATAGTGTCCGGTTAGAGAAAGGAGGGGCCCTCGGTATGTTTCTCATGCGGTTTACGGAACGGGCATATGTGGACTACTCGGAAGAGGATGTTCGCCAGAGCTTTCGCAGCTCCGTCCGGCTCACATTTTCGAATTCCCATTTTGATCCGGCCTTAGGTGCAGATCTCTACAACGCCTATCTCGACGAGTACGAGTATGCCGAAGAGGTTGGCTTTGACGGCCTGATGCTGAATGAGCATCACAATACCCCAACCTGTATGGGCGCGGCCATGAATCTCGAAGCCGCAATTCTGGCGCGGACGACCAAACGGGCCAAGATCGTCTTGCTCGGCAATCCCCTGCCAATCTTGGATAACCCGCTGCGTCTAGCGGAAGAGCTGGCGGAAATCGATATGATTTCTAGAGGACGCCTCGTGTCCGGCTTTGTCCGCGGGACAGGAATCGAAAGCTGGGCCACGAATACCAACCCAGCCTATAATCGAGAGCGCTTTCAAGAGGCGCATGACCTGGTCCTAAAAACCTGGACGACACCGGGCCCATTTCGCTGGGAAGGCAAACATTATCAGTTTCGAGTGGTCAACCCATTTGTGCGTCCGCTGCAACAGCCACACCCCCCGATTTGGGTTCCCGGCGTCGGCAGCCCTGAGACATTGATCTGGTGCGCCCGCCATCATTACCCCTATATCTACCTTGAAACCGACCCGCAGGTGACCCTAGACCTGACGGAGATCTACACCGAGGCGGCAAAAGAAGTGGGCTATGAGCCGGGTCCGCAGAACTTCGGCTATTTGGTCCGCGTACATGTGCAGGACACAGACGAAAAGGCGTACGAGGTCGGCAAGGGATTTTTGATTGGTAACGCCGGTGTTGGTCGTGTGCCTTTGCCAGGCGATTTCATGGCCCCGCCTGGATATAATTCACGCGAAGGAGCCAAACGCATTGTGGATCAATACAAACGCTATTCTTTGCGGCCAGACCCGCTGTACGGCGGCGTCGATTCCGCCGGCTGGGAAAAGGTAGTCGAAAGCAATCGGGTCATTGTCGGCAATCCAGATACAGTCATCAGAAAACTGCGAGAGGTGCTAAGTGTGGTCCGTCCGGGCATTCTTGGTGTGTGGACGAATGACGGCACCATCGGTCATGCGGATACGATGCGCTGTTTACAACTCATGGAACATGATGTTCTGCCCGCCCTGCAGGAAATGGGCAAAGAGCTCGATCTACCGGGGCCTTTTGAGCAAGCGCCGTAGAGCAATGTAGAGAAGAGACACGAAGATGACAGCATGCGAAGAACACTTTATCGAGGTTGCAGGAGCTAACATCCACTTCCTCAAAGGCGGACGGGGGAAACCCCTCGTCATGTTGCATAGCATCGAAGGCAACTTGGGCTGGCGACATTACCATGCGCAGCTTGCCGAGCATTTCACGGTATACGCCCCGACGTGTCCCGGCTTCGGCCAGTCGGAACGCCCGCCATGGTTAGAAACCTTCGTCGACCTGGCTCGGTTCAACCTGTGGCTCTTGGATGAACTCGATCTCAAGAACGTCACACTAGCCGGGCACTTCATGGGCGGCTGGTTGGCGGCGGAAATGGCAGTAATGTCGCCTCACAGCCTTGACGGTCTTGTTTTGATTGGTGCCGCTGGTATTCAGCCTCAGCACGGGGAGATCACCGATATCTTTCTGCATGGCCTGCAAGGGACCCGGCAACTTGCCTATTTCGACCTGCAACAGGTCCCTGAATATGAAGAGTTGTTTGCAAACAAGCCCTCCAGGGAAGAACGAGAAGTCCGGACGCGCAATCAGGAAACCGTCGTCCGCTATTGTTGGAAGCCCTATATGTTCAGCCCCAGCCTGCCTGGACTATTGGGCCGGGTACATGTTCCAACGCTGATCGTATGGGGGCAAGATGACCAGATCGTTCCACTCGAGTGTGGGGAATTATACCGGCAAGCCATACCTGGCTCGCGCTTAGAAATTCTTCCGCAGTGCGGGAACTGTCCACCCTTAGAAAAGCCGGATGAATTTACCCAACTCGTCCGCAATTTTCTCAGATAGTTTGAACCTTGAACATTAAATTTTGAACTCTGAGAGGAAACCATATGCCGCTCCATCCACAAGTCGCAAAAGCAATCGAACAAATGGCCGCCGCCGGGCCACCATTACACCAAATGTCGCCCCAAGAAGCGCGTATCGCTATGGACGCCGCGCGGGGCGCAACGGATGACCCTGAGAAGGTCGGCAATGTCGAAGACCGACTGATACCTGGAGTTGCAGGTAACCAGCCGATACGTATTTACACACCCGAGGGAGACGGACCGTTTCCAATATTGGTCT
>CAZXFE010000034.1:0-21191 GCA_964639795.1 uncultured Enterobacteriaceae bacterium | reverse complement strand
CATATTGAGGACAGGCTTGGGGATACGAAGTAAGAGACTTACGAAAGAATAGACTACTCATATGGCAGCCCCATTTCTGATTCAGGCCGTTTCCGACCTGCTGTCCGACATCCCGGACGATGGCAAGAATTTGCTCGATCTCAGTTGTAAAGAAGGCGATATACTGCAGTCTTTACACGCTCGTCGTTTTACGCTTCGAGGAACGAACTTCGAGGAAAGTGGGCCGCAGAAAAACGGCATCCCCATTGACTATGGTGTGGATCTACGCAAACGCCTCCCTTACGATGATACCAGCTTCGACGTCATTCTCCTGGTCGAGGTCATCGAGCACCTGTCAGACCATCAAGCTGCGCTGGGGGAGCTGTCGCGCATCCTAAAACCAGGTGGCGTGTTGATTCTCACCACCCCCAATATCATGCGGCTGAATTCCCGCCTGCACTTTCTCCTGAGCGGCTACCACAAGACCAAGCGGCGTTTTATTCCCTTTGACACTCCGCTCGACCAAGCTCATCGGTTTCATAATTATCCCATCGATCTGCCGATTTTGTATTACTTGTGTAAACAGAACGGGCTGGAACTCGAACAGATGGGCCGCAGTAAGGTCAAACCCTACTCCCGTTTTCTTCTTGCCGTACTTGGCCTGCCGGTGCTGGCTTATACCTGGTACACCCTCTGGCTACGGGAGAAAAACCCGCGCCAGCAGCAAGAAAACATCCGTCTCTTCCGCTGGCTACGCCATCCACGGCTGTTAATGGAAGACAATTTGGTTCTGCGGCTACGCAAAGTCGAGGCCGGATAGTGGAACGCCTGCTCGTCGCCCAAACCGGCTTTCTCGGCGACGTAGTCCTGACGACGCCACTCCTCGCCACATTGCGTCGAGAACTCAGTCTTGAATCGCTGACCGTTTTGACTACCCCGCAAGCATGCCCGTTGGTCGAAGACCACCCTGCGGTAGACCAGGTGCTGGTTGACGCAAAACACGGCCAAGAGCGTGGTTTCCTAGGTATGATACGAACGGCGCGCAGGCTCCGTCAGCAAACGTTCACCCTGGCAGTCGCGCCTCACAAATCGTTTCGTACAGCTCTCTTGCTGACCTTGGCCGGTATTCCGCGGCGGGTAGGCTTTCGCCAGAGTGCAGGCTGGTTCTTCTATAACCAGACTGTACAACGGGATGCAGGCCGGCATGAAGTTGAGCGGATATTGTGCCTTATGCGCGCCTTTGGCAGTGAACCGGAGGAATGCGAGCGTCGACCACACGTTGCCTATAGTGCACAGGCACAAGCCAACGCGCACGATTTGTTGAGAGAGGCACAGATCGCGGAAACTGAGCCGTTGTTTGTCGTGTGTCCAGGCTCGGTGTGGTACACCAAACGCTGGACGACTGAGGGCTATGCCGCATTAGTACGGAGTCTGGAACAGTGCTACGGCAGGGTCGTACTGTGTGGCGGACCGGACGATATGACTGTCGTACGGCAGATCCAAGAGAAAGCAGGCAGCAATATACCCAACCTCACCGGGCGTGCAGATCTCCAAACGTTTATGGCCCTCGTTGACCGCGCGCAAATGGTCATAAGCAATGACAGTGCGCCTATGCATATCGCAGTGGCTCGCCATATTCCCGTTGTGGCCATCTTCTGTGCGACAACGACAAGCTTGGGTTATGGGCCGTATAGTGACAACGCAGTGGTTGTTGAAGAGAAAGAACTGTTCTGCAGACCATGCGGGCCACATGGAGGCCCATCCTGCCCACGTGGTACGGAAGAATGCATGAAACAGGTGAAACCCAATGACGTGTTAGCCGGCGTCGACCAACTTCTCAAACAAACCGCTTCCCAGACAACGGCTCCAATGGGCCACGGACAGTAGTATTAGTATGACCCTGCAAGAACGCTTTGCCGAACTCAATATTCAGACCTCCTTGGATGCTGAGGATTTGGCCGCCCAAGGCAAGCGGGCCAAAGCCTGGTATTTCGTCTTTCCGCCATTCGGTAGATTTTTGTCAACGTATATCGGTAAAGGAGAATGGCGGCACAGGGCAGAAGGCCTCACAAGCGCGCTCGTCGACGCATATTCCGTATTTGTGACCTACACCAAACTGTGGGAAATGGAAAAAGGACTGACCTACCAGCCATTAGAACCGCAGGGCGATTCCAACTCAACGACCTCTGAGCGTTCACATTCGGATGCGCCCTAACCGTCCAAGTAATAGCTTTGCCATCCTGAGCCCTTCGACGCTCTCAGGGTGAGCGGAAAACGCTCCGCCCCCGGAAGGATTCGGTCGTGCTGAGCCTGTCGAAGTAGGAACGCGAATGTACAACCATCATCCAGAAACCGCATAACGCCATGCACTCCCTCTTCCGCCATTTCACGCCCCCAAGCGGCTTCTTTGAACAGAGAACGGATACCCATACCTGGTGGTTCAAAGACAGTCTACTAGCAGAGACACTCAAAGCGCTCGAACACATCGAACAGGGAACTGCACCAGGCCAGCGCGGCGGGAGAGGCACGGTCCAGCGCGTCGCGCTGGGCGACCAAGGCCATGCCATCGTCCGCTCCTATAAACGTGGCGGGTTTGTTCGTCACTTTGTGCACGATCTCTACTGGGACCGCCCGCTTCGCCCGTTTGCAGAATTAATGTGCATTGCGACTGCCCGCGAACGTGGCGGTTCGACTGTCGAGGTGCTCGGTGCAGGAGTAGAACACGTAGCCTTTGGATTCTATAGAGGAACACTGATCACGCGCGAAGCAGTAGGATTTCTCAATTGGTGGGACTGGCTACAAACTCATCCAGCGGCAGAAGAACGACAATTAGTCACACAAGACGCTGTGCAGGCCATTACCCACATGCATGATGCTGGCATCTACCACGCCGACCTCAATCTCACAAACATCCTCATTCGCCTCGAATCCGGTCAGCCCGAGACTCTGATTATCGACTTCGACCGCGCCCGTATTTTCGCGACCCCCCTTCCCTCTTTCCGTCGCAAACGCACTCTTTCCCGCCTCCTACGCTCGATGAAGAAACTTGATCCTGACGGGCGGGTTCTTCCGTTCGCGGAACGCGGCGTTTTCCTCGACGATTGAGTATCCCGTGGCATTCATTTGCCATTCTCATCCCAATCGATCGGCTTTAGCAGGCATCGCAGCTGGGCAAGGGAGGCTATGCCTGGCAAGACCGAGCGGCGGTGTTGGGGAGATTTCGGCCGAGAGAGGGAGGCGCCAAACAGGCCTACCAACTGTATGTCCGAGAAGCGGTGTCTCTGTGGCGTCAGCCTGAAATGCTGGGAGGCGGACTGATTCGGTCCCGCGCGGCCTTGGCGGAGGTAGTCGCAATGTGACAGCGCGGAGAGCGTGTATTCACAGACGAACTGGAAGTAGGAGGCGGGGAGTTTGTAGAGGGACTAGTATCTCATGACTCTTGAATTTCGGAATAGAGTCGTTTTAGTTTGGCCTGCGGGCCTGTGGTTTTAAATTCCCAGTCAAGGGGTTTGGTGCCGGTGTTGCGGTGGTATGTTACCAGGCGGTGGTTTTCTGGAGGAGCGAGGGAAGGTCGGGAATCCGACGGTTGAGGCACTGTGTGGTGAGGACGCGTTAGCAGAGAGTACCCGCCCCGCGTATTCCATCAGGGCCAGAGAGGGAACTCGCACCAACAGGCCGGATGTATGGCTGCGATCGACTCGACCGCGCACCACGCGAACTAGCTTGACCAACCGGTACATGCATGTAGGGACATTGCATCTTTGTTAACCTTACCGGGGGAGCTGCTATTCGAAGAGCTCCTGAAGCACATAGGCATTCCACAGTACTGTCTGGTTAAGGAGATCGCAGTTCCTGCTCAGCGACTAGGTGAGATCTTGGCGGGGAGACGCTCAATTACCACGGATACCGATCTGCGCCTGAGTAAGTTCTTGGCCTCTCAAGGGGATACTGGCTGCGAGCGCAGGCCGCATACGATACCGAAGTAGCGGAGGATGCCCTACACGACACGTTGAAAAAGATCCAGCCGTGGTCCGGAAGGCCAACTCGTGTGAGAAAATCAGCTTACCAAGTGGCAGAACCGTTGCCCATCGCGGTCATCAGCGCACGAGGATCATTCCTTAACCATACGTAGACGCTTTCGGCAAATGGCAAGTTGTACTTCCATTGTCGGATGTTTTGTGGAATCCTATCGTTCCTCCGGGGGCCCTCCAA
Organism: uncultured Enterobacteriaceae bacterium; assembly: GCA_964639795.1. Classification (GTDB taxonomy): domain Bacteria; phylum Desulfobacterota; class Binatia; order Bin18; family Bin18; genus Bin18. Next base: position 17,000 of record CAZXFE010000034.1, on the reverse strand, counting down.
TTCAGCCGGTTAATCTAGACTAACTTTATTGGGCCGCTGTGTTAGCGGATTTGCGTGGTGGTGGTTGCGCCTGCGAGAATTACGGTGCACCACCGTCGATGGGTGTGTGGCTCCACCAGGTGAAATGCAAGCCAGTTGAGATGCCGGGGCGACCGGTACTGAAAAAGGCGCAAGCGTGACTGCAGACCTTTTTGGAACGACGGAGGAGCTTGAACGCATTCCAATGCAAGACGCGGAGATTTACTACCAACCGCAACTCACGCTTGCAGAAACGGACAACGTCGCCATGCGTCACCTGATTCATGAAGTTCCTTGGAAAGCTGAAACGGTCGTTGTCTGGGGAAAAACGTTCCCACAACCGCGTCTGATAGCGTGGTATGGCGATCCGGGCAAGGATTACACATACTCAGGCATTCGTCTCGATCCGCTGCCCTGGACGCAAGCCTTGCTCGCCATCAAACGCACAGTTGAGGCTGCGGCTGGCAACGACTTCAATAGCGTTCTCCTGAACTACTATCGAGACCACCGGGACAGCATGGGGTTGCATAGCGACGACGAGCCGGAACTCGGCGAACGACCAATCATTGCGTCGTTCAGCTTGGGAGAAGAACGGACTCTCATCTTCAAGCATAAGACCAAGAGAGATGTGCAGCCCGTTCGACTGAGGCTCGGATCTGGTAGCCTGCTCTTGATGAAAGGTCAGACTCAGCGTCATTGGAAGCACGGGATCAACAAGGAAACGCACCCGCACGGGCCCCGTGTCAATTTGACGTTTAGGCGCGTCCGTCCTGTGTGTGGAAACTGAAGACTGAAATAGGCCCGCTGGAAAAATTGGGCAGAAGCATTCTGAGTTGCGCGACTTCGCCTGTCTCTCTACATCCGCGAATCACAACCTCGCCAGCGTTGGGACGGGGGGAGGCGTCATAAGCAGTGTGATATAGATTGAGCTAGTCCCTCGCTCCCAGGCGCCTATCACCGCAGAGCCCGAACTACTCGCCCTCGATTTCCCCGGCGTCCAGATCATCAACATCCTCGAACTGCCGCGGTTCGATCTCCGAAGCTGGGAAGCGTGCGGTTTGGCCAGGCGAGTTTCGGCAGGGCCGTTCCCCACCTGCCTGGCCATGGATTTCCCCATCGAAGCAGCGGCTCAGCTGGCCAGTCTACTGCAGGACCTGGGCCTGCGCGAGGACTTCCCGCAGGATCTAGCACGACCAGTGTATTCCACTACAAGCGCCGAACTCGTCCAACCGCTCAAACGGGCCGATCCGGGTCTTCAGCTGTATGCCGCCTTCGACCCCTACCACGGCAGGTTGCGAGCGGAAATTAAGATCGTGTACGAGAAGATCCCTGACGGCGCCTCGAGCCTCTTTGCTCAGCCGTTCTTCGATCTGCGCTATCTAGAGGTCTGTACCGAGACGTCCTGCCGGAGACCCAGATATTCTGGGAGGGGGGCTCTCCGGTTCTTAGTGTGACAAGCCGCCGCTACTGGAAGTAAAGAACCAAGCGCCGTTTCTGTCTAGCTTCGAGCCAACGCTGAGATGGAACCGGGACTTCGCCTCTCAGTGCATCCACCGGGCTCGTGACGCGGACGCAGCGCTCTATTTCATGCCCATCCACGTTGGTCTGTCCAAATATGTGGGCGGATTGCTGTAGAGTACGCGGCCGAGCCCTTATCACCTGCCCCCAGCCGCCCATTCTCTTGCCTCCTACCAAGCTCCTCTCTTCAATCGATTTCAAATTCATTCTGTGAGCGATACTCAAGCAAGAGAAACAAAATTAAGGTCACCGTCCCTATAAGAGAAACATGAAGAAGAATATTTAGAAAGTGATGCCAACCATCGACTTTGTCTGCGACTGCCCCGCCCAAGAAATCGAATACCATCGCTGCCAGATAGCCAATTGCATCAATAATACCCACGAGGACACCGCAGTGTTTGCCACCGAAATCAACCGAGAATACACTCATCGGGATGTAGTAACAGGGTGCAATGGCCAAACCAAAAAACATAATGGCTGAAAGCGCCGTCCACAGGCTGAAAGAATTCGTCATACCCAATTGTGGGATGGCAAGTAAAACAGAGACACAACAGACAGCGAACCCCATCAAACCACCGAGAACAAAAATACGCTTTTTCTTGGTGAGCGTGTCGAAGACAAACCCTCCAGAGACCACGGAAATCAAACAACCGACCGGGAAAGCGGACGATGTAATCGCGGCAATCCCCGAAGTCAATCCAAACGTTTCTTTCAGATAGATTGGAATGAAGCTTTGAAACTCCATGAGGACCGTTAAGCACATGATGCTGGCACAGATCAGCCAAACGCGCGGACTCCGGATAAAGCTGAACAGTGCTTCAGCCAAGGTAGCCTCATCGAGAGGATGAGGTCTGTGCTGAAGATCTCCGACGCTTGAAACAAGCGCTTCTAAGCCTACATCTCTCGGGGACTGTTTGAGGACAAAAGCGAGGAATACAATCACGCTGGCTGTAATCAAAACAGAGACCGCGATAACCTCCCGCCAGGAAATCACGAGCAACAGGCTGCCAAGAACCAACGCCGTAAACAAGGAACTCAATCGCGAACTAGAAGAGAGGATACCCCATATACGTCCGCGCCAGTTCGGCGCGTACCATACGCTGATGAGGTTGGCCATCGAAGGCCAACCGGCCGACTTTGCGAACAGGGCGATGAAGTAGGCCACCGAGAAGTACAGCACACCGGATAGCGTACCGAAAATTCCAGTGGCCAACATACACAAGCCGAGAGAGAGCAAAAAAACTCGACGTCCCCCGATCTTGTCAGCCAGGAGCCCATTGATGAGCTTGCCACTCAGAGTGCCGGCTGTACCCCAGCCGAGGATAGCCCCCCAAGCGGTCTTGTTGAGGTCTAGTGCTGGGTCACCCAGCATGGCAGAACCCGAAATCACGACGGTGGCCTGGCACATATAGAGTGCAGCGTAGCCCACATACATGCACCCTAGGACGATCATCTCCCACCGGAATCGTGGATCACGACGAAATCGGTTGACCACCTCAGTAAACATGCACCCTCACAGAGCCAATTGCTTGAGCTGTGGAGGTTGTCCCTGTCGTCATTAGTCGGAGATAGGAGATGTGAGGCTTACAAGCAGGCAGGCAGAAAGGGCCGTGTCATTAGGAACCTTCCTGACATCAGCATGGTTGAACACGGACCAGAGTCCTAGCTCATCCGGACACCCCGTCCAGTGCACGGGATCGTCGCGACGCAGATGCACCAACAAATCGTAAAACCGATCTTGGTCTGTGAAAAACGCGGGGTCAGTGAGTTTCTGGTCAACCGTTTGAGCAGTGGCCTCTATCATAGTTCGTCTCCTCCCGGCGGGTAGTTTCTATGAGGACACACGCCGCTCGCTGCATCACAATCATACACGTTTTCATTTGTCACCGTCCCCGACTACTCTTGAAAAAGGTGCGCCGCCGCAAAGTACCATCCTCGGCGCTCCTCGGCGGGAAAGTCACCTGAGAGGGCTAGCAGTGTTATGCTTTTTGCCCGCTGACTCACCACTATGACCGACATGTTGTTCGGGTCGGAGCAGCATAGGGGCTGAGTACAAAGAGACTGAACACGCCTGCGTGTCTCGGCCTTTCCCTCTTCTTCTGTCGCGAGAATCTCACCAAAATATTACGAGAATCTGATGCCCTGGAGACGCTGGGGGCCTATGCTTGTGTCACTGGACCAGTGCGGGACGAGAGGTCTGCAAAGAATTGAAACATCAGAGGAGACTCTCTCATAACGAACTCGAGGAAACCGAATTCACATCCCAAAGGCAAACGAGAGACTCTGTCAAGCCTTAAGTTCTTGGAGAGAACTCACTCTGCAGTGCGGACGCATCCGACATCTGCAACCGACTTGCTAACGTTCGTTAAATCCGCAGGTGTCTTGACCCTTAGCGGACGCAAGCAGCTTGTGGAGCAAGCGCTTATTCTTATCGACGGCAATTTCCTCCACCTTCCATTGAAAGGATCTATGCATGGCATTGATCCTGTTCGGAAACTGCCTCTGGTCAGACACCGGCTTGAACAATCAACACCATCGACCATCGACCATCGACAACGAATTCGCTTTTGATCGCGAGATTCAAGAGATTTTCGACTCCGTTCGCGGTCTCCACACGAACTATCTCCTACAAGGCCCGCTCAATGACAAAGTGATTTTTCCGCCGTTCGACATTGAGGAGTAATTTGATGACGGCGATCCCCACTATATAGCGACTCATTTCGTCGCCGGCTTTTCTTTCGGCTTGCTCACCGAATTGATGATCGCCTTCAATTGGGCAACTATGCTACGAGAAGCTGTCTGACGGGGAGAATCCGTATGACCGCGGGTACCTGACGTGACGAGATGCGATCTCATGGGGTGTTACAAAGCGGTTCGCAAACAACGCCAGTCGGGATTCATCCTATTATCCGAACCTGACTCTTCAACACAAGAACTTCAACCGAGATCAGTGGCATGCTCTGGAGCAAGCTATCAAACACAACAATGTAGATGCAGACAACCGGTTCAACATACTCTGCGGTCCAGTGTTCCCGAGGATAGATAGATTTGTTACGCCCACAAGCGCGTTAGAGCCAGCGAGTGTTCCGTCCGCCTTATGAAAGGTCATTGCACACATGGGAAAGGAGACCGGAGAGCTACAGGTTAATGCGTTCCTCCTGTTTCAAGACGATGAGTCTATGCGACTGATGGGCGAACTTTTAGGGTACAATACCAAAGACCACTTCAAGATATATCAACAGTCTACAACACTCATAGAGCAACTAACCGGGCTCGAGTTTCCAGATATCGCGTTCGACAACAACCCTCTGTTCTTCAACGAAAGAGATACAACCAGAAATGCCAATATTGAGACACCGCAGCTGCGTGAAGTATCATAAACAGCTGGAGCCAACTGCAGCATCATATTCTCGTAGGAGAGACCGTTTAGCGACAGGAGATTAGCCTGCAAGAAGTTGCAGCCTAACATCTTTGATACGTGAGTTGAAGGATTGAGAGGAAAGGTATTACAGTCCTGCATTTTTGGTGGCCTGAAGAGTCCTTTCGCGCTCGGAGTTCGTCTTTAAGACGTTGCGGTGTTCCCTATTTTATGGGGCAGTCTGCTTTGAGTAAGGTGTGCTCATCTAAGGACAAGCTCTATGTCATTTCGATTATATCTACCGTAGCCGGTTTAATTACCTTACTGGCAGTACTCTACCGCTTTATGCGCCCTTCACCGGATGCAAAAACCGGATTCGCGAGTTTGCTTACGCACATTGCCTTTAGGCTCGTGGCAGGTCCACTGTGGTCATGAATGACTATAAAGTCCGTATTCTTTGAGGTCACGTTACCAAAAGAGGCTGAGTCTCAAATGAAGGGCTAAGTCAAGTTCCTGAATAGCTATGGCCGTTTGGCAGAAGCCCAAGACGCCGGCCTGAGGGAAGCCGCCCTGCAACCTGAAGCAAGTCGTCCGCAGGATCAAGAAGGCTTAGAGAACAAGGATACGCAAATCGTTTTGGAAGGGATGCGAGCGGTACTCAGGTTGTCGAAAAGGTTGCTTCCAGTCTCATATGGAAAAGAAAAGCTAGGGACGGAAGCAAACTCGGATTCAGTGAGAAGAGCCCCCTGCCCCACATTGCGCTCGGTTGCACTGGTGTGCGCACTACCAAGACTCCGTTGACACCTTTCAAAAGTTCCTGTTCCATCCAGGTGCTGTCGAAACCGAGAAACCAGGTTCGGACAGCTAAGAGGAGTTTCAAAATGGGACTAAAGGTCGTGAAACAATTCTTCAAAGAGAAATCTGAAGTGCTCGAAGACATCAAACAAACGGGCTATTGGCCCCCAAGCGATGTGTCAGATCCCTCGCCCGCGTTGGATGCATTGGCACGATGTGGATATCAACGGCTATGGCATCGAGGGATCAACCTGAGTGCGGGATGGCATATCGGGCGAACGGCTCTTGGTCGCGGCCTGCAACGAACTCACCATTGCGGCAGGCACGCCGCACGCCGAGACGAAGTGACCGATACCGTTACGTACATCATCGCCTGCTCGCGAGCTGAACAACTGTTTCCCCTTCTTAAGACGCGATCACCCGATGACCTGCAGCAGCTAGCGCCGTGACACTTCCGTCTTGTTCCTCCCCTTCCCCAACCCGTACAGCATGCGTACCCCACTTAGGGGTCTGGAGAGAGTTGATGAAAATTGGCATTTCGCTTCCAGTCAGAGAGCTACAAAACGACTTAGGCGCTATTAAGGCATTTGCCCAGACGGCTGACGAACTGGGTCTCACCCACCTCAGGGTCCCGGATCAGGTCCTACGGCCCGACAGTGGTCACGTTCACGAGCCCCTGACCCTACTGGCCTACGTTGCCGCAGTCACAGAAAACATACAACTGGTGCCCTCCGTCATCGTCTTGCCCTCGCGGCAAACCGTGCTTGTCGCCAAGCAGGCAGCTGAGCTAGATGTCTTGTCGGAAGGACGGCTGCGTTTGGGGATTGGGATCGGCCCCAGTGCCGAAGAGTATCGGGCGCTGGGTGCGGATTTCCATACTCGGGGCGCCCGCTGCGAAGAGCAGATGACATTGCTCAAACAGCTCTGGACACAGCCGACGGTGGAGTTTGACGGACGCTGGGACACTGTGTCAGGCGCCGGCTTGAATCCGCTCCCCATTCAAAGGCCGATCCCGCTGTGGATAGGCGCTCGGAGCAATCCGGTTGGGCGCACTCGGCGCCGGATTGGACGGCTGGCCGACGGTTGGTTTGTGTTGTGCACACCTGAAGAGTTCCCTGCTGTGCAAGCGGACATTCATCACGCAGCAGAGGTAGTCGGACGCAATCCGCGCGACATCGGCACCGAGGCCGGCGTCGCGGTCGTGGGTCCCAGGCAAGCCGAATGGCGTGAGCGGGTTTCCGGCTGGCGACAGGCTGGATTGAGCCATCTGTGTTTGCGCACGCTCGGCGTCGGCCTGGATGCCCAGGGGCATCTAGATACGATGCAGCAAGCTTTTGCAGATTTGCCCACGAGCTGACAAGTTTCTTCAGATAGCTTGCCGCAGCAGGTGTCGCGCCCGCTTCCTATTGGGGCAGGCCGAATGCAATCACCGCATCGCCTAACGGAAAATTAAACAGCTTGTGGCCACCCGCCGCCACAACCACGAATTGCTTTCCGTCCACCGCATAGGTCACCGGCGGCGCATTGACCCCGGCTCCGGTGTTAAACTGCCACAGCTTGGCGCCGTCCCGTGCATTGCGAGCCACGAAGTGACCGTTGGATTCGCCGTGAAAGAGTAGGCCACCCGCAGTCGCCACAGAACCGCTCAGCAGAGGCAAATCCGTTTCGACCTGCCATTTGATTTTTCCATCACCAGGATCGATCGCGCTCAGGGTCCCCCAGCGTTCGACATCTTTCTCAAACGAAAGCACCACGCCGGCCGGCTTCCCAGCCTCACCCGGCTTGAGATGGTAACGAGTAGGGTTATGCGTGGCCGACACATACAGCCAGCCGGTGTGGGGGTTGTACGACGTAGGCGGCCAATTGGCTCCGCCAGCCGCACCAGGCGCAATGAGGACGCCCTCATGAGTGGGTCGGTGAAACATCAAGTCATTTTGCGGCACGAAGGCTTCGGAACGCCGCAGTGCCTTTCCCGTCGCGCGATCGAACAGATACAGCCAGCCCGATTTGGAAGCTTCGGCCACGGCACGTACGGTTGTTCCGTTGGACGGGAAGTCGAATAACACGGGCGGGTTGGCAACATCGTATCCCCAAATGTCGTGCGGCACGATCTGATGATACCAACGCAGCTTGCCGGTGCCCACGTCTAGGGCGATAAGCGATGAGGTATACAGGTTATCGCCGGGGCGTTTGTAGTCAGCATAGCCGGGCGAGGCATTGCCGGTTCCGAAATAGATCAGGCCCAAATCCGGATCGATAGAGGGGGAGGAATAGATCGAACCGCCGCCTGCCTGCCACGCATCACCGTATGTGTCCGCGTGGGCGCGTTCAGCAGTAAGATCACGCTCAAGGGCATCACCGAACGAGGTGTGCTCCGCAAACTCTCCTTCCCAGCCCTTGGCAGCTGTTGAATACCAGCGCCAGATCAACTGACCGTTTGTGGCATCATAGGCCGACAGGAAGGCGCGCAGACCGCGCCGAGGCCCGGCACGACCAAGCACGGACGGGTCGTCGGCTTCCGCCTCACTTAATAGCTGGCTATAGCCGGTGCCACTCACCCCGACGAATACCTTACCGTCGTAGACAACGGGCGCCATATTGCCGGCAAAGCGCGTTAACGCCTTTAGTTTGGTAACACCTGCCGGCTTTGATGCCTCTGCGGCTTTAAGCTCCTTCAACTCTAATAGATCAGCCGGGTTTCCAGTAGTAGGATCGACAACGGGCATATCCCACACTACGGCTCCTGTCGCCGCATCAAGGGCCACGAGGCGCGCATCGGCAGTGATCATATACAGCCGTCCATAGCCGATGGCCAAACCTCGATTATGGGAACCGCAGCACAGCGTATCGACCGCCATCTCATGCCTGTAGCGCCAGCGCAGGGTTCCTGTCGCCGCATCCAGCGCCACGACATGATTGTACGGTGTGGTCAGATACATAACCCCATCAGCAACAATCGGGCTCGTCGGGAAGGTGCCCAACATGCCAGTCTGGAATATCCACTTCGGCACCAGTCGCTGGACATTGTCGGTATTAATTTGATCTAGGCCACTGTAGCGTTGATTGGCATACCCGTGTCCGTAAGTGAGCCAATTGTCATCGTCTGCGTGTGCTTTAAGCAAACGTTCGCCTTCGACCGCCATGACAGGGCTGAGGGCAATAAAGATCACGCTGACAACAAGGAGCACGAGTCTCGTGAGAGGACCAAGTCCAGTAGAAATTTTCAGATTGTCTTGGTTAGGCATAGAGAACCTCGATGTCATAGATGTCATACCATGAAAAAAGTTTCTTTTACGTACAGTAAAATCTTCAGCAAAACTATGTACCAGCGGTGTCGTTCTTCACTCCTGGTCGGTGGCCTTTTTACGATTGGTGTGATTTGTTTGATCTGACACGAGAAGGGAGGACAACAATGCAAACCGGCCAATGTTACTGTGGAACGGTGAGGTATCAAATTGAGGGCGATGTTAGCTACATCGTACACTGCCATTGTCGCAATTGCCGTCGGGTTTCGGGCGCGACGTTCTATACCGCCGGGTTTCTGCCCGAATCGAACTTTTCAATCACCGCTGGTCAAGATGAGGTGCGAGAATATCACTCGCCCCAAATGGACGGTTTAGCCCGGTGTTTTTGTGCCAAATGCGGCGGAAGGGTGTTCGTTCGTCTCCCCATCCCAGGCCTCCTCAACATTGCTATGACCACGCTCGATCAAGAGCCTACTGAAGATAAAGGCGTCCATATCAATGTCGATTCTAAAGCTCCGTGGGATACCGTCGCTGAGACTTTTCCTCAATTTGCGGAGTTTCCGCCTGGTTTTTTCGAGAAATTACAGGCCCTTGTTCATGAGTAAGCATGGTAGGAGCAAAACGTGTTGCAGCAAGCTATAGATTTTCGAGAAGAGAGTGACGCCATCTTCGCCCTGCTAGATGGGATAAGTGGATTAGACCATCAAGTCTGGGAGACAAAAACGCAGTTCAAAGAGTGGACTATCAACGATGTCATCGCTCATCTACACATGGGGAATCATGCGGCAGACCTCTCGTTGCAAGATACAAACGCCTTCCACGACCTCGTGAAAGAATTCGCATCGGGCGGCAAACAGCACGGACGCCTCGCCTTTACCCATCTCTGGCTTGATGGCTTGCGAGGCCATGCTTTGTTGGACTACTGGCGCGCTTACTACCTTGAGATGACAGAACGCTTTGCCGCGGCGAACCCGAAACAACGAGTGCAATGGTTTGGACCAGATATGAGCGTACGTTCCAGTATCACTGCCCGGCTGATGGAAACCTGGGCGCATAGTCAGGCCATTTACGATGTGCTGGGCAAAACGCGAAGCGACACTGACCGCATAAAAAACGTAGTCGTTATCGGTATGAATACATTCGGCTGGACCTTTAAGAATCGCGAAATTGCCGTGCCAACAGACATCCCCTCTCTCCGGCTCACCGCACCGTCGGGAGAGATTTGGGAGTGGAATCAACCAAATCAAGGGCATTATATAGAAGGGAATGCGGTCGAGTTTTGCCAAGTCGTCACCCAAGTGCGTAATATCGCGGACACGACACTGCGAGTAGTTGGAGAAGCGGCTACCGCCTGGATGTCGATTGCGCAGTGTTTTGCCGGACCGCCGCAAGATCCGCCGGCTCCAGGAAGCCGATTCAGGCAGGGCTAAGGGCCTTTTCGGCCTGATCGAAAACGACACGTGAGAGCGCTTTGTACTCGCATGTATCCTAGGCCTTCTCCTTTTCCGTCAAGGCGACTTCCCCATCACGAGTTGGTCTTTCACTATTCGCCTAAAATCCTCTTCCTGAACAGCAATATATAAGGTGGAGGAAATAAAAATCATGCTTGACTACTCCCTGTAACCCGGCTCCCCTGTGGTACGGTAGCCCTTCTCAGCGAGGAAATTTGCCACAGTTCTATGGGAGCGTTTGAATGACGGCCGGTTGAACATCACAATGATGTCCGCTCCCTTTTCCACCCACCTCGTCGATCTAGGTGTGCATTTTCGCGTTAGCGAAAACGCGCTTCGGACGACGCATGCGGATTCAGTCGGGTACCAGAGCCCAGGTCACTTGGAGATGCGCAGAATCATTACCCTCCTCAGCCCTGGGGGGCAGGACATAGTTTACGATTTGGGGTCAGATAAAGGGCGCGTCTTGTGCCTCTTTGCCCAAAGACAAGTCAAGCGCTGCACCGGGATGGAATTTGGCCACCCGTTATGTGACGTCGCCACAATCGCCACACGGAACGCCGACAGTCTCAGCGGGCGGAAAGTCCGTATTGATATTGTCTGCGAAGATGCCGCCACAGCCGATCTCAACGCAGGAACATTCCATTTTCTCTATAATCTCTTTGGCGAACAAACTCTCAGAGACGTTCTCGTCAAACTGCAGAGTTCTTTTGAATCTGTTCCGCGCCAGGTGCGGATCGTCCACCTACATGATCGCCACGCGCATGTCCTTGCCGAAAGCAGATGGCTTGAGAACTATCACACCGAATGGGAGGAACTCGCACAGCCAGGAAAGCAAGCAAGCTTTTGGAGAAACTCTCGATTTGTTCTATAGCCTCCCTAGCCGTACAGCCTCACAACACCACGAATCCTTCCAAAGTGATAAGAGTGCCCTTCCGACACACCTTTTGGCCAGGTTTGCTGGGCGTGCCAATAAGCAAAAAACATGAGACAGACGCGAAGTGGTTCTTTCCCCTGAAATCCGCGCTTACGCCGTTCTCAATGTTCTTGCAGTTGTCGGCTTGTGCGTGTCGGCCATTGCCGCGTCAAAGATTGTTGAAATCGGCCCTTTTATCTTTCCGTACTCAAACATCATTCTCCCGCTACTGACCTTCCCGAAAACCGACAGCACCTCTGAGGTCTGGGGGAAGCAGTATGCCAAGATCACCGTCTGTATTTCATTTGCTGAACAGCCGGGCTTCGTCCTCTTGATACAAGGCTCTATCGATGTCCATGCGGCTGAGGTCTGGACACACCAACAAGCTTACGCTGAAGTTTTGGGAAACGGGCCACGCATTCTAGTAGCCAGTTTTGTTGCGTTCTTAACGAGTCACATGTGAGACGTCATCGTCTATGCCAAGTTCAAACAGATGTGTCTCGGGCTTGCCGTGGCTAAGTAACAACGCCTCAACATTGACCAGCCAGCTGCTCAACTCGTCTCTCTTTATCACCCTCGCCTTTTACGAGTCCACTCCTACTTGGTGAGATGGTACCCGGCTCAGTGTTACTCAAATGGGCGATTGCAGTGATTGATACGCCGCTGGTGTATAGCGCGGCGTGCATCTTGTCACACGGACAATAGGAAAAGATTCTTTCGCCTATACTGAGGATAAGTAAGATAAGCCAGATGGGATACTTAAGACGCAGTCCTTACAGGCGAGACTTCACCACCTACTCTGTATTACGCACAATCCGCTTTTGCAGCTTCTCTAAATAGAGTTTGACGTCTGGAGCAAACGCCTCATGCTCAGAGAGTTTCGCAAAATGGGCCATCGCTTTCGGATACTTAGCTTCAATCCCTTCGTGAAACACCAAGTCTAAGCCGTTCTCTGCAAGCAACTTGACCTGGGCCTTTTCGTTCGAAAACAAGGCGATCTCCGCTACGAAGCAAATGTCAGCAAGGGTGACGCTATCGCCAACGAGGTATTCGCGGTTTGGAGCAAGCCCCCGGTCAATGCCGGACAAGTAGATGCCGAACGCAACTTTCGCCCGAGAATGGACATCTGCCGTCATTGAATCTCCCATGAGGGCGAGTAAATAAATTTGCGAATCGCGGGCAAACACCAGACTAGCGTCAAGATAGCTGTCAATCCGTGTGGCCGAATACGCATCCGTCCCATAGACCGGATACTTCTCCTGCCCCAGGCGTCCAACGGCACGCATAATGCTGTTAGATTCGAAGATACCCGTTTTGCCATCCGGGCTAAACGCGGCGGGCACCGTACCAAACGGATGCGCGTCCAGAAAATCCTCAGTCTTATAGAGACGGCCGGCGAAGCCTGCCCGGCCCTTGCGTTCGATGCCTTGTTGAGCGTTTTTTTCTTCGTCGGTTAGTGGGTGCGCCTCAAAATCCCACAACCAGTTCTGCAAATCAGCGGCGGCACTGCCACGTACATCAATCCGTATACCGCACAGTCGCGCGGCAATAGTGGCCTTCCAAACGCGGGGATTGGGCAGATACGAAAAAATGCGAAGGTCAAAATCAGACATGGCGACTATCCTTTCAACAGAATATACGACAGGATTTATGATACAAAAAATAGCAGAACAGGGAACCGGTGGACATGCCCACAGCGAGCGACGAACATCAGCCCCAATACGGCGAAGACGATTCTTCTTTCCAAGCCGCAGGCGCCAGCGAAGGGCTTCGGAATTAAGTGAATGATTTTTACGACTTGGTGGAACAACTCCCCGAGGCCAAAAAAATTCGTGACATGCATCCCACAGATCTGGTCGAGTCACGCGACAAGCTCTCACATTTTCTGTGCGGTTGGCTAGTTGGCCCGAAGCTGTACCGAGAAAAATATGGGCCAATTAAACTTTCGAGCGCGCACGCGCACCTCAATATAGGCAGCAGACAACGTGCCGCTTGGCGTTCGTGTATGCAACAAGCGCTCGAAAAACGGCCCAGCGCCAAAAGTTTCAAAAAATACCTCATTGGACAGCTCTACGTCCCGGCAGAACGCAGCCGGACGCGGGATTAGCGCAAAGTAAACTTGAGTGTGTCGGACAGTTCTGAAACGCAGTAGGGCAGAAACCGTTTCCTATGCCCAGGGTTGGCCAAATCGCTCGACTGTCGCTTGTGGAGAATAGGGGGACGAGTAAAACCCCACCTTGTAATTTGACCCGGCGGGTAAGTCCTCGCGCTGAATCTCTACCAGCACCATATCGGCCGTAGTAAACTCTGACGGAGGCTGTCGGTCGTCAAGCGCTGGCGCGAGATCGGTATAAAACCGATGCAGCCCGATATCCAAAGACCACTGGACGGTATCCAATGGCCGGTCGTAGGCCGGCCTGCCGCCCAAGGCGCAGAGACGATTCTCCTGCCGTACAAACCATACTTTTGCCATTACTTGCTTCTCCCTCATTTCAGAATCGGGATGACGGCCGTTTGCACTGGGTCGCCGGTCACAATGGCCTCGCGCTCCGTCACATAGACGTCGACCTCACTCCGTACGCCGAAATCCCCAGCCAAGTAGATCCCTGGTTCGATCGAGAAACACGTGTAGGGGAGCACTTGGCGTGTATCCTGAGTCTCTACACCATCCATATTTGCGCCGTTCCCGTGGACTTCTTCGCCGATGGAGTGGCCAGTACGATGAAAAAACTGCTCGCCGTAACCGGCATCAGTAATGACTTTTCGTGACGCTGCATCTACCTCATTCCCAGAGAATACCTGCCCACTCTCGACTCGGTCTTTCACAAACGCCACTGCTGTGTCACGTGCATCCCGGACCAGATTGAAAATCTTGTGATACTGCTCTGGGACATCGCTGCCCATGAAGCCCGTCCAGGTGATGTCCGCGTATACCCCGTCCGGCTCTTTCGCCCACAGGTCAATGAGTACGAAATCGTCTGACTGAATCACGATGGACTGTTCCGCCGTGGGAGTATAATGCGGGTCGGCACTATGCCCGTTAGCCGCCACCACAGGCGGATGATAGGTCATCAGACCGTAGCGGGCGAAGCGTTCTAATATAAATTGCTGGACCTGGTATTCCGACACGGGGGCGCGTTCGCGCAGATAGGTAAAAGCGGCATCAACCGTCTCGCGCACCACCTTAGCCGCCCGCACATGGCTTTGCCATTGGTCATCTGACCAGACGGCTTCGAAACGTTGGACCAAATCTGCGGATGAGACCACTTCAACTCCAAGCCGGCGAATTGTTTCAATAGTGCCGGCATCAACACGAGAGATATACGGAATGGCATTCCCAGGCGAATACTGCATGGCAATCCGGCGCGCGCCGTGCAACACCTCAGCCAGCCGCTGCGCGTGCTGCTGCCAGGTAAAAAACGGTAATTTCGACCCTGGCAGCCCATCTAAGCGATGCGGTTCAATAGTAGAGACGATACCAACCGGCTCACCAACTGCTGGGATGAAATAATACCAACGCCGCGTGGAAATCTCCTTTGGGTCGAGTCCGAGAATACGATAGGCGAGAAGATCGCTGCCCCGAAAATCATAAAACAGCCAGCCGTCCAGCTTTTCATCCTTTTCATTTTGCAGCGCGCTCTGAATTTCACGCAAACGCCGTTCTTCCATAATAGCTCACTTGACTGTCTTCTCCTGAGTTGCGGCTCACCTGGTGAGATGGTAATACTACCTTTTGGAGGTTGAGAATGAAAGAAGGAATTCATCCAGCAGAGTACCAACAAGTAGTTTTTCAGGACACATCGGCCGACTTCTCCATTTTGACCCGTGCCTGCGTCGAAACCAAAGATACGATTGAGTGGGAAGATGGTAATACCTATCCCTTATATAAATTAGACATTTCGAGCGCATCGCACCCATTTTACACGGGCAAACAGCGTATTGTTGATGCGGCGGGTAGGGTCGAACGCTTCCGACGTCGATACGGAATCAAAAATCCAGAAGAGGCCGAAGGGACAGAAGAAGGATAACGATTCCTATTCTCCGTCCTTTGGCGAGGAAACAGGCAATCTTGCGCAGGGGCGGTTTTACACCGCCCCTCGTTGTATCCGCTTCATGTTTGCCTCCCACTCTGCCGCGTTCCGTGACTTTTCTATTATTATGAGCGAAACAGCCGCACTACTGGGAAAATTAGCTGAGGTCGAGAAGCGCTACGAGGAAGTCGAGGCCACATTAGGAAAACCAGAGGTCGCCAGTAATCCCACAGCGTATGCCAAACTTGCCAAAGAGCATGCGTCGCTGGAAGAAGTTGTCGTCTGTTTTCGGGAATGGCGCAGAGCCAGCGACGATATCGAGGGCAGTAAGGCCCTGCTCGACGATGGCGACCCCGATGTGCGTGAACTCGCCCGAGAAGAGATCGACGACCTGAGCGTACGCTCAGCCGAACTCGAGGCCAGACTGCATGTCTTATTGCTTCCCAAAGACCCCCTCGACGAAAAGAACGTCATTCTCGAAATTCGGGCTGGCACGGGAGGAGAAGAGGCCAGTTTGTTTGCCGCTGCCCTGTTTCGGATGTACACCCACTACGCAGAACGCCAGAATTGGCACATGGAGGTCCTCAGTTCGAGCCCGACCGGTGTTGGGGGGTTTAAAGAAATAATCAGCACGGTCAATGGTAAAAACGCCTACAGTCGCCTCAAATTTGAAGGTGGCGTGCATCGAGTACAGCGCGTTCCAGAGACCGAATCGTCGGGCCGTATCCATACCTCCGCGGTGACGGTTGCCGTCCTGCCCGAAGCTGACGAGGTTGATATCGCAATCGACGAGAAAGAGTTGCGGATTGACGTCTTCCGTTCTTCTGGTCCGGGCGGACAGAGTGTTAATACCACAGACTCGGCCGTACGTGTTACTCATATACCGACGAACTTAGTTGTCTCGTGCCAGGACGAGAAATCCCAGCACAAGAACAAAGCCAAGGCCCTGAAAATCCTGCGCTCCCGGCTCTTAGAACGCGCGCAGGAAGAACAGCACGCGGAAATCTCAGCCTCGCGCCGAAGCATGGTAGGATCGGGCGACCGCTCAGAGCGGATCCGGACTTACAATTTTCCGCAATCAAGGATGACGGATCATCGTATTAATATGACCGTGCACACGCTTGAGCGTATTCTCGACGGTGAACTCGACGCAATTGTTGACGCACTCATGACCTCGTATCAAGCCGAAATGTTGAAATCCTCAGCAATCTAACGTCACCCGGCTAAGAACCTACATATCGTGAAGGACCGTCGTTCCTTTGAATCCGACACTATTGCCGCCCTCTTGACCGAAGCAGAGGCCGATCTTGCGCTCTGTCATGTGGATACGCCTCGCTTAGACGCAGAAGTCCTGCTCAGCCATACGCTCATAACTGACCGTACGTCTTTGTACACACGCCTCCAAACACCTATTTCCGCCGCTCACAAGAGACAGTTTAGAGAACTCGTTGCGAGACGGAAACAGCGAGAACCACTTGCCTATATCATCGCCAGTCGAGAATTTTGGTCCTTGGAATTCCACGTTGATACGCACGTTTTAATCCCACGTCCGGAAACTGAAATTGTCGTACAAACAGCCCTGTGCCTCCTCCACAAGACTGCAATAACAACACCGGTTATTCTCGACATGGGAACAGGCAGCGGGTGTATTGCCGTTGCCCTCGCCAC
>CAZXFE010000033.1:0-21460 GCA_964639795.1 uncultured Enterobacteriaceae bacterium | reverse complement strand
ACCTATAAGCCGCGCTTGGTCAGAATGACTTTGACCGTCTCGGTGAGCACCCGAACGTCCAGCCACAGCGAATAGTTATAGATATAGGCGAGATCGTATTTGAGTTTATATTCTGGAGTCGTATGGTATTCGCCATTAACTTGCGCCAGTCCAGTCAAACCGGGCTTGACCTGAAAACGCTCTGTATAACCGGGGATAGTCTGCTGAAACTCGGAGACAAATTCGGGCCGTTCGGGACGGGGGCCAACCATACTCATCGTGCCGTTCAAAATATTGAGAAGTTGTGGAATTTCATCAAGCCGGGTCGCACGCAGAAAGCGACCGATCGGAGTCACCCGCGCATCACCATGCCTCGCGAGTACCGGCCCGGTCTGCGCTTCTGCATTGTCGATCATGGTCCGCAGTTTATACAGTGTGAAAGCTTCCCCCCCCCTTCCGACCCGCCGCTGTCGATACAATATCGGACCGGACGACGAGAATTTCACCAGGCCGGCAGCAATGCACAAGAGCGGCAAACTCAGCCCTAACAACAGACCAGCCAGGATCCAGTCAGCCACGCCCTTCAGCAGAAAAGCCATCTCCTCACGCGGATTTTTTAGGACCTCGACCAAGGGCACGTCATGCAGTCGTAGCGAAGAAATGCGTCCAACCAGAATATCGTAAACTGAAGGCACAGCCAGTAAGCGTGGCCGTTCGGATAGCGTACTACTCGCCGGGAAACGTAAGAGGCGATCCACGAAGGTATCTTTCCAACTCGTGGGAGACACCAGGATGGTTTCGTCGATCTCAACTTGTCCGATGATCTGGGGAAGGTCTTCGGTCGTACCCAGCCACGGAATGCCGAGCTCTTCGGACGTTTGACAACCGGAATCTTGCAAGCCGACAAGCCCCACAATGTCCAAGCTTGGAAATGGTCGTAGGTCAGTCAGGCTGTCAAGAAACATGCGGACGTCCGCCACTGTTCCGACCAGAAGAACGCGCAGGTCCCCGGACTGCCCTAGGCGATAGCTTGCCCACCGACGCAGCCCGACCACGCCAAGCGTGTTGAACATCCAAAAAATAACGAGGACTGAGCGGGGGAAAGACAAGTCCCCGCGAAAGAAATACCAGGCCGCAGTTGCCACTAGCTGGACCCCCAGAGCGGCGGCCACCCGTAAAACGAGGCGGGCGCGTTGGCTCAGCAGGGACAAATCATAAAAGCCAAAAAAATACAGCAGGGCAATCTGAGTACCCAGCAAAAACAGCCAGGGGTGTCCGACCTCGCCAAAAAGCGAGGCAGGCAAGAAGTCCGCAGTCAAAGGGAACGGCAGATAGACGCGGAAAAAGAATGCACCAATATACGCAATGGCGGCCCAGCCCAAATCCGCACTAACCAGCGCCATTAGAACCGCTGGATCGTTGCGCCGCCGGCCTCGTGTGTGACGTGTGTCTCCAGGCGTTTCGGACGGAACTACGGGTTTCACAGCGCCTCACTCATGTGACACGATTTGCACGACTCGGGGAATCGTGCGTACAGCGTCTGACGGGAGAAGAGATATTTGTGTTTCCAAAAATAATAGATCAGTCCCCCGACATGTTTCCAGCCGAGGCGTGAAAGCGCGGATCGTGCCATTCTCCGTTCTGCATGCGTCACACTCGCCTGGGGATGATACACCACCCGCCAGCCCGCCTGGTACATGCGTAGACACAAATCGATATCCTCAGGACCGTAAAAGATATTTTCGTCTAGCAGTCCCACTTCGGTGAGGGCAGTGCGCCGGATCATTTGGCACGCACCAATGACATAATCAACCCTGCGCGTCGTATCATGCGCCCAGTCTGCCAGCTCGGCTTCGCGAGCGGCGTTCCGAGTGAGGGCGGAAGGGAAACGCCGCCCTAATTTATCTAGCAGAGTCGGGAAAAGGCGACAGGAGAGACACAATTGGCCGTCGGCATCAAGAAGTTTTGGTCCACACAAACCAACGTCCGGCTGCGTATCCAGCAATCGAACCAGGTGATCTAAGGCGGTAGGCTGGATAATCGTGTCATCATCCAAGATCAACACATACTCCCCGCGTGCCAAGCGCACGCCTTGGTTCCGCGCCGGCGCAACACCACAGTTCCGATCATTCTTCACCAGGTGAGTCTGGGGGAATTGGCGGGTGATCAGCGATACAGTCTCATCTTGTGAGCCGTTATCAATGACGATCACCTCGTGTGGAAAGGTCAGTCCGTTCGGTAGGGAGTCTAAACACCGCCCGACCTCCGGAACAGAGTTCCATGTGAGAATGACGACTGAGACCTTTATCATTGGCTCATTGTGCAGGCGACGACCAGCTCTTCGTTGAACGAAACGGCCGATACAAGGCATAAAAATTCGTGTGCCGGAGCAGCGTCCAGGCCCACATTCGAGCAATGCACCGAATACCCAGGACCAGGACCACAAGCCCATATTCACATACGTGAATCCGACCCAAGAACTGGGACCACGAATATGCTGCAATCGGTCCTTGGGCGAGCAATCCTGGATGCTGGCGACGGATCTGAATTTTTCCACCTTCCATGCGCACGCGCTCGGCAAAATAATCACGCCACGTTTTAGGTAGGACAAAGAAGACGCGCGCGCGCATTTCTTTGAAGACGTACTGTTTTCCAACTGCAACCGTAAGCCAGGCGTCTTCCAAGAGCAAATCCTCTGGCATAGGACTAAGGAGTGCCTCTCGGCGGATCAAAAAAAGCCGTCCACCAGCATTGCCAAAGTTAAATCGATACGGCAACGCCCCCAGACGGCTCCACAGACTCGCTCCCGCCTCAAGCGTCGGCACTTCACGCGCAGCAATCAGCCGCAACTGTTGCTCCTGCTGCAGACGAGTGTACAGATGAGAAACAGCTTCTGGATCCACTCGTACGTCAGCGTCACAGAAAAGTACGGCCTCACCTTGGGCCCACTGCCAGAGCGTATTCATGGCCTTGGGCTTACCCCGCCAGCCCGCCAATAACACCAGACACGAAAGCCCTTCTCTCCCGCTATGCTGCTCGTGAGGCGCTCTCTCCTGAGACGCAGAGAGATCTACTTCCTGGATAGCGATCTCGTGGCGCATGCAAAAATCACGAACGGCGCGAAGGGGGCCACACGGACAGTCGGCTTCAACCCCATTCAGACAAATCAGCACTTCCCGGACACAGCCGGACGGCAGCCCAGATGAGCGGCAGGCTGCAAGCAGACTGTCCAACATAGGGGCTAAGCCGGGTTCATCTGCCCGACACGGAATGGCGACACTGAGGGTCAGTGGTCTTTCAGCCTTCATGCCTGTTCCACCCAAAGCAGACCTTGGTCATATGCCAATAGCGTCGAGCCGCAGTCGTATGCGGCTCATCTCCTTGTCGTGCCCACAGCCAGTGGTAACTGCTTTTGTATAAGAAAAGACTTCCTGCGAGAAGACGAAACCCCCACATTGCCAGTCGTCCATGATGCTTGTGTAAAAAAATCTGCTCTGCCCGGACGATCTCGCCCTCACGTTGCTCTGCCCAGCGTTGCGCACCACTGCGGTTGCCATGGTGGGTAACGGCTACCTCGGGGCAATACAACACCCCATAGCCGTGCTGTCGCATACGGTAGCATAAATCCATATCTTCGCTGTACAAAAAATAATCCTCATCAAATCCTCCCACTTCGTTGAGCACAACTTGAGGACACAGGAGAAAGGCCCCTATCGCCCAGTCCACCTCTTCCGTTTGAGTGCCATTATAGAGGTTGTGCTGCCAGCCGGATTTCCGGTGTCGCTTGTCTAGCCGAATAACGGAGCAATTCTGCCGAATCAGACGCGACAGAGACAGGAAGTGGCCACACGACGGCTGGACAGACCCATCGCTGTTCAGCAGACGGACGCCAAGGATCCCAATAGTCGGTCGACACTGTAGAGCTGCGAGTGCAGCATCTAACGTCCCAGTCGGGACAATCGTATCCGGGTTCAGAAACAGCACATAGTCGCCCTGAGCAGCACCGAGGCCCCGATTTGCCGCCCGCGCAAAGCCCAGATTCGTCCCAGTTTGGATGACACGCACGCTCGGGAAGAGGTGCGGTATCTGCTCGACGCTGTCATCTGTTGAGGCATTATCGACCACAATCACTTCCATCTCGACGGCGCTGGGGGCAGACCTCAGGCTCTGGAGACAACGGAGAATGTCCTCTCCGCCATTCCAATTCACAATCACAACGGACAAGTCCATGCGACGCCCTGCCTCCGCTCCCTCAATTCACTTACGCCAGCTAAAGGCGACCCGTTCAAGCTGTGGCGCTGTCTCTTGTCCAGATATGAGAAAGAATGCCGGTTTATTCGGCCCGATCTGAAAAGCGTTTTCAGGCACGAGGAAAGAAAACCGCTCTTTCTCTTGTGGGCCGAAAAAACACGGCATAACATCTTGAATCGTACCATTGATGGCCACTGCCAGGATGTTCTGCTCTGCTACTCGTTCGGCCCCACCAGTCAGCGCTCCCGTTATATGGGCGGGCACAAAGCGCAGGGGTTGTTTCACCTCAAAGCTTTTCTGTTTGAGGTCAAGCGTCGCGTGGAGTGGGCTTGCTCCGACAATCGAGAGTTGCTGGAGCGATCGACCAACCAAGGCCTGATAACGGCTCATAGGGAAAACCCTACTGCCCTGTTTCCCATTCCCAAACAGGGTCAGTTTCCGGGCAAGCGAAGACTGCAGCGAGGTGAGAGACGAGCGCAGCCCGTTGGAATTGGCCCGCTCGCTATCAGAGTCAAACATATCTGGAGGAAAGCCCTTTACTTGAGCAAGAAACGGGGGCAGCTGCTGCGGTTGCGGGAGCTGGCGACACGGTTCAGCGGGTGCTTCAAATGTCGGCAGCTGCGTAGGAACCCCCAGAGCAGGTCCTTCCTGCTGGTACAGTTCGGACGCACGACGGCGAGAAGAAACCCCAAAAATTTGGAGCTGCAGTGGGCGCCCGAGCCTACCCCAGGGAAGCACATAGTGAAAACCAGCACGGAGGAGCGCGGGCGTGTGGTGTACGCGCACAACGTCCGGACGGTCTCTATTTGGCGCGTCCGCATGGATCAATTTCCCGTTCTCAAAGATTAGGATGTCGACTGCCGGCTCTGCACGCCTCAGATCAGCCGCCCATCCGGCAATGACAAGCTGGTCTTCTTGCACCTCGATCTTATCGACGTGCCCCCTCACTGCTCGGGGTATGATCGGTATGGCAGCTTCATCAGAACAAATGATGGAAAAGGAAAAGATAGCGTGACCACCAGGCTGCCAGGTCGATTCGATGCCAAGCGTGTCAGCTACAGTCGGCACGATGTCAATAACACTGACACGGCGATCACTGACCAGGCCATTTTTCTGAAAGGGCGCTTTGATAAAAAGTGGAACACGCAGAATATCAGCCGCATGCGATCCGCGTGCGGCCCGCCGACTCGCATTGGGCCAGAAACTGGCGCCGTGATCCGCCGTCACAACAATCAGCCCAGGATCATACAGCTGCACTTCTTGCAAACGCGTCATCAGCTTGCCGATCATGCCATCAACAAATTCTACTTGAAGAAGATGCCGTTGATAGGCCTGAACAACGAGCGCTTCATTCTCCCCCCATTCCTCTATCTCGAGCGATAGACCAGGTATCTCCATACCAGACTGTGTATAGACAGCGCCTGAAGGAAAATATTTCCATGGGACATGCGGCAGAAGCGTGTGCAGGACATGCAGCGTAGATGTATCTGTCGCTTCTATTGTTTCAATGAATTTCGTAAAGACTGCCGCACGATTTGAGTAAAAGGTCTTCGCCTTCGCAACCACAGTCTCCATATCCGGCTCCTGAGAAACCGGCAGAGCAGCCCCAGCGCTATCCTGCCCAAAATCCTTCCACGTCTGGGTGACTGCAGGAAGGGCTGCGGCAAAATCATCAGGCAGGAGAAGATGCAGATACACAATGGAGAGGTCGCTCAACATGGCAGTAAAGCGGTCTCCGAACGCCTGGTATTGCACAGGTTCCTGACAGATCGTGTTAGGACACAGCATAGTATGAGATTCCACTACGTGCATGTCATGTGTCCTGTGGAGCAAAGTAAAAATATTATGCGGATAATCGGCGTACGTGGGCAGGGCGGTTGGCTTAGGGCCGGTTCCACTGAGAATGGCCGGCACTGCAACAATGGTACCCCCACTGACGGTTACCGCATTGCGGAACCACGTCGCATCCTGGGCCAGTCTGGCAAAATGTGGATAGCGAACCGCATCAATCTGATAGTCCTCGTCAAGCAGAGAGGTGAGCGGCAGTTCATCAAGCACCAGCACCACCACCGGAGTAGGATGGCCTGCCGGATTCACGTCCTGCACGACTTGGGCGAGAGACAGCGCATCGGTCGTACGTGGGAATGCGAGCGGAGTAATGTCCGCACTCAGCAAAAACACGCCAGGGAACAGCACGATCGCAGGGGAGAGAACAGTAAAAAACGACCGTACAGCCGAAAACGAAGCATAACAAACGGCTCCGGCAACACCGATTCCCCCCGCCAACCCGAGCATGCCTCCGCCTGCCCCCCAATTGAGCCAGAGGTGGGGCCCACTCGTCTTCAGCGCCAACAAACCCAAAAGTGTGAGCAGGCAGGCCACCTGCACCACGTGCAGCCATTTTTGGCTCTGCCGGTTCACCCCGCGCGCGATGATTTCAAGGCTCATGAGACCGGCCGGAATGACCAAACACAGAAGGCAGATCAGGCCAACCACATCAAGCACGCCCGCTTTACGCACGACAAAGAAAGCAGCGTGCCGACCTAACAGGTCAAACAGCGGCTGGGCAAAGACCAAGCTGCACAGTGTCCAGACATGCAACAAATCAAGCGAAAATTCGGTTCGCTGTTTCATCCCCACCACCTACCGACCCGTGACTATCCGGCCGATCGGGCTCTGCACTGCTCACGCCGTCTGTGCGCCCAACGAGAGAGGCTGTTATCCTTCAGATTCAGAACAATATGCTCTCGTTATAGCTGGTTCTCATCAAAGATGCGGTAGCTACAATCAAAGCGTTCGAGACTGAGATGCGGACTATAATACGGGTCTCCGGCCTGGATCGTACTCTCCCAGCGTCTGCGAAAATATTCTTCATCACTGAGAGGATGCAAACTTTTCCGCGAGGCTGATTCTAAATGGTAGAGCAGGGCGTAGGGCGTATACACAATGTTATAGCCTTTGTCACGAACGCGCAGGCAGAGGTCGATGTCGTTAAAGGCGACCTTGATATTCTCGTCAAAACCTCCAACCTCATCAAAGACGGCCTTCGGCATCATCATGCACGCAGCCGTTACAGCGCTATAGTTCCGAATAACACGTGGCATACCGAAATAGCCGGGATCGTCTTTTGGCATATGACAAAACAGATGCCCGGCGAGACCGCGATGTCCATACACTACTCCCACATGCTGGATCGTATTGTTCGCATACAGCAATTTTGCTCCAACTGCGCCAATCCCGGGCCTTTGAGCGTGCTCGAGCATTGCCGAGAGCCATTCTTCAGCAATGACTTTGGTATCGTTATTGAGGAAAAGGAGAAAGTCTCCCTGGGCATGTTTCGCCCCGGCATTATTCAGATACGAATAGTTAAAGGGGCCCGGCAAGGCCACAACACGGTGCGAACTCTGGGAAAGATAGTCCAGGGTTTCGGCCCGCTCGCTTTGGTTATCTAAGATAATAATTTCGAAATTCCGGTAGCTCGTTTTCTGTTCAATCGATTCGATACAACCAATGAGGAGTTCGAGCCGATCTTTGGTCGGGATCAAGATGGAAACACGCGGCTGGCCGACGATGTCATAACGGACGCGGTAGCGGAACGGCGTGACCGGCTCATCGAGTACCTCAGCAGCAATCCCCTGCCGGTCGACATGGGCCAGCAGTGCACGCCGGCCTGCGTCTTGGGCTGCTGGCTTGGACTGTGGGTTTACAGCCGTTGATGCGGCAATTTGTCGCCAGCTATACAGCGGTTTTGCAATATGTCCGATGTGTTGCGTCTTTTCGCTCAGGCGCAGCAGCAGATCATAGTCCTGGCTCCCGTCCAGCCCTTCAGTCAGGCCCTCCAGCTCTTGGAGCAGTGTCTGGCGGATCACGCAGAAATGTCCGATATAATTCATGGACCGCAATAGATCCGGAGACCAGTCGGGCTTAAAAAAAGGCTCCCAGCGCTGTCCTTGGACGGTAATCTTTTCCTCATCAGTATAGACGACGTCCAGCTCGGGTCGCGCGTTGAGGAGTTTGACGACCTCTGCCAGGGCGTGAGGGGCGAGCTCATCGTCATGGTCGAGAAATCCAACAAAGTCGCCGCTTGCAAGACGGATAGCCTGATTGGTAGCGACAGCGATCCCAGCGTTTTGCGTCCGGGTCTGGACTCGAATCCGTTCGTCATGCTGTTCGTATTCCGCTAAAACTCGCCCCACATGCTCTCGGCTGGAAGCATCGTCACAAATACACAACTGCCAGTGGGGATAGACCTGTTCACACACCGACTCGATCGCGCTACGCAGCCATACTTCATCAGGATTATAGACGGGCATGACAATGCTGATGAGCGGTGTCACCTCCAGCCTGTCTAGCTCTTGTTGCAGCCGCGGACGCTGCTCAGGGGTGAAGGCATACCGCTCACGCCACAGACGATAGGCCTCTTTGTCCGGAGGAGGAGCCTCGCTGTGGTTTTGTGTCTCCTGGACGGCCTCGGTGAGCCCATCCTGAGAATACCTGACGAATGCGCGTTTCAGGACATTATACAGTCTTCCTCGTCGCGAGTCCGGAGGCGCAACAATCCGTTCTCTCAAGTAATAAAACCGAACAAGGATGCGCCAGCCGACGCTACGGTAAATGCGCTCGAGCGCATTTTGTAACGCCCGGGCTCGACTCGCTTGTTGTTCCAGTCCGGTTTCGAGACCCTGGACTTGAACCTCTCGTGCTTTCCGAATGCGCCGCTCTTCCTCGCGCGCAGCCTGCATTTTCTGCAGTCCGGCATGGGCCTGATTCAATTGCGCGCTTAGTTGCGCTTGCTCTTGTGCGGCCTGTTCGCCCTCTTGCGCGTAGGTTGCGGCCTGCTGCTTGGCCCGTTCGCCCTCTTGCTGGAGTGTCGTGACAAGGGATTGTATTTCTCGATTGCGGGAAGCCAGGCGACCGGCAAACCGCGCTGCCTTGTCCACTGTAACAGCACCTCCTCCCGGCTTTCGGAGCGGCTGGCGCCGAACCTCTTCGTAAATCGTCTCAAGCGTTTGCGTATGTTCCGCTAAAGAGGGAGAAGGAATAGCCGGCTTTTTTCGCAACGTTTCAAGCACAGAGGGCGTGTCGAGTATATCTTGAATTTTCTGAGCAAGTTCCTGGGAATTTCCAGCAGTAAAGACGAGGCCCGCTTGCCCTACCCGTTCCGCCAACGCGCCGCGGTCTGACACAATAACCGGCAAGCCAAGCTGAAATGCTTCGTCCAGAACCAAGCCATAGGATTCCGCGGCTAAGGACGGAAAGATGGCAAGGTCAACGTCGAGCCGACTCAGATCATCCGGATGGTATTCTCCCGAAAAGGTCACGCTCAGCCCATCGGCGAGTTTCTTCAGCGATTCAAGATAGGGCGGATCCGGGGCCAATCCAGCAAGAAGGACCTCAACCGCTGCCGGGTCGCGCAACTTACGAACAGCCTCAAGAATATGGTGTACGCCTTTCAAGTTGACAAGATATCCCCAATAGGCGATGCGGAGTCGACGCTCGGGAAAGCCTGGTGAGCGGTTGTCCAATCGCGGCCGCAGTTGGGTAACTGCGCAATTCGGAACAACCTGAAACCGCTCGAGATTCACCTGCAAGAGACGACTCAAGAGCTGCCTATGCGCATCGGACGGAACAAGCAAGCGGCTCGCGAGCTGTAACTCCTCACTGAGTTGTTGTTGGCGTACAGCTATTATTTGCTCGACTTCCGCTTCGGTTTGCCAGGATTGTCTATCAACACAGCGCGCGCACAGAGACGCCGTTGGCGGTTCCTGACAAAAATGTCCGTGTTTGTGCTGACGGTGGATTCGGGCACACGAGGTCCATAGATCATGCAGAGTCACCACCGTTGGAATGCCGAAATCTGTCGCGATCGCAACAAGAGTATTCGTCAACCGCATCCAATGATGGACGTGGATCACATTCGGCTGTACAAGCTGGAGATGTTGGCGGACTACCTGCTCCGCCTCAGGGTTATAGGGATCAAGTTGCCGTTCTCGCCACGGAGGAAGCAATGGACTCACATAGCGGGAAACAGAAATGCCACGCTCTTCAGTCGTGATAAAGGCGGGTGCTTGGGCCAAGGCATACGACCCGGCTAAAACATGACAGTCGTGTCCCCGCTCTTGCAGTGCAGCTGCGAGCGCTTGGCTGTACAGTTCTGTTCCTGCGATGAATTCCGGCGGGTAGCCTTGAACAATCTGAAGAACGCGTAAGGGTTGAGACTGTTCCATCCCGTCATCCCTTCGTGGTGCTATTCAGAAAAATATTTGCGAGCTTTGTACTATTCCGTCTGCCATGCGGCGAGGTCATATGTTATCCTTTTTCCTTTGATGTGCTATGCAGTATGCGCATAAGTGGCCTGGACAGAAAAGGGCCGGGACCGACATTGACGACTTCTAGAAAGATGCGCTACTACCCGTCCTAGTCTGGAGAGTCGCTTCTCCAACTGGACATACAAGGAACAGAGAGAATGACAAAGCAAGGTCTTGTCCTGGCAGGTATCGTAGGCACGTTGATAATGACTCCTACTCCCGCTCACGCCTATTTGGATCCGGGAACTGGCAGTATGTTCCTTCAGCTCTTGCTTGGCGGACTGGCTGGGCTAGCCGTCCTATTAAAATTATACTGGCAGCGCCTCTTATCCTTTTTTGGTTTTGGCCATCAAGAGAGTGAAATCGTAGCCGAGGGCGACGGCACAGCGTCGGAGCCGGAATCCGAAACGGAAGGGCCGCAGCACTGAACCGATTTCCTCTCCCCTCAAACATCCACTCATAATGTCCGCCTTTGATCCAGGATCGTTCCGGGACCGGACGAGCCGCGTCTTTTACGCCGAAGGAGACGTCTTCCGAGGGTTGACCTCTCACGCAATGCAGGAGTGGACGGCCTTATCGTCAACCGCATTTTTTCAACGCCTCGTGACCGAGGGGAAGCTTGTTCACACCGAGCCTATTGCACAGGACGCACTCCCGCCTGGTGTGTCTCGGGAGCAATGGGCGATCATTCTCAAGCATCACACCATTCCCTTCATTTCCTACCCGTATGAATGGTCGTTTAGCATGCTTAAAGATGCCGCGCTCCTCCACCTTGATCTTCTCCTGGCTGCGCTGGCAGAGGACATGATCCTCAAAGACGCCACCCCGTTTAACATCCAGTGGAAAGGCAGTCAGCCTATTTTTATCGATATCCCTTCTTTTGAGCGGCTACGCCACGGCGAGCCCTGGATTGGATATCGACAGTTCTGCCAGCTCTTCCTCTACCCACTTCTGCTCCAAGCGTACAAAGGGCTTCCGTTTCAGCCCTGGCTGCGTGGGAGTCTCGACGGGGTGACGCCTGAGGATTGTGCGAGCTTGATGTCCTGGCGCGATGTGCTGCGACCAGGCGTGCTGTCGCATGTCACGCTTCAGGCTAAAGTGCAATCGGCCTACGCTGGCACTGATCGGAATATGAAGCGAGATCTCCAAAGCGCTGGCTTCCATAAGACGCTGATTCAGGCCAATGTCAGAAGGCTGACCCGTCTCATTCAGCGCTTAGACTGGAAACAGACGAAATCCACGTGGTCTGCGTACGCCGAGAATACGCCGTATACGCAGGGCGGGCGCGATCATAAAGCCGATTTCGTGCGGCACGTCACCGCCTCCCAAACGTGGGACCTGGTGTGGGATCTAGGTTGTAATACGGGCACCTTTTCACGGATTGCAGCACAAACCGCCAAGTCCGTTGTCGCAACGGACATTGACCCCCTCGTTATCGAACGTTTCTATCTGTCACTAAAAAACGAGCAGCGGCAGCAAACGATTCTACCGCTCATCAGCAATCTGGCTGATCCCTCACCGAATTTAGGTTGGCGTGGACTCGAACGGAAAGCGCTGCAGGAGCGAGGAAACCCAGATTTGATATTGTGTCTCGCGTTGCTTCACCATATAGTCATTGGCGCGCATATTCCGCTCAAAGAGTTTATTGACTGGCTAGCCGAACTTGGCGGCGCGTTGATTATTGAGTTCGTCACCCGAGACGATCCCATGGTCAAAACATTATTACGGAATAAAGCCGATCACTACACGGACTATGACCTCGTTTATTTTGAGCGCTGCTTGTCTGAGGCATACGATATTCGCAAACGGGAACCACTCGAAACGAAAACGCGGATTTTATACTTTGCCCATAGTAAAAAACGCTCATGAGACAAGAAGCAGGCCTGTTTTTGTATATGACCGGACAGATCGGCTGACTGAAGGTGGCACGGTGAACCCCCACGAAAAGCTTATTTTCCTGCACATCCCAAAAACTGCGGGTTCGTCCTTACGTGTCCTCGTCGAGCAAGAATATCCGGATGGCGCGTGTGTATACGTCTATTGCAACAGCTCGGAATTTTATGAAACAAACCGAGACCGTAATGGCCTCTGGGGGAGTCGGTCCTTATGGGAGAAACAGGCGCCTTTCGGCAAGCCCGAAACCGACTTACCGTCGTTTAATACTCTCCTGTAATGACAAGCGCTTCACCAGTCCCGGCGCAAGCCGATTCTTGCGCTCACCGAGCCAGGTCCCGCCTAGCGCAGCAAGGTGCCAGCCAAGAGCTGCTCCGCCCCAGCGGAGGCCGACCCGGAGTCGACCTCGTTGTGTCCGCCAACACCAAAAAGAAAGATCTTTACGGGTTGTCAACCAAGCAGAAAGCAATTCAGTCTGCAGCGCCAGACGTGGACGCTGGTTCAAATCACTCACGGCACGGGCGTGATCAAAATGGCGCCGAAAATTCATCCACGGCCCATATCCATGCGAATGATACACCAACGAATCCGCTCGAAAGGTTGTTTTATAGCCAGCCTCTAAGACGTGCTTTGCCCACAGTTGATCCTCAGCAAACTCCACCTCGGGAAAGGGAAACCGCTCCCATATGGAACGACGCAGAATGGAACTCACGTTCGACAGAAAATAGAAAAAGGCAGGATTTGCGGCGTAGCTGGGATCTGTCCGGGTGTTCATACAAGACTGCGCCCGGCCTGACAATTCCTCCATGACGATACGCCGCCATTCCATGGGAGGGCAATCCGGTCGGGGCAGATGGCGGCTATAGCCACCGGCAATCATGGGATCGGTGCGCAGAGGGGCAAGTAGCTTCTCTAGCCAGTCTGTTCTAGCTGGTGTTGCATCCTGGGTGAGAAAGACCAGATAGTCTGCCTGCGCGTGAGAGGCAGCCAGATTGCGCGTCCGTCCATGCCCAAAGGTCTCCCGCGGAATTTGCACAATACGAACGCCGAACTGTCTGAGGATCGACAGGGTGCGATCTCGTGAGCCGGAGTCGATTGCAATAATTTCCCGTAGACGGAACGCTCCTTGTTGACGTTGGAGGCATTCGAGCAGCTCAGCCAAATAACGCTCGCCATTTTTTGTCACTAACAGAACCGACACGCTTGGCAGGCCAGTCATACGCTATTCCGACACACAAGAGAAACGAGACAAGTAAGAAACCGTTATTCCAACTTACGACACACAATGGCGGCGTTGTCCGGCCAGGCCCACATCCGGTTTATAGCCCAGGTCGCTTTGTCGGACCACGTACTCAAGCTATCATGCATAGCCACGCGTTCCTGGCGGAGGCGCTCTTCTAGGCCAACCACATCGGCATACGGGGTCAGACGAAGGGTCCGGAGCAGCCTGAAGTACACGCCTCGCACAGTTTCCTTCCACCATCCTCGGGCAAGCGGCTGGGAGCGTGCTACCGTTCCTTTTGATGCCTCAAATGACAGCGGAGGGATGGCAAAGGGTTCTTCCTGCCGATTCGTGTGCACGACCTGGAGACCATAGTGCTGACAAACGGCCTCGATCAACTCAGGGTGATAAAATCGGACATGTTCAGGGTCGCGCCAAAAGCCGAACAAGTGCATCCTGATCGATTCCGGGTTCGGGAGGATAAAGACTACCGTCCCCTGGGACTCGAGGCGTGACACCAGCAATTCGAAAAGTCGTAACACGTCGGCAAAAGACAAATGTTCCAGGAAGTGAGAGCAAAGAATCCCGTCATAGGTCTCTTGGGACTGTTCCAAAAAGCGTAGCACGTCCTGCTGGATGACCTCCCAGCCTTGCGCTCGAACCCATTCGACAACCTCCTGATTGCGTTCTACGCCCAGGGCAGGGATCCCGCGCTCAGCCAAAAGTTCAAGAAAGATTCCCGACCCGCAGGCCAGGTCTAGGACTTTTCGACAGCCGCTAAAAAAGCCGACTTGTTCTGCCAGGATCTCCCGGTTCCACGTACGATCTTTAGCAAATTCGTGGCGGGAGTAATCATAAGGCCCATCTGATGATCTCTTCGGTGGCACTGCACGGGTACACGGTTGGCTCTCGACGGCCGGTTTCCGATTGACCACACTTATATACAGTTCCTGAGTCGTGAGATCCTGAAGCGAGTAATGCTGCAGCTCTGGCGTATAGGTGATGACGTCTTCTGTGCGTACCGCGACTTTGTGAAACTGAAAGTCTAGGGCGCGTAATTCACCTTCTATCTTCGAAACCGTGATCTTATTCAGCTCGGAATAGTACCGCCAGAAGTCGGCCGGGGTATATTCAACCCCACCGCGGTCTATATAGTTTGGTGGTGCAGTGAAAACGAGCTCCTTGAGCTCGTCAGGCGTCTTCGTGAGATGAAAGAAGGGCTCCTTTGAAAACTCGCCTAAGTGATGACCGAAATTCGAGTAGTACAGGCCGGGGTGGACGAAAAAGAGACCGCCGTCCTTTAGGACCCGTTTGACCTCTCTCAGCACCTGTCCATATCCTCCGTACACATGCTCTAATGAGGCCCAGGATAGGACGACGTCAAAGGTGTTATCTGGATACGGGATGCGGTTCACATTTGTTTGATTGAATACCAAGTTATCGGGAATGCTATCAAAGGGTAATCCATTCTCTCGCATCATGCGCGACAGTTCCGTACTGTTGGCCTCAAGATCGAGACTTACAAACAGTTCAGGGCGTTTACGGAGAAACACACCGAGATCCGTGATCCCGTCTCCACCACCGATGTCTAGAATCTTTCCCTGCAGCAGAGGAGAATCCTCAAACATATAATAAATAATAACGCGGGCAGCGTGATCGAAGTGTTTGTAAAACCAATTCTGCGGCCCCTTCTTCCAGCTGAAATGCTCGATTGATGTGGTTCCTTCGCAGGATTCGAGTCGCCAGATACAAGCCACACCTGCGCCGGGGTCTTTCCCCTCAACGACTCGCAGAATTCCCGGCGCTGTGGTGGAGGAGAGGCTACGGTAACGACCGCCGGGAATCACCGCCAGCTCGATCTGTATACGATAGGCACCACTCGGGAGGGCAAGCGCAGGCGTATGCCACTCCACCCGATATTTTCCACGCGGCAGCCATGCAATATCCCACCCATCCTCACGCATGGAACGCGCATACGCAACCGCTCCGTTGTCCTCTCGAACAATGGAGAGCCGAACAGTCGGATCGAAAAGGATATCCTCGAAAAGTGCAACTATAAATCCAAGCGAGAATGACTCACGCGCAGGAACCTCTTGTCTCGGACTCCGTTGAGCATCAAGGAAGGCCACTTCCTCAATCCTCCCGCGACTGCTTGTCTGCTTACTCATCAACCGTCATCATTCCTCTCTATAGATAATCCGCAAAAAATCCCCGGCAGCGTTGAAAGACATAGTTCCCGAGCCACAGGAGCGCGACCGCCAAGCCAAGGCAATAGACTAGCGTGATGCCAGGATCAAATATACCCGTAAGGATGATTGACCGGTACGCATTGATAATAGGGATCATGGGATTCCAAAGTTGAACGGTGCGAACGGCTTCCGGAACGAGACTGGCGGGGTACAGGATCGGGGTGAAAAAAAACCACATGGTAAACACAGCACCTGCCAGTTGTTCGACGTCCCGGAAGAAGACATTACCGCAGGCTAAAAGCATGCCGATACCGATCGCAAAGATTACATGCAATCCTATCGGAATGATGAGGAAGAATCCGGCAACCCCCAACAGCGTCCCTTTCCACATCATTAAGCCAATCAGAAACAGCAGAAACCCCACCCCCTGGACGACAAAACTCGAGACAACGGAGGAAATCACCAGCAGTTCGGATGGGAATTGGAGTTTTTTCACCAGATTCGCATTCGACGTAATAGCTGACACCGAACGTGTACAGGCTTCCTGAAAGGCCAGCCAGGGCCATAGGCCGCAGAAAACAAATTCGGGGAATCCATGCCCGCCTTCTACCTCTGGAATCCGGTAGATGAGGGAAAACACCATGGTGTACAGTCCAAGCATGATGGCCGGCTGAATGAGCGACCACAACCCACCCAGACTCGACCCGGCGAATCGCGCGCCGATCTCCCGTCGGACCATGGTCATTAAGAGATGGCGATGTGTTGTGAGCGATGCCAACATGCCGATAGCGGAGGACCAGAGCACACGTGAAGCTATCCAGAGACGACAAAATCTCCGATAACCAGATGATCCAGACCCGTTCGCTGGAACATAGCAATAGCATCGTAGGGTGTGTTCACAATAGGCTCCCCTTTGAGGTTGAAGGACGTGTTGAGCAGGCCGTGGACCCCGGTATGTTTCCCGAATTCGCTGATCAAGGCATGAAAGCGGGGATTTGCTTCAGATGTCACAATCTGAGCCCGTGCCGTTGCATCAACGTGCATGGCGGCGGCAAGATCACGTTGCCCAACTACAGTGGTGGCTAAAGCCTTGGTCATGAACGGTGCCGGCGCAGTGGTGGGGAAATATCGGTCTCGTTGTTCAGCAACAACGGACGGTCCAAACGGACGCCAGGACTCACGGTGCTTCACACGGTTGTTGACCAGGTCTTTCATAGCCGGCTGGGCGGGATTGGCTAAAATCGAGCGATTCCCAAGGGCTCTCGGCCCCATTTCCATACGCCCCTGAAACCAGCCCAAGATTCTCCCCTCGGCCAGCAATTCGGCTCCCCGCGTTGTCACATCGGAACAGATCGCATAGGTAACCCCCGTCTCCTCCAGCGCAGTTTTGATCTCGTCGTTACTATATTCTGGCCCAAAATACGCGTGCGAGGGAGGCTTGGGACGTTTGCCGGTCTCGCGCGCATACAGCGAAAAGGCCGCGCCAATCGCACAGCCTGGATCGTTAGCCGCGGGCGGTACATAGAAGTTCTGAACGGCGGGATGGGCGGCCAATTCGCCATTCATCTTAGCGTTCAGTCCAACGCCTCCAGCAAGACAGAAGTCGTGCAATCCCGTGTGCTGATATAGCAGATCAAACAGGTGCGCCCCGATGCGCTCGGTAGCGGCCTGGAGCGAGGCCGCAATATGTTCGTCCGTCCCATCAATCGGGTTTTTGCGGTAGGCGCGGGGCTGTCCAAAAAAACGTGTCAGACCATTCGGCACTTGGGACAACCAGCCAACGGTTGCGTGGGACCAATAATCGTTCGGTTGCGTCACAAACCCATCTGAGGTCGGAGTTACAATCTGGGCAAATGCATCAGCAAAACGATCTTCTCCATAGGACGCAAGGCCCATGACACTGCCCTCGCCATCCCACAGTGAGAAACCCAGAAACTGGGTCACAGCCGAATACAACATGCCAAGCGAGTGCGGCATCGGAATCTCAGCGAAGGGAGCAAGCGTTGCGCCTTCGCCTTTGGCCAGCACGGCCGTCACCAACTCTCCCCGAGCATCCAGCGACAGGACATTTGCCCGTTCAAATGGGGAGCAGAAAAAGGCCGTCGCCAGATGACAGTCGTGATGATCAAGAACCTCAAGCCGCACCCCAACAGCTTTGGCAAACGTCTCAACGTAGGCTCTGATCATCTGCAGGTTCTCGACATAGCCAACCAGATCATGTGGGACCCGTTGGAAATGCGAGAAAAACGGCTCGACTTTCCAATCATTGAGCAGACTTTGAGAACAATCATAATAAAAAGCCAGCGCGTCGAGATCGCGGAAACTGAGACCCGCCTGCTGCAAACAAAATTGTATGGCCCGATAGGGGAATTTGCCATGGGCGTGTTTTTGCCGAATCAAACGTTCTTCTTCTGCGTACGCCACAAGCTCGCCATCGCGGACTAAGGCTGCAGAGGCATCGTGAAAGAGCCCGGTAATGCCTAGAACGATCATTCACCCGTCCCTCTGGCTTGCTCCGTACTTTTAAGTCCTGCAAGCTGCCCAAGCTGCACAACTTGAGAAAGTTGGTCGTCCACTTCTTGTGTTAATGCGTTGGCGTTGATCAGCGCCGAAGATGCAACAAGGGCAAAAAAGAGCCGCGCCGCCTGAAGCGCTTCTGCTTCAGTCAGGCCAATATCGAACTCATCTTCAAGCGCGCGTAGGGCTGCTGCGCGTTGCATATGATCGAGGAAGCGCTCATTCTCAGGCATGCTGTTTCTCCTCCCGACTTTCCGCCCTATTCTCTACCCAAAACGCCAGCGATGCGGCAAACGACACACGCCGATCTCCCGTGTGTCTCCCCGCACTAAAAAATCCTTTTCAACCGTATCGAACATACGTAAGGCCGGCCGATCGAGAACGTGTGCCCGGAAGGTATAACTACCGGGCAGAAGGCTCAAGTCATACAGCTCATACACAATCCGAAAGGTTCCTTCTTCAATCCGCTCGGGCTCGACCCGATCGATATCACTAAAGATGCCGTAAACAGCGGTGTTATCGTTACGTACCAGGCCAACGGCGATGACCGGCGCAACACCGTCCGGCGTCTCTGCAATAATTTCGAGCCGTGTCGTCTCACCCATAGTAAACGATGCAGTTTCCTGATTCTGACTATTGCATAAACGTACTGCACGCAGCCGGCTGTGTACGGAGGAATCCGCAGACGGCCGAACCGTTTCGTCTGCCTGCATAGCTCGGGCATCTATCTCGCGCAGATAATCTTCATAGGCGTTTGTAACTTCCGCCACTTCCCCTGACGCGCGCACCTCGCCATGGTCGAGCCACAGCGCCTTCTGACACAGCTTGCGCACATGATACATACTATGGGAACAAAACAGTAGGCTGTTTCCTTGCTCGAGAAACGCTTCCATGCGGCGAATGCACTTCTTCTGAAAGGCCTCATCGCCAACAGCAAGGACTTCGTCAGTAATGAGAATATCCGGCCGAATACTGGTCGCCACTGCAAATCCTAAGCGCATAAACATGCCGGACGAGTAGGTTTTTACTGGGCGGTCGATAAACTCGGCTAAATCGGCAAAGTCGAGAACGCAGGGAACGATGGCCTCGGTTTCCTCACGCCGAAGCCCCAGCATCGCCGCCGCGAAATAAATGTTCTCACGCCCGGTGTATTCCGGGTGGAAGCCGGTTCCCAATTCTAACAGTGCCCCAATGCGGCCCGCGACAGTCAGCTTACCTGTGGACGGTCGGGTGACTCCGGCGATCAATTTGAGTAGGGTCGATTTTCCTGCCCCGTTGCGCCCAATAATGCCCCATGACTCACCGGGATGTGCACTTAAGCTGACAGACTGAAGCGCCCAAAAATCTTGATGATAGCGATTTGGCTGAGTGCTAAAGAGCTCTTTGAGCCGATCTATCGGTCTTGTGTAGAGCTTATAGCACTTGCCCAAGTCGTGGGCGTGAACAACCGGCTCCGACATATTTCTGACAAATCACAGGCAAAAAAGAAGGCAAGGACTTTCGCCCTTGCCTTCTTTAGCTTAGATCCGCTTCACAACCGCTACGGAATGAAGGTGTTAGTACCCAGGCTGTAACCCAGGAAGTTCATGCGATAGTTCTCACCCGCTACGGAAACATGTGACCACACGAAGCCGGTATCCGGCATCGTAAAACGTAGCACGCCGCGATATTGTCCCAGTTGTGAGCACTGCCCCACACCACCCAACGTAGCCGGATTGATCACGTTTACTTCGTTAGGCAACGCAAGGGTGGTCGAGATCTCCTTTTCGTCTTCGCAATTCAGGAAGGCATCCGCACCGACCCTGGTTGCGAGAACCGAGTTCAACCACACGAAGATACTGGTCGTTGCCGTAACGTCGGGGTTGATGTCATACCGTGCGATGACGGTGTTACCCTGGGGGATCAAGCCGTCACAGCCTGCAGTGTTGTCCGTAACATAAGGGCTGTCGGCGTTGGGCGACGGGGCGCCGCAAGTAATCGTACCAGCCGTAGCATGCACACCGGCCGAAGTGGTCGGAATCTCTGTGCCAAAAAAGCCAGTTCCAACATCCTGCAGGATGGTCCAAGCGGCAAGGCCGTCATTAGTGCCAGCACCAGTGGCGAGGGCGCAGCTGGCTCCTTGGCCGGTGACAGCGAGTGTCACGTACCCCGTGGCGGGAATAAGGTCGGCGTCGACCGAGGCGATAAGCACCTTAGCTTTCAGAATATCCGCAGCCTGCGTCGTCCCGGAAGCTGCTCCTTGCTGCAAGATGATCCACCCGAAGTCGTACGGGGACAGACACAGATTGGTGTCGAACGCCTCAACGCTGGCTGCGCTAAAGATGACTACGTGGATGTTGATATAGTTACCGGTAGCACCGGCGGCGCCAGTCACGACGTTCTCAAGACCGATAATAGTCGATAAGTTGCTGCTTACTTCGTAATACGGGACCAGCTTGCCATCCGAAGCATCCCCTTGTAGATACCCTTCCTGCGCGAAAGCACTGCCAGCTACCAGAGCTATGCCTGCCACAAGCGCGATCAGCCCAGCGCCGAATTTCTTTCTCTCCATCGTGTTTCTCCTTTCTTCCATTGTCCCAAGCTTTTGTCGTCTATTTTTATCACCAGCCCCGCGGCTGACTCTTCCTACCAACTTTTCTATCATACGTTTCATTTTCGCTCCATACGCCACCCCCCCTGGTGTGGCCGTTGAGGTCCAGCCCGCGCCTCTATGTCGCCTTTAATTTTCCCCCTCCCACCGTAAACGCAACGAACCATAATGGATATCCGCCCCTCTGTCAAGCCGAACTTTACGCCTGTCATAGGCCCTTTTTACCGGGCTCGCCCCCCGGTCGTGTTGGTTGCACGTTCCGGTACCACCGCCCATCATCTAGGCGCAGCCAGCCTTCGCGCATTTCCATCGAAAGCGGCAGATCTCCCATAGCCGGAAGGATGAGTCGGTATTGCACGTCCACCTTTACCTGCGCCTTGTTTTCGTCTTTGTCAATCACGTCAATGCTGTAGGCTTTGTATATGAGGGTCGGTGCCCGCATACGCAAATATTGCGTCGCAGTCATCTCTCCATTATGTGCATAGGCTTCGTAGGTATAGGCTGCAAGGTC
>CAZXFE010000032.1:0-21751 GCA_964639795.1 uncultured Enterobacteriaceae bacterium | reverse complement strand
GTCATGCTGTGCATAATGGCACCCCAGCAGGGGTGCCGCGTAGCGGCGGGGTGGGTTTCGGGCCGGTACGGGAACCCTCCCCCGCCGCCGCCCTTTGGTCGGACGGCCACCCCTCCAGGGAGGGGATTTTTAGGAGTTTCTCTTTTCCCACCCGTCCCGCACTATCGCCATTACGATCGTGTCCCAATGACGGCCAGCATAAAAATGATCCCGGCGCAGAATGCCTTCGGATTGAAAACCTATTTTTTCATATGCGCGAATAGCATATGGGTTGTACTCGTATACGAATAACTGAACACGATTCAGATCGAGCACAACAAAGGCATGTTGGACAACGAGCGCGGTGGCCTCAGTGCCATAGCCTTTTCCCCATTCGCTTTTCTCACCAATCATGATGCCAAAATTAGCCCGCCTATTTCTGAAGTCGATGTGATCCAGTCCGGTTGAGCCTATGAGTTGATCTGTGGCCTTCACCACGATGCCAAATAGTGCATCGTGTTCACTCGCATTAGTCTTTTCAATGAAGGCTTCTTCATCCCGCACATCCAACGTTTGCATCCCAATCGCCAGCGTGCGTATGACTTCCGGGTCATTCACCCACGGAACAAAGGCTGCAGCATCCTTACGGTCTAAAGTGCGCAAAGAGATCGCTTGTCCTATGAGAGGTGGTCTTTTTATACTCATGTCAGACCCTGGCAAGCAGTTCCTTATCCTCCAGGAAAGGATAGACGCTGTCGATTTGCTTTGTTTCGTTTAGCTTGGTATATTGGTAAGTCATGTCGATTCATCCAACCAACCAGAATTGGTGGTGGCTACCTTAGAGGGTGGCGCTGACGTAGTATAACAACTGTACACGGAGCCGCCTTTGATGAGGCGGCTTTTCCTTTTTTTGGACCGCCTCCTCATCAAAGGTCGCGGTCTTTTTAATATAGGCCCGGCTCCAGAACAACGGAGGACACTGTGGCCAATATTTCATCCCTACTGCAAAACATCGATCATTATCACACCCGGGGCGGCGTGACCGTCCACCGGGTCGTCGACGACCTGCCGGTGGCAGACACCATCGAGCCTGTCTTAGGTGCACTCGACAGCCAGCGCGGCGCCTTGTTTACATCAAGCTACGAATATCCCGGTCGGTATACACGCTGGGATATGGGTTTTATCAACCCACCCCTTGCTGTGGTCTGTCGTGGCCTGGACTTTCGCGTATCAGCTTTAAATGAGCGAGGTGCATTGCTCTTACCGACGATCGCAGCAGTCGTCCAACATCTACCCTCAGTCGCCTCGTTTGAAATACAGGACCAAAACCTCAATGGCACAATAAAATCGACTGCGGAGCGTTTTCCCGAGGAACAGCGCAGCAAGCAACCGTCCATCTTCTCTTTGTTACGCGCCTTGATTGAGCTCTTCTATAGCACCGCCGAGCCGCATCTGGGTCTTTATGGCGCGTTTGGCTACGATCTAGCCTTTCAGTTTGAACCCTTGAAATTACGCCTTGAACGTCCGGCTGGCCAACGCGACCTGGTACTGTATTTGCCGGATGAATTGTTTGTCATTGACCATAGGCGCGAGTGGGCTATGCGCCGTCAATATGAGTTTGAGGTGGACGGGTACTCGACACATGGCATGCCACG
Source organism: uncultured Enterobacteriaceae bacterium (assembly GCA_964639795.1). Taxonomy (GTDB): domain Bacteria; phylum Desulfobacterota; class Binatia; order Bin18; family Bin18; genus Bin18. The sequence goes on along the minus strand of CAZXFE010000032.1, from coordinate 20,117 downwards.
CACAGGTGAAAGTCAACCGTATGCCGGCCAAGGAAAAGTACAACAAAGCTGTGACCATGAACCAGGAGAATACGCCAAAGGCGTCGAGGCTGCCAAAGAAGCGTTTAAATGCGGCGACCTATTTGAGGTGGTGCCTGGACAAACGTTCTTCGAGCCTTACCAAGCTTCTCCGGCCGAGCTGTTTCGGCGTTTGCGTGAACGTAATCCTTCCCCGTATGGTTTTTTGATCAACCTGGGACAAGACGAATACTTAGTTGGAGCTTCGCCCGAAATGTACGTGCGTGTAGAAGGCAACCGGATTGAAACATGTCCGATCGCCGGCACAGTCGCCCGTGGCCAGGATGCGCTTACCGATGCAGATCAGATCCTGGAGCTGCTCACCTCAAAAAAAGAGGAGTCGGAGCTGACCATGTGTACGGACGTAGACCGCAACGATAAATCCCGCATCTGCAAGCCGGGCAGCGTACGCGTCATAGGCCGACGCCAGATCGAGATGTATTCACGGGTCATTCACACGGTTGATCATGTTGAGGGCTATCTGCGGGAAGAATTTGACGCTTTGGATGCCTTTTTGGCTCATACCTGGGCAGTGACGGTCACTGGCGCGCCCAAAGCCTGGGCCATGCAGTTTATTGAGGATCATGAAAAATCGCCCCGCGCCTGGTATGGCGGCGCAGTTGGCCTGATGGGGTTTAACGGCAGCCTCAACACCGGTCTCACCTTACGCACGATTCGTCTCAAAGAGGGTGTCGCCCAAGTGCGGGCTGGTGCAACTCTTCTGTACGATTCTGACCCCGAGGCCGAAGAGAAAGAGACGCATATCAAAGCCTCGGCATTTCTCGACGCTATCCGACGCCCGCGTGGATTCACTCCAGAAAAAGGCACACCTTTCCCACCAACTGGTAAAGGCAAGAGAATTCTCCTCATCGACTATCAAGATTCGTTTGTGCATACCCTAGGTAATTATTTTCGTCAGACCGGGGCTGAGGTCACCACTCTGCGCGCCGGTTTTCCAGAAGACGCGCTCGACGCGCAACGACCTGACCTTGTGGTACTATCTCCTGGCCCCGGCGAGCCAAAAGACTTCCAAGTTTCTGAGACGCTGACCGCTGTATTAAATCGCAACCTGCCGGTTTTCGGCGTCTGCTTGGGTCTGCAAGGCATTGTGGAACACTTCGGTGGGCAGCTGTCCGTCCTCCCCTACCCTATGCATGGCAAGTCCTCGTTAATTCACGTGCTAGATAGTCAAGGCAATGAACAGATCGATGGACGACTTTTTCACAACCTGCCTCGGGAATTCCACGCCGCACGCTATCACTCCCTGTTTGCCGTACAGGAAACACTGCCGACCATGCTCCGGGTCACCGCAGCAAGCGAAGATGGCGTAGTCATGGCCGTTGAGCACTCAAACTTGCCCATAGCCGCGGTCCAGTTTCACCCGGAGTCTATTTTGACGATTCAGGAAGATCTAGGACTACGTTTGATTCATAATGTGGTCGGGTCGTTGACCGCTCCACGGGAGGTGAAGGCAGCATAGTTTCCAAACATATAGAGGAGCAAGAGTCGTTGAGAATAAGATCCCTGAGGTGTCGGGTTAGCCGAGCGTAACCCGACACCTCAGGGCTAAAGAGAGGGGACTGTCACTCTGAACCGACGCGGATCGTAGGTGGAGAATCTCTCTGCTACACGCGATGGAGAGATTCTTCGTCGCAGAGCTCCTCAGAATGAACTCATCGAATCTGTACTGACAAACCACTAGTCCGACTCCCCTTAAGGGACAAGGAAATATCCCGTGATGAACCACCGGTTCCATATTTTTATACGGTGTAACCTTCCCCCCTTCTCAAAAGTGGTAATGGGAAGGAGGACATGTTATCTCCTACACCTAATCCAGATGTTGCTGTTATTCGTGGCGGCCTCGCCGGTCTAGTTGCAGCTGTGTATCTCGCCAGTGCAGGAAAAAGCGTTGTCCTGTTTGAAAAAGCACGTGAACTTGGTAGCCGAGCGTCAACTCACACCAAAGGCCAATTTAGTTTCAACTTAGGCCCGCATGCGTTGTATCGAGGAAGAGACGGAGCAAAAATTCTGAAGGAACTTGGCGTTTCCTTTAGCAGCAGCGTTCCGGACGCTTCCAATGGCTACGCTATTTTTCAAGTTAAGAAACACACTCTTCCTGGAGGTTTGTGTCCCTTCTGACAACAAACCTGTTTTGCATATAAGCTAAGTTCGAACTGGCTCAGCTTCTTGGTTCCCTCGCAAAAATAAAGCGCATTACGGTTGCGAAGTGGCTAGAGCAGACGATACGACATCCCCAAGTGCGGGAGCCACATTGGCACAACTCCAGCTCGCACTTGCAGAGAACGTGTGGTACGTCGGTGGCGATTGGCAACCGCTGGCTGATGGACTACGTGATGCGGCCCAAAACGAGTGCGTAAGAATCATCTCGGAGGCTAAGATAGTAGGCATAGACCGTAATAACGCTGTTCACTGAGTCTACCTGGCAGATAGGAGTCGGTATGCGGCAACGTCCGTCTTCATTGCCGTCGGTCCACACAATGCGGCAGGCCTTCTGCCTCCAGAAAAATCGCCATGCCTTCACGAGTGGGCAGCGCAGGCCAAGCCGGTTTATGCGGTGTGTATCGACGGTGGCTTGTCGCGTCTACCTCGGCCTAAAGCGGGCTTTGCGCTCGGCATCGAGCAGCCTCCGTATTTTTTCGTCCACTCGGCGTTTGCCAAACTCGGCCCTGAAGATGGGGCAAGGATTCACATCGGCACATACCTCGATTCGGCTGAACACACAGATCCACACCAACTCGAAGGTCTACTAGACCTGATGCAGCCCGGCTGGCGAGAAGCCACTCTTGAACCCCGCGTTTTACTGCATATGATGGTGGCCAACGCTCAACTCACAGCAGCAGCTGGAGGTATAGCTGGCCGACCAGGGCCAGCTATACCTGGTGTCGCCCTGTTGTATGTGGCAGGAGGCTGGGGCGGACCCGAAGGTATGCTGGCTGATGCGCGTCTGGCGGGCGCAAAACACGCGGCAGAGTTGATTGTACCGAAGACGTGCAGCCAGACGAAAAAGTACCCGGGCGGAGAAAGGTTAACCTCAGTAAGTACGCTTCTGTACCAATCTCATATGGTTTGATTTGGCTCTGATCGCTAGTATAGCAACCCTGTCATCCATTGTTACCGAAGATCTTTTCACCCAACACCGACGCTTTTGGTGGGGCTTGTGCTATTGCCTTACCGGTAGCCGGCGATGCGGATGATCACATTTAAGCAACCGTTGTGCGGGCTACAGAACGCCCCAAGCCGGACTGGAGAATCCTCTCCGTCCGCGGCCTGTCCGCGTGGCAATGAACCTAGGCCGTGACTTGCTGCGACAGCGGCGGCGAGCAGCCTACACAGGGCCCTGGTTTTCACCCCCGATTGAGACCAACGGGGACGACTCTCTCCCTTCGGAGGAAGCCGTCCCCCCCTTCGCACGGAGTCGTGCTTGTGGGGAGCAGTACTGAGGGTCGCTACGAACTCCTCGAAAGTGTTTCGTTTGCGTTCTTACTTGCCCTTTAAGCACTGGACATCACGGAATCGAATGTCAAAACCTCGCACCACCGCGCCCAGCGCGGGTATTATGGGAATTGGTGCATCCCGACCCGCACGCTACAGGACAAGACGCGCCAGATACTCGAGGGGTTTTGTTGGGTCTCGCCAACCAGGATACAGCTGCTATCGTACCCTTACTCGCCGCAGATATATGCGCGCTGAGCCACGGAACCGGAGAATTCTTTGCCGCCCGAGTACCCGTCATCGGCCGTGAACAAGTTATGCATTTCTATATGAGCACCGCGGCCATACGTAGTACCGATTTTCGGGCAGCACTCCAACTTATCAACGGCATGCCTGCATTAGTCGCAGACTAGACACAGGTGAGACCAGAACAACCTCCGCACATAGTTTTGGACTGTGAGGTAAAACTGAGCGGCCAGATTAACGGCCTGCACGCGGTCGAGGCCACTCGCAAACTCACCACGATTCAATTCCCCCACTAAAGACGCCGTCATATTGATCTCGCCCAAAAAATACTCCATAACTCTAGAAAGTGCAGCTGAGTTTTAAAAAAGGAGCAATTAGATGAAGACAGGTTGTTTGTTTGACTTTCGGAATCCGCCCCAATGGATCCAACCCTATGCCGACCTGTATAACGATACGATCGACGACATGGTGTCCGTTGAAGAACTTGGCTTTGATACGGCATGGACTACGGAGCACCACTTTCTTGAGGATGGCTATCTCCCGTCTCAGTTAGCCGTCCTGTCGGCTGTGGCGGCCAGAACGCAGCGCATCAGTCTCGGCACGTTTGTCTTACTCTTACCCCTGCACGACCCCGTTCGCGTCGCCGAAGACGCAGCGGTCGTCGATCTTATTTCTCGCGGACGGCTCATTCTTGGCTTGGGACAGGGCTATCGAGTAGGAGAGTTTACCGGCTTTGAAAAAGATCACAAGCGTCGGGGCCAGGCCCTGACCGAAGGCATCGACATCCTCCACAAGTCGTGGTCTGGGGAAACGTTTTCGCATGCGGGCAAGTTCTGGCGCTACACGGATATTACAGTCACGCCGTCACCAGCTCAACCTGGAGGGCCGCCCCTGATGGCCGGCGCACGGAGTATAAAAGGGATCCAGCGAGTCGCGCGAATGGGCTGTCATTTCCTGCCCATCGGGAACCCCGAGGATATTGATATCTACCGCACTGCCTGTACCGACCTCGGTCGCGAACCGGGCGAGGTCCGGATCTTGCGTTCTTGTTATGTGACGGACAAGGATGACACCGAGTTAGACACAGTATGGCCGCACGTGAACTACCAGGTCGAACATTACGCCAAATGGATGCATGATGCCAATGACAAACCAGAAGACCGCAGCAATACGTCGGATGGATTTCGCGACCTGAGTAATTTCTTCACTGGACCGCCTCAGAAGGTGCTTGACCAGATCAAAGCGTTTGAAGCTGAGACGGGCATAGATGAACTCGTCCTGTTCTTCCACTTCCCCGGCATGGATCGCGCGGTGTCGCGTGGTTCCATGCAGCGCTTTGCAGCCGACGTTCTTCCCCATCTGGGCTAAGAGCGCATCTCATAAGTCACTCTGTGGCCTTTGGCCACAGAGTTCTGAACGACCGCTTCAGTAACGCGGCTGAACCGTCAGCAGCGCATTTACCCCGGGAGCATCGATTCCCAATCCAGGTTCACGGTAGGCTGTGCCGAATGTAGACTCTATAGCAAATTGAATAGAGCGATGTTCGTTCACGCCCCAACCTATGCGTAGGTTGGCAGTTACCCAGACGGGGTCCCATACGGATTGAGGCGTGCGTCGTGGCGATCTTTTTCATTCAATCGATCTTGATCAGAGGCGAAGCGCAGGACACCTTCGGCCCAGCCCTTCCACCATGAACCACCCAGACCGCTAGCCTGATAAAAGGCTCCAACTCCCCCGTTGGTTGCCGTTACACGGTCGGCAGATGCAGTTTCATCATCCCGGAACTTTTCTTCCGCACATGTATAGGTAAAGCTAACAGACAAGTTCCAGTGCTCGGTTACATGAAAGCGAGCTACAGCCTCCGCTCCCCAGAACTTGACACTATTCAGATTTTCACCGCACACAACCTGCCGTCCTTCTGGCGTAAATTCTTCCGTGGGAACTGCCGTGAGCTTATCTTCAAAACGCGAGTGAAAGCCAAATGCCTCTGCGCGAAAACGCAGCGCTGACCATTCCAGTCCGAAATCCACGCTCAGGACCAATTCTGGATGCAGGGTAGTATTAGGAATATTGAAGCGCTTCAAGCGTGGTGAAATCAAAGATTTTCGGTGCGCGGAAGCCGCGTCCGACATTTGCAATCCGTTTTAACGCCGGAGTGAGATGATCCATCACACCAGCCTGGCCAGTAAGATCATCACACCTACATAAAACAAACCCTAGACTATCAGGAATGAAGAAGTCATTCAGCGACGGGACGCCGCCCGACGCAGTCGATCCATAATGGCTAGCCCAATGCCGATCTCTGGAACTGATTCGATTATCACTCGATCCAGACTGTATCCATCTAACCGACGCAGTGCAGCAAACAAATTTGCCGCGGCTTCAAGGAGATCGCCATCTTTCGATAAGGACTCAACCTTTGCGTAGCCTTCGGTCTCAGTTCGCGGGGCAAGGCGCAGCAATCCAACGCGTTCACCGTAGTCCGGTTGAGGCAACGGCTCCCCGAGAGCAAGCAGGGCCACCGAAACTCTCGGAGCGTAATGCGAACGCAACGTTCCCGGCGAACGTGTATCGGCTCGCGTCGGCTCCCCAATCTGAACCGGCCCGATCACGGCTTCCATTTGTGCAACGGTCACGGCGCCAGGTCGAAGCAAAACCACCTGATCTTCAGTCAACGCACACACGGTCGATTCCAACCCAATGGTACACGGCCCGCCATCGATAATGACTTCAATCGCATCTCCGAGTCTGCCTTGCACATGGGCAGCCGTCGTCGGACTGACATACCCAAATGGATTAGCGCTGGGGGCAGCGATAGGAAAATCGACTGCACGCAGTAATGCCAGGGCAACTGAATGAGCGGGCATACGGATGGCAACTGTCTCAAGTCCGGCTGTCACAATATCGGGAACAATGGGCTGCTTCGCCAGGACGAGCGTCAGCGGACCAGGCCAAAAGCGATCCATCAGTCTTGTGGCGCGTTCGTCAATCTCTTTTACATAAGAAGAGGCGGCTTCTCTGTCCGCGACATGAACAATGAGCGGATCAAAAGAGGGACGATTTTTCACCGCAAAGACATGGGCCACAGCCTTTTCATTCAGGGCATTTGCCCCAAGTCCATAGACTGTCTCAGTTGGGAAGGCGACGATTTCTCCGGCTTTGAGCCGTGATCCTGCTCGGCTGATTGAACGCGGATCGTTGCCGTCAAGAATCTGTGCCATGGAAAGTGGGATGGATCACTTTTCAGACGTAAGATAGGTATAACTACCCAAGACCGCCTCGTATTCGCGCAGCAGTTTCTCTTCCGATTCGGTAGTAATTTCACTCTGCCCATTCCGTCCATGCCGCGCGGCACCTTCGCTCACGCGGCAACAGAACTCCGCCAACAGCTCTTCTCGCCCGTACCGGAACACGCTCAGCACGTCTTCCACCGTATGGCCTGGAGTAATGCCGGCAACCTGCATAATGCCGTTTTCATCCACAACAACTGAAACATCATGCACGTGGCCAAAGAGATTATGGTAATCGCCCATGACGTCTTGATACGCGCCAGTCAAGAAGACGCCGAGATAATACGGTTCTGCGTTCAGGGCGTGTAATTCCAAATATTCCTTGATGTCTCGTTGGTCGACAAAATTATCGATTTTACCGTCCGAGTCACAGGTCAGATCTGCCAAATAGCCTTTACGGTCAGGGATCTCGTTGAGTCGATGAATGGGCATGATAGGGAAAAGCTGTTCCAGCGCCCAGGCATCCGGAATAGACTGAAAAACTGAGAAATTACAAATAAACTTGTGAGCCAAGCGTTGTTCCAGATCTTCAAATTCCTCAGGCATATGCTTCACTGCCTTGGCGAATTTCAGCGCGCGTTCACACGCGCCCCAAAACAGTTCCTGACCCAGCCCCCGATCTTCAAGCGACAAATAACCCAGGTTGAATAAGGAAAACATCTCTTCGCGTTGTTCAAGGATATCGTGGTAATACTCCCGGTAGTTCTTGGCATTCGTCCCGATATAGATGTCGTACATCTCTTGGATGACTTCGGGTTTGCTCTCCGGGTCATGCACGTCTATCGGCCCGTTCGCCAGCGCAATTTCATCGACCGCATTGAAAACGAGCACAGCGTGTGGCGCGGCTAGCATACGCCCGGTTTCGGTAATCACCCTGGGCTCTTCGATCTCTTCGCTCTCACACACCTCCTTGATCGAGTAAATGATGTCGTTGGCATATTCCTCGACGGAATAATTCAGACTCGACTCAGACGCTGTCCGCGAACCATCGTAATCAACGCCGAGACCGCCACCGACATCGAGATAGTCGAGCTGCGGACACATCTTACGTAGCTTGGCGTACGTCCGGGCTGCCTCTTTGACTGCAGATTTGACCCGCCTTATGTCCGTAACCTGCGAACCAATATGGAAATGCAACAGACTCAGACAGTCGACCATTTCAGCTTCTTGCAGAAGACGGACACATTTCAAGAGATCCGTCGTCGTGAACCCGAACTTAGACAGATCACCACTCGACTTTTCCCATTTCCCACTGCCCCGAGCGGACAACTTTAGCCGCAGACCGATCAAAGGCCGGATCGCCTGGCGTTGACTCAGTTCAAGCAGGGTGCGCAGCTCGAACAAGCTCTCTAGTACGAGAAACACCCGTTTGCCAATTTGCTTGCCTATAAACGCCAGTTTAAGATAGCTTTCATCCTTCACGCCGTTGCAAATGATCGGGGATTCCGGATGGTGGGTCAGCGCCAGCGCGACCATGAGTTCGGCTTTACTCCCCACTTCCAGACCAACACGATACCGATCCCCGATGCGCAAGACATCCTCAACGACTTCTTTCTTCTGATTGACCTTGAGCGGGTAGGCCGGGATATATTCTCGTTTATATGCAAACTCCTTGATGGCGGAGCGGAAGGCTCCCGTCAGCTTCTGCAGCTGATAGTCGATAATTTGCGGGAAACGCAGGACGACGGGGGTTGATATCCCACGCTGTTCAAGGTCGGTAATCATACCCTTGAGCGTACTTGACGGGCTCCGGGACGTGGCAAACGTACACACGACTTCACCGTTCGCATTCACGTCAAAATACTCGCGACCCCAGTTCTGAATGCCGTACAGATCTCTGGTCTCCTCCACTACGGTTTGACCAGCTTGGCCAGTTGGGGCACTCGAGATAGACGATGCACGATCCACGACACCCACCACAGTATTGGCACCCAAGCCTGGTGCGAGAGGCGTTCTGACCTCCCTTGTTTCACTCTTCGTCAACACGCTCATTCGGTGCACACTCTCCGTGTTGCGGCTTCAGTCGTCTGGCTATCAGCTCAACAATGGCTCAGGACAGGCAGTCAACCCCTACGTCTCGTACCCGCTCGCGATCAGCGGTTCAGTTCAAATCAAAAGCTTTACGATTATGGAAAATGGGGGCTCACGAGAATAGCCCAACAGAAGGCGTTCCTAGGAGATCCACACCAACTCGCGTGGCGATTGCTAGTCTAGTCAACCCTGTAGGTCCCGCCTCGTGTCGATGTCAGCGCCCCCTCACTATATAGGGACTTTCACATTTCGTGTCAAAAGGCCATTGGTTGCCGGCTCGGCTACTGCGCTCTGCAATCTCATATTTTCGCATAGTCTTTATCGAACACCGCGCTCCATAGGTGACTGACGGCAATAATAACGATTTGCGGCCGGATTACGTCGCGGTGAGTTGTCTGCAGCACCGATCATCGAACAAGCGGAACTTCTCGACACGACAACTGAAAGTGAGTAATATCGCACCGTTATGACGCGCGAAGATGATCCATGTTCCAAGATCAATGACCGGTAATCAACAGGCTCACCGTAGCGCGACGAGAGAGGAGGGAACATGGCAAAACGAACGTGTAAATACGAACACAAATGCGTTTATGAGAGCATTACTCGGCCGTTTGCGTTTGAGTTCCCTGACGATCTCGAGCCGGTTTGGGTCCCCGATAACCCGTACCGATCACATCTCTCTAATGGTCTGTCTCTGACTATACCCTATCGTGAGTGTGATTTGATGAAATCCACGAAGAGAGCTCAAGCCCACATCGGTGAGCCTGAGCTATTGAAAGACATGCACGGGTTCAACGAATAAGAGCGACTCCACTATCAATGTCATCGACGTTTAGACGAACTCTTGAAAGCGAATGGATATCCAGAGATTGCCGTTGTCGAACAAGGGCTGACCGAATCTTATGCTCGATAGTCTAAAAAAAATTTACGCACCCAGCTGGCCTGTAACGCCGGATTCAAGACCATTATGAATGGTTTCACCCATTGGTTGATACACAAAAGGACACGTCTTTTTCGTGGTGCGTCTCCGCACGTATCCTCGTTTTGGCTTATGCATAAAGTGGAAGAGACCGAACATAAACCGGTCGCGTTTGACGCCTATATGGCCTATTCGGGACTATATCTTCCACGGTTTTTCGGCATTTTCCACGGATCATTCCACGTCCTCTGGTTCGGTCTACTGGGCATGTTTACGGCCTTGAAAAAGGATGGATTGCTCAGTCGCCCCGGGCACCTGATAAGCGCCCTTCGAGAGATACTGTCAATGACGTTTCATTTCGGCCCCTATCTCCTCCGGGGTCTTCTGCCGTGGCGCAATCCCCGCCGTGAAAGGGATAAGCGCGGTGCTAGGCAATCTCTCGCTGGGCCCGCTGTCGGATCGTATCGGTCGCAGGACGGGGCTGGCGATTGGTTTGAGTGTACAGATCGCGGCGTATCTGCTGTTTTTTTCGGCACAGAGTCAAGCAGGAGTATACGCGGGAGCCGTTACCTTTGGTATTTTCGACGGTGGGTTGACGACGCTGCTGCCGGCTCTGGTCGGCGACTTCTTGGGTCGATTGTACGCCGGGTCCATTACCGGGTTTCTTTTTGTCGGCGTAGGTATGCGGGGGGCATGGGGACCGATGATTGCGGACAATCTACGGGATGTCAGCGGCAGCTACCGGCCCGTCTTTCTGTATAGCGCGCTGCAGGGTGGGGGCGCCTTGCTCCTTCTCCTCCTCACCCCGCGGCCAACAGTTCCTCGATCTCCCGGGATTTCTCATACTTAGACGGTCTAGAAAAGGGGAATATACGATGACATCTCAGACTCCCATTATTGACTCACAAGTCCATGCCTACGAGCGGAATCGTCCTGAGCGTCCATGGCACGGTGTCCTACCGGGGCCGGATGAGGTCAGCGGCGACGACATGGTGGCAGCGATGGACGCGGTCGGCGTGGATGGGGCTTTGCTGGTATCGCCCTACACCATGTATCGCTACGATGCCAGCTATGTTCTCGAAGTCTACGCGAAACATCCGCGCCGATTCGGTTTGATCAAGCCCTTCGATCCGCGGTCGGAAGCGGTCACCGACGAGATCGCTGCGTGGGCCGCGACGCCGGGGGTAGTAGGCGCCCGCCTCATGCTCACATCTGGATCACCCGAAGCGGACGATCCAGGCCTCAATCGAGTATTCGCCGCCGGCGCTACGGCCGGCATTCCGGTGAATGTGTTTTCCTGGGGCAAGCTGTCTCTGTTACGGGAACTGGCCCACCGCAACCCAGACACCCAGGTGGTAGTCGATCATGTGGGGCTGAGCCAACCCTTCAAGCCACCAACGCCGCCAGAACCGTTCGGCGATTTGACCGCCGTGGTTTCGCTTGCGGAATACGACAACGTGGCCATCAAGATTTCGGGAGCCTGTACCCTGTCCCATCAGCCCTTCCCCTACCAGGATATCTGGCAACCGCTGGGCAAGATATTCGACGCGTTCGGCTTCGAACGATGCATGTGGGGCACCGACTGGACCCGGGCAGTGGAATTGTTGACCTACGAGCAGGGCGTTGAAGCGTTCCGGGTCACTGACCAGCTGTCGGATTCAGAGCGTCGCGCACTCATGGGCGGGACCCTCACCAAGCTCTACAACTGGGCACCTGGCAAGGGTGGCAAAGGGAGATAGTTGGGGAATAACATTCGCAACCGCTTCCAAATGCCCAGCCATCCTGCCCGGATAAAGCGCCGAGGCATCCGGGCGATCGAGTCTCAAACCGGGCCGGGTTCACCATTCGGTACGTTCTGGAACTGTCGGTGAAGCTCAGCCACGCCAAACCAGGCGAGTGCTCCCCAGACGGCTAGACCCAGCGCCACCCAACCGGTCGGAAGGAGCGCGAACGCCACGACCCAGGCGCTAACAAAAATGACGACGCGCCGCTTCATCTTCAGTGGTTTTGCAGACGGCTTGTCATCGGCACGAGCGAGCGGAAACGCTTTTGGACGCAGGAACCAGCCGTGCGCCAGGAGTATCGCAACGAAGAACGGCCACGCCAGGTCCTTCCTGGCAAACTCGGGAGACTCGTCCAACTCCGAGTCATAGGTGCCGTCCGCGAGCCGCGACTGTATCTGCGCCCACACGTATGCAGGGGTTGGACGCTGGCCGGCGCCGCTCATATTCTTGTGCGTCGGGCGACATCGCCACCGATAGAGCACCCCGCCTGCACTCGTGAGCGCCAGCACGCCAGGTTGGAAGTACCCCTTCGGATGGGCGGCCCAAGACCTAGACCTCAGATGTCCGAAGTCTTCGTTTGCGAATAGGTTTAAGAAACCGCGCTCACGACAGGCGCCTCGTATCTCGTGGTGGGGATCACCGACGGCAGGGAAACCGATCTCCCACGTCTGCTCAGCCTCTGTCGCGAGGCTCTGCGGCTCACTCGTAAGGGCGAAGACTTCACCACCGACAGCGCGGATCGCGTCAACAATCTCGGACTTTGCATAGCTCCGCAACTCGGAGCGGCAGGGCGGTCACCAGAGCCCGCGATAGAAAAGGAGTACGATGAAGGCATAATTACCGAGTTGGTCGTCAAGCCATCTCTGTCGCACACCGAGCGGCGGATCGAGATGTGCTGGGATCACCGACGTCTCGGCTTCGACCGCGCTAACCTCAAAACCTTGACCCTTCGCCTCCACGCGCACCTGCTCGCGAAGACAGTGGTCGCCCTCGCACAGGACCAGCCCCAGCTCGATGGGCTGCCCTGTTATTCGGCCCATGGCTTTGTCGGGATCCACCAGTCCGGTGAGCTTAAATTGGGCACCGTGTTCCTGGTTAATCCAGGCTAGCGCCGCCTCTGCGACGTGTTTCAATTCGCTAGGGATTTCCTCAACGACGTTCGGCAAATAGGCCTCCGGAGTCACTCGTCGGTGCGTTGCTCCCGACCGGGATGTCGCATCCAGGCCCTGAGTACCGCCCCCGTGGTCGAAGCATAGATTCCTTTTACACTCTCTGGTTGCAAGAAAGTCAACCCCGAATTTTTGGCCATCGCCTAGCTATTGAAATTTTACCGATTAGGTATTAGCCATGCAGCAATAGCAGCTAATTTCCCTAAATTGCATTAGAGCAAGAGTTGATACGGTCGTTTGTCTGCGAGTACAAAGAGAGGCTTTTTCATGACTATCGAATTCGGCGCTTTCAGGCATTTGAACCGAGAGTCCGTCGCAAGGTGAAGATGCTTCATCATTCTACTCGTCTAGACGACTCGGTAGCGCGACCGGGAAACCGTTTAGAGATGTTCAGAGGGGACCGCCGCGGCCAGCACAGTATTCGCATCAACAATCAGTATCGGATTTGTTTTGTGTGTAGCGATGGTGACGCCCTTAATACCAAAATTGTAGATTATTACTAAAGAGAAAAGGTGATCATGGCTAGGTAACTTGCACCCATTACCCCAGGCAAAATTCTCCTAGACAACTTCATGGCGGAATATGGTTTAAGCCAAAATAGGCTGGCGCTCGCCTTGCACGTACTAGTCTCTATTATCAATCGGATCGTGAATAATAAATATCGGATTAATGCTGAGCTCGCGTTGAGACTCGCTGCCTATTGGGGGACGTCGGCTCAGTTCTGGATGAATCTGCAAACCAGCCATGACCCGCGAATGGTCGAGCGCCAGAGTGGAGCAAAAGCTAAGCAAGAAATCCGACCAATTCAATTGGAACATGTGGCATTATAGAGGGCTCTAACAAGTTATCAGAGCAGAGCGCGAATAGCACATAGAACGAGTGAGGATGAAGCTCAGCCCCGGATTCGTGCTGCGGGGACTCGTGCTCTCGTTACCGCATAGGAAACCGGAGTTCGGCAAACTCCTCGATAAGTTGACAATGCGTCCGGCGGCATTGAGCCAGGCACGCCCATCGCATACAATTCCCTTCGTGGTAAATACACAAGCTCAGCCCTCTTCTGTGCAGCAGGTCACCCTGGGGCTGATCCAGATGTCGTGCACTGATCGGCCCCAAGACAATCTGGACAAAGCCGTACACCACATCCAGAGTGCAGCCCGGGAGGGAGCACAAATCATTTGCCTCCAAGAACTTTTTCGTTCCCAGTATTTCTGCCAAAGTGAAGATGTAGAGCGGTTTCAACTTGCCGAGGCCATTCCGAGCCCAACAACAGAACGGCTGAGTCGACTTGCAGCCGACCATCAAGTCGTGCTGATCGTACCCGTGTTTGAAAAGCGAGCTGAGGGGGTCTTTCATAATACTGCGGTCGTCATTGATGCCGACGGCAGCCTGATCGGGAAATACCGTAAAATGCATATTCCCGACGATCCGCTCTATTACGAGAAATTTTATTTTACACCTGGGGATCTCGGATTTCAGACGTTTCAAACTCGCTACGCGCGGGTCGGCGTACTCATATGCTGGGATCAATGGTTCCCGGAGGCAGCTCGCTTAACCGCCCTGAATGGCGCCCAGATCCTCTTTTATCCTACTGCCCTAGGAGGGCATCCCGCAGACGATACCCAAGAACACCAGCTCCAGCAGGACGCCTGGCAGACAGTCCAACGTGGCCATGCGATCGCAAATGGGTTGTATATTGCTTCCGTCAACCGCGTCGGCCAAGAAGGTGGACTCAATTTTTGGGGGACATCGTTTGTGAGTGACCCGTTTGGCCGTGTGCTCAAACAGGCCGGCGACGACGGCGAAGAAACCCTGATTGTTCCGTGTGACCTGGATCAGCTCAACACAACCCGCCAATGCTGGCCGTTTTTCCGCGACCGACGGATTGACGCCTACGGAGACCTGACGAAGCGTTTTCTGGACTAGTGCCTGACCGCAGTGGAGATGCAAGGTGTCATTCTGAACCGCAACGGAGCGAAGGTGCAGAATTTTTCAAAAGCGGCGGTGACAGAAAGATTCTCCAGTCTCCGGCGTCAGAATGACAAGCCTGTACAATCCGTGTGGCTGACTACTAGATCATCACTTCCCTATCGTCATTTCAGTCTTCAAGACGCTTTACTCCCATGACTGCCTCACACCTTACTCCTGCTGCCTTTGGCTACCGCCTGCCAGCAGAGTGGGAGCCTCACGCCGCCACTTGGCTGGCCTGGCCACATAATCAAGAAACCTGGCCGGGGAAGTTTGAAGCCATCCCTGAGATCTATGTCCAGCTGGTCAAAGCCATACACCGGGCCGAGCAGGTCAACATCTGCGTCAATGATACCTCCACTGCCACTCGCGTGCAGCAACAGCTTCACGCTGCAGGGGTCGTACTCTCCCAAGTTGCTTTGCACGAGATCCCAACCAACGACGCTTGGGCCCGCGACCACGGCCCAATTTTTCTCACCCGGCGGTACGGCGACCCAGCCGAGCTTACGCTCACAGACTGGACGTTCAACGCATGGGGATCGAGATATCCGCCCTGGGACTTGGATAATGCTGTCCCGCAAGAGATTGCTCAACACCTGGGCATCACATCTTTTATCCCAGACCTTGTGCTCGAAGGTGGATCTATTGACGTGAATGGGAATGGCATGCTGCTCACGACCGAATCGTGTTTGCTCAACCCGAATCGTAATCCGACACTGAGCCGCTCAGATATTGAGGATTCACTACGGGCCTATCTGGGCGTTACTCATATCGGGTGGCTTGGAGAGGGTATCGTGGGCGACGATACAGACGGACATGTAGACGACATCGCCCGGTTCGTAAATCCCACAACGGTCGTCTGCGCTGTCGAAGACGACCCAACTGATGTGAATTATGAGCCACTCCGAGATAATCTCGAACGTTTGCACCATATGGCGGATCAAGCCGGCCAGCCGCTTCACGTCCTTCCTTTGCCCATGCCTAATCCCGTCAAACAGACCGTGGAACAGGCGGTCAAGCGACTTCCGGCTAGTTATGCTAATTTTTATATTGCCAACGCCGTTGTCCTTGTTCCGACCTATGACGATCCGAATGACCAGCAGGCACTTGCTGTGCTTCAAGAGCTTTTTCCGACCAGACGGGTTGTCGGGATTCCGTGCGCCGACCTAGTGCTAGGCTTTGGTGCCATCCATTGTCTGACCATGCAGCAACCCAGTTTGACTGTAGAGTATCGGTAGCAACCTCCGCAGACGAATCATTATGACGTCATGACATTGTGAATAGGCCTTCATCTCAATTTCTGGTCTTCCTCCTGTTAGTTGGAGGCATAGGGCTGTACGCTCCTTCATCCTCTTCCGTATGGGCGCAGTCAGGAAGCCCCCGCTGCCCGGTTGTGGTTGTGCCGGAAAAGGCCAGTCCCGCAGTTGTCAGTATTCTGTCAAGAGCAGCGAATCATCGTTTGGGCTGCCCGTTCGGCGACGCTCCTTTTTTTGATGAGTTCTTTCGCGACTTTTTCGAACCCTTGCCGCGCCAGCAGCCGCGGCGGAGTCTCGGATCTGAGGTCGTCATTCGGGCCGAAGATTGTATCTCGACCAATGAGCATGTCATTCTGCAAGCTGGAAAAATCCAGGTGCAACTGGCTGACGAACGTACATTCGAGGCCCGCCTGGTTGGCGCGGATTCCTATTCTGACCTCGCGGTCTTGAAAATAGACGGCACGACATCCCTACCCCACCTGTCTCTGGGCAGTGCCGATGATCTGATGATCGGCCAGACGGTTATCGCCATCGGCAATGCCTTCGGGCTATCGCATACCATCACAACCAGGGTGATCAGCGCTCATATTCGCACGCTGAACACCCATGGTCGAACGTATTATCATTTCATCCAAACCGATGCGGCAATTAATCCGGGCAACTCGGGGGGGGGCCGTTGCTCAATATCAGTGGCACCTTGATCGGCATTAACGCCGCCATTTACGGCAAGGCTCAAGCCATTGGGCTCGCCATTCCAATTGCTCCGGCAAAACGCATTGTAGAAGAGTTAATCAGACACGGGACGGTTGAGTTACCGTGGGTGGGATTAGTCATGCAATCCTTAACTCCCGATTTGGCATTTCATTTCTCCCTTAACAACAATAAAGGCGTCCTGCATCGGACTGTTGAAGCCGCCAGTCCGCCCGCGCAATCCGGATTCCAGCCTGGAGGCGTGATCATCAGTCTTAACGGTCAAACGATTCATTCCAGGGAGGAATATCGGCAGCGCGAGCGGGCCTACCAAAGTGGGGACAGCCTGCGCTTCCGTATTAGTCGCCAGGAAGAAGAACTCATTCTCAGCGTTACGACGACCCACTTTCTGTTCGAAAAAGGAGACGACCTGATGTGGCCGCTGCTTGGCTTTCACGTCGAAAAAACGCCATACGGCCTCCAGATTGAACGGCTCCGACACAGGAGGCCAGCCCTGCAGATTGGGTTAGAATGGGAAGACCGGACTCTCGGTCTTCCCGGAATCCAGACACAGACACGGGTTGACTTCCGCCGTGCAATTATAAACATCCGTCTGAAACAAAATGTCCTGCTTTCGATTGGATGCGGTCGGCAGCAGTACCACCTGCACATGCCGCTAGATCAAGGCTCAGAGGGCATGCAAAAAGTCCATTCTGACAGGTAGGTCATTGCACCGTCAGGCAGAGTTGATGTAATAGGGCTTCATCGTTCAGAAAATCGAACCATCATGTTTCGTCCGCCCCTTGTAGCCCCTGGAGCTTTCTTCAGGGGCTCTCTTTTGGGAGAACTCTATGGCTGCTCATTCTGCACGCATTGATCCAAATATCAGGGTAGAAGCAAAACGGTTGCGCGAGGAGTTGACTCGGCATAATCATCGCTACTACGTCTTGGACGATCCGCTGATTACCGACACCGAATATGACCAACTCTTTCGCCGTTTGCTTGCCCTAGAGACACAGCACCCAGAGCTACACGAGCCATCCTCCCCAACCCAAAAGGTCGGTGCCCCGCCACTGACCGAATTCTCACAAGTTCAACATACACTCCCCATGCTGTCACTCGCGAACATCGTCTCACGCGAGGAAATGCAGGAATTTCATGAACGCTTACAGCGTTTTTTAGAAACGCATGATCCTATTGAATACATTGCCGAACCCAAGATCGACGGGGTCGCGGTCGAGCTGGTGTATGAGAACGGCGCCCTCGTCGTAGGTGCTACCCGTGGGGACGGGGTATTGGGAGAAGACGTTACGGCCAATCTGAAAACCGTTCGTTCCATTTCGCTCTCCCTCCTCTCTCATACACCGCTCCCGAGTCGTCTCGAAGTCCGGGGAGAAGTCTTTTTCCCAAAAGCCTCTTTTCGCCAACTCAACAATGATCGCGCGGAGGCAGGCGAACCGCTCTTCGCAAATCCGCGCAACGCCACTGCCGGCTCACTCAAACAGCTCGATTCTTCAGTGACCGCAAAACGGCCACTCGATTTCTTTTGCCATGGAATTGGCCAGGTCGAGGGCGTCTCGTTTGCCTCTCATGCCCAACTCCATCAAGCCCTCAGCGGCTGGGGACTCAAGCCGGTTCCGCACTGTCGTGTCTGCTCTACTTTGGACGAAGTGTTCGTCGTATTCGATGAACTTGAACAGCAGCGCGACTCCCTACCATACGAGATTGATGGCGTAGTCATTAAGGTGAATAGCTTTGCGCTGCAACGCCGGCTGGGTCAAATATCTCGCGCTCCCCGCTGGGCAACTGCGTATAAATTCGCCGCCATCCAGGCCACTACTCGGGTATTAAACATCGTTCCCCAGGTTGGCCGTACGGGTACCCTCACTCCAGTGGCCGAACTTGACCCCGTCCATATCGGCGGCGTAACTGTCAAAAGCGCGTCGCTGCACAATATGGACGAGATCGAACGCAAGGACATCCGTATGGGCGATACAGTCATTGTCGAGCGGGCTGGGGATGTTATTCCATACGTCGTTAAAGCCATCTCCGAAGATCGCACAGGCAAAGAGCGTATATTTCGTATGCCGGCGCTCTGCCCCGTGTGCGAAGCAACGGTCGAGCGTGCGGAGGGTGTAGCCGCCTACCGTTGTACCGGCCTGGCTTGCCCGGCTCAGCTCAAAGAGAGTCTCAAATTCTTTGCGGCCCGGGGTTCGATGGATATTGAAGGCCTAGGTGAAAAAATAATCGATCAGCTGGTTGAACAGGAGTTGGTGTGTGACCCAGGTGACCTCTACCTCTTAACAAAAGAGCACATGGCCTCGCTCGGGCGCATGGCGGACAAGTCGGCTCAAAATCTGTTTGAGGCAATAAAGAAGAGTAAAAGCACCACCCTACCCCGATTCATTTCTTCTCTCGGCATTCGGCATGTAGGTGTAGCCACCGCCCGTCAGCTGGCCGAACACTTTGGCGACCTTGTTCACATCATGCAGGAGAATGAAGAAGCGTTGCAGGAGGTAGACGATATCGGACCGGAAGTCGCCCGTAGTGTAGCCACGTTTTTTGCTCAAGAACAGAATCGCAAGGTTGTCGCTAAGCTCCTCAAAGCCGGCGTCCAGTTTCCGAAGGTTCAGGCAAGACGGGAAGGCAAATTGAGCGGGCAAATATTCGTCCTGACCGGCAGCCTGAACGCCATGACTCGCCCAGAGGCCAAGAAACGTCTTGAGGCGCTCGGTGGGAAAGTCACCGTAAGCGTGTCTAAGAAAACGAGTTATGTTATCGCTGGTGCCGATCCGGGCTCTAAACGTGACAAGGCCGAGAAGCTCGGGGTGCGGATTCTAAACAAAGCCGAGTTCCTGTTATTGTTGGCTGAGTAAGGCCGATGGCCTGATATCCAGAACAGTCTACGTTAGCCGCGTCGCTAATCATGAGTCATACGGGTCGCTGCCTCCCGGCCACTATAATAGTCGGGGATACGTTTGCTTTCCCGATATCCAAGCAGGCGGTAAAACGCTCTCGCACCGGCATCGTTGGCTCGAACTTGGAAATTGACACTGTGCATCCCTCCAACGAGGGCGACGGCTTCTTGCCAGTCGATTAAACGGCGACCAACCCCAAAACGCCGTGTAGCGGAATCGACGGCTAATAAATTCAGATGCGCCCTCTCTTCATAGAACTGCATAATCGCAAAACCAGCGAGTCAACTCTTCACCCGAGCGGTGAGCACGTTACTCTCACGACCCCAAATAAGTAGAACC
>CAZXFE010000031.1:0-21947 GCA_964639795.1 uncultured Enterobacteriaceae bacterium | reverse complement strand
CCTTCCCACTCCATCCAGCGCGCAGGGTACGACTAACGGTGTTGGCTCTCATCCAACAGCAACCGAAAAGGCCGTAACCCTGACAAATACGACGACCTAGTCGGGCCAGGCGGGTGCGAGACGCGCGTGCTTTCTATCCCTTGATCTTTTGGTCTTACAGATCATACAGCTGGACTCCGTGGGAATTGACCGATCGCGGGGAGTTCAGCTAAACAGGCGTGTCTCTCTTACAGGGCGGCTTTGCAGCAGCGAGAAAGAACGGGCTGTTAGCAGCCCTTGTTCTCATTTATGTTGCCAGGGCCAGAGGGACAAAAAGGACACACGGGATATGCTCATGGAGACACTGCTCATTACAGGTGGAGCCGGGTTTATCGGAAGAAATTTTGTTCAACTCGTGATGAAGGAAACAGATGCACGCGTTGTTGTCGTCGATAAATTGACCTACGCAGGGCGCCTGGCCAACCTGGAAAACGTACTGCACGACTCTCGGTTCACCTTCCTCCAAGCCGATATTGCTGATAAAGAGGCCGTGGCGGCGGCATTCCAGACTTATCAGCCCACCGCTGTTGTGAACTTTGCCGCTGAGACCCATGTTGATCGGTCCATAGACAGCCCATGGCCGTTTGTTGAGACAAATCTTGTTGGGACCTTTTATTTACTTGATACGGCTCGGAGATATGTGGGTACGCTCAGCACCAACGACCAGCAGCAATTCCGATTCTTGCACGTCTCAACTGATGAGGTGTATGGAACGCTCGGGGCAACAGGGGCCTTTTCCGAAACCACACCGTATGCCCCGAATTCACCATATTCGGCTTCGAAGGCCAGTGCCGACCATTTCGTACGAGCCTACCACGAAACTTATGGCCTGCAGACACTGATTACCAATTGTTCAAACAATTATGGCCCTTATCAGTTTCCAGAAAAGCTCATTCCTCTAATGATTCTCAATACGGTTGAGGGGAAACCGCTGCCCATCTATGGCGATGGGCAAAATATTCGCGACTGGCTACACGTCGAGGATCATTGCACGGGAATATTGCTCACCTTACGGCAAGGGAGGATTGGTGAAAAATACAACATTGGTGGCGGTAATGAGCGAACGAATAGAGAGATTGTAAATCGTATCTGCACAACCTTAGAAGACCTTCTCCCGGCGTCAGACAATCCCGCACTGAAACGGCAGGGGATTCAGGATTACGCCGCCCTCATCACCTATGTGAAAGATCGTCCCGGCCATGACCGACGCTATGCCATTGACGCCACCAAGATTCGGACCGACCTGGGCTGGACGCCGCAGTACGATTTCGACCGAGGCCTTGCTCAGACGATCCGTTGGTATCTGGGAAATCGAGCATGGTGCGAAACCATTCAGACCGGTACGTATGATCGAGAACGGCTCGGGCTCCGCTCCTCATCCTCAGGGAAACCCAACTCACAAACGCCCTCGTAAGGCGTCCTCGACAAGAGGAATCGAGAGAGGATCTATCATGAAAGGCATTATTCTCGCCGGTGGTTCCGGAACACGGCTGTATCCCATTACCCGTGCCGTCAGTAAACAGCTCACACCGATCTATGATAAACCCATGATCTATTATCCGCTTTCAACCCTCATGCTGGCAGGCATCCGTGAGGTCTTGGTGATTACCACTCCACACGAGCAAGATGGATTTCGGCGCCTTCTGGGAGACGGACGGTGGCTCGGGATGAACATAGAATTCGCGGCGCAGCCGAGTCCAGAAGGTATCGCTCAATCCTTTTTGATTGGTCGCGATTTTATCGGAAGCGATACGGTGGCTCTCGTGCTTGGCGATAATATTTTCTATGGACACGGTTTTCCCGACTCTCTCCGTACCGCAACACGGCGCACCGCTGGGGCAACAGTTTTTGCGTACCAGGTCCGTGACCCTAAGCGCTACGGAGTCGTGGAATTCGATGAGCAAGGCCGGGCCATCAGCCTGGCAGAAAAACCAGTTGAGCCACGTTCAACCTTTGCCGTCACAGGCCTGTATTTCTACGATAATCAGGTGATCCAGATCGCCTCAGATCTCAAGCCTTCTGCCCGCGGAGAATTAGAAATCACTGATCTGAATCGAGTCTATCTCGACATGGGGAACCTCCATGTCGAGAAACTCGGCAGAGGAATTGCCTGGTTGGATACTGGCACGCATGAATCGCTGCTCCAAGCCTCGAATTTTATTCAGGCCCTGCAAGAACGGCAAGGCTTGATGGTCGCCTGTGTCGAAGAAATTGCATATAAAATGGGCTATATTTCAGAAGCCGAGATCACCCAACAGGCCGATAGTATGACAGGGAATGCCTACGGCCAATATCTGGTGCGCATGCTCCATAACGACCATAAAGAATAGACAACAGATGCGCTTTCTCCCAACCGAATTACCAGACGTCATTTTGGTTGAACCAGAGGTCTACCGCGACCAACGCGGATTCTTTCTCGAAACCTACCATGCCCGCAAATTCAAGGTGGGCGGTATTCCTGCGACCTTTGTCCAAGACAACCACTCCCAATCAGCGCGAGGCGCTATTCGTGGCCTCCATGCCCAGCGTCAGTATCCCCAGGGGAAGCTGATGCGAGTGTTTGAAGGAGAAATTTTCGACGTTGCGGTCGATATCCGACGGGGGTCACCAACGTTTAAGCAATGGGTTGGCATTATCCTGTCTGCCGAGAATTTCCGTCAGCTCTATATCCCACCTGGATTTGCGCATGGATTCGCTGTCCTCACTGAGCGCGCCCAGATCGTGTATAAGTGTACGGATTTCTATAATGCTGCAGATGAGATCAGTTTGGCCTGGAATGATCCGGACATCGGGATTGAGTGGCCAATTGATACCCCTCTGCTCTCAGAAAAGGACAGTGTCGCACCGCTCCTGCATGATATCGAGGACTCCTTGCCTCGGTTCCGAACATAGTTCGTTTTCCTGTAGCCGCCTGCCTCAATACGTGACAGATCTTCAATAGAAAGCCGCCCCTCAGCGAGTTGGAAAAAATCCATGCAAATATTCAATATTGGGAAAGGGCACAATGACTACCATTTGCAGAACGGTCCGGGCTCGCAGGAGCAGATCCGTTTCGGCGCAAGAGCCAGGAGCCGTCCAGAGGAAATGCTATAGGATATTTTGATGCGCTCCTCCTTGCCGTCCTCCAGCACTTCACTGAATTCCTGCCCGTTTCGTCTTCCGGCCATCTTGTTCTCGCTCACGTTTTTCGTTGCTGATCTCTGTTCCGGCTATTCTTGTCGCTACAATTCTTGAGGTATCAAAGCTCGAGGCGCATGCGCTTCCTGTGTTCGGACCCTATGTTGCGGGTATGATCACTGCCGGCCTGAAGGGATACGCAGCCATCGCCCTCACGCTGCATCTTGTCCAACAAGATCGGTTTTATCTCTTCGCATGGTATCTGTGTCCGCTCGGCAGGCTGCTGAGCTTAGGCCCTACTCGTTTTCCTAGGCGGCAGCTCTTTGAGCCTCAGCCTCGGCTCGAGGAGCAGGGTGCAAACAACTATTCCTCAGTCTGTATGATTGCAGAAGGCGTAGCAGGGAAGGTATCGGTAGAGGCACCGATGCGAATGATGAGAGTTCCTCCCTGGTGTTTCCGCCCACCTACGAAAAGCATCCCACGATTGGGAATGGAAAGCAGCGTGCTCATAAGTGGAGAAGGCGATGTTCCTTCCATGAGCATCACATGGAGCGCAATTTTCTCATTGGCGGACTCTTTTGGTACGACTTGGAGAAAGCGTCCTCCAGGCAAAGAGAAATTTGCCTGCTTGCCAAAACCGACTTTTCGACGTTCTTCTTGAACCAGGCGATACGCAGAATAGCGAAACGCGAGAAGCTGGGAACGCATCCCGGTGAGACGAATATCAAATTCTTGTGCTGTATCT
Organism: uncultured Enterobacteriaceae bacterium; assembly: GCA_964639795.1. GTDB lineage: Bacteria > Desulfobacterota > Binatia > Bin18 > Bin18 > Bin18. The sequence goes on along the minus strand of CAZXFE010000031.1, from coordinate 18,046 downwards.
GTTGCCAGGACAGTCTCGACGCGCAGATTGATCGTGTCATCCGCACTGGCTGCTGATGAGGCCAACAAAAGCAACCCTATGATAACGGGAGTGGGAAAGATCAAGCAAAATCTGCTCACGGCAGATCTCCGCCCGGTACGTCATCGACCCAAATGACGGTGGCATTGCTCGTCGGTTCATTCCAAACGAACACGGTCGATCTCGCAGAGAGCGATGCGATCTGAGCCTGGTTGTTTAAAGCGAGCATAACCGACGGATTTTCGGACGGTGCTGAGCCAACTTGCCTCGAAACAGGAGAACGGGCCAATATCACCGCCACAAAAATGAGGAGCGCTGTTGCCGTTACCAATACCGGACCGTTCCACGAGAAAATAGCCTGCCATTGCAGCCGCCACAGTCGCAAATGGCTCCAGACAGAAGACGGTTGAGCGGCGACTCGTCGCTCAACATTGGGCCAAAAATTCGAGAAGTCCAACTGCCCTACTTCCTCATCAAGTGTTTGACACAAGACTTCCTGTATTCTTTCCAGAACATTCATACGGCGGGTACAAACAGGACAATCGGCGATTTGGAAAGCAACCTCACGCTGGAGAGCATTATCTAGCGCGCCATCGTATAATAGAGAGACAAGACGTTGGGAATGAGAGCAGCGCGCCATACGTCATACGTCCAGTGTTACTGTGTCGTCTGCCTCCCACGGTAGGTACAAGGAGAAAACAACAGGTCTAAGAGGGTGTAGATCATGTGTGGGGAGGGAAATTATCGTTCGTTAGAGATCACGCGGCAAGCGTGCTTGCAGGCTTTTTCTGGCGTAGTGCAGGCGGCTCATCACCGTCCCCCTGGAACACTGTAACACTTGGCTGATCTCATCGTAGGACAGTCCTTCGACGGCTCTTAGTAATATGACCGCTTTATGAGCAGGCGTCAACTCATCGATTGCCGCGTGAATTCGTTGTCCACGTTCTCTATCGACAACTTGATCCGAGGGGTCAAGGCCCTCCCTGTCGGGGATACTCCCAATCCAATCGCCATCATCCTCTGTCCCCGACTGATGACGTTCAAACGAAGCCCTGCGGCTTCGTTGGCGCTGCCGATCAATCGACAAATTCACCACAATTCGGTAGAGCCAGGTATAAAAACTTGATTCTCCCTTAAACTGGTTAATATTTGTAAAAACCTTGCTGAACGCTTCTTGAGCAACATCCAGAGCGTCTTCACGATCATGCAGCATTCCGAGCGCAATCGCCACGACTTTCCGCTGATAGCGTTCCACCAGTTCACGAAATGCCTGCCGATCATCGTGTTTGCAGCGCCGAACGAGTTCCCAGTCGCTCATTTCCAGTGTTTTCCAACATCCTTAGGGTCAGACGTTAAGCAGGATATTCTATTCAGCAAGCAGGAGATGTAGTCGAGAGGCACAACGTATATGATATCGAGAGCTTTCGTCCGGTGGAACTCCCCAGGTATAGACCACCGGTCAAGGGCAAGGGATAATGCCTGCAATCTGAATGTCTGTGGATTCTCTCCGTCCAATACCGTCATGCAAAGCGTTTTTTTATTCGGCCGCTTGACAAGAGAGGAAGCGGGCCTTAAGAATTTCTGCCAATAGCAAAAATTTTATTAGCATTGCCAACTGTCGCCCACGCTAAGGCGCACACAAAGATCATGATAGAAGTACAAAATCTCACCAAACGGTATGGCGACCTGACTGCAGTATCAGAGGTATCTTTTCGGGTCGAATCAGGCCAGATTCTCGGATTTTTGGGACCGAACGGCTCCGGGAAAACCACTACCATGCGTGTCATTACAGGTTTCATGCCGGCAACAGAAGGAACGGTCAAAGTCGCCGGGTTTGACATCTTTGATGACTCGTTTGAGGCACGCAAACACATTGGCTACCTCCCGGAATCCCCGCCGCTGTATAACGACATGACGGTCACGGCCTATCTACGATTTGTGGCGCGCATCAAAGGCATTACGCGCGCAGCAATCCCGGACGCGCTGGACCGGGTCCTCAACCGCTGCGGCTTGACTGACGTTGCTGATCGTGTCACCGGCTATCTCTCCAAAGGCTATCGCCAGCGGGTCGGTTTGGCCCAAGCCATCATCCATAACCCAGACGTCCTGATTCTCGACGAGCCGACAGTTGGCCTTGACCCACAGCAGATCATCGGAATACGGACTCTGATTAAGGAACTGGCCGGCGAACATACGGTCGTACTCTCCACCCATATCCTGCCGGAAGTCGTCCAAGTGTGTGAAAAAGTCGTCATCATCAACGCCGGCAAAGTTGTGGCTGAAGACATGCTCGAAAATCTGACTCAGGATCAGACCCTCGAAGACGTTTTCCTCCAAGCTATTGCGCAGGAAGACTCTGGCCAGATTGCGGAGAGCGGTCCGGTGGCTGAGGAGGAGGCAGAATGAGAAACGTGCTCACGATCATTCGCAAAGAGCTGTACTCCTATTTTGTCTCACCCGTTGCCTATGTCGTACTGACCGGATTTTTGCTCTTGGGTGGCTGGTTCTTCTTTAACCTCCTGTCGCAATTTAATCGACTTTTCAGCATCTATACTCAATTGCAGCAAGGAGCGGCGGATCAATTAAATCTCAACGACTTTGTTATCTCGCCGTTAATGCATAACTTGTCCATCATCCTCGTCATCCTCGTTCCCATGATCACCATGCGGGCGTACGCCGAGGAAAAAAAAGGCGGGACGTATGAATTATTGCTGACCTCTCCCTTACGTACCGGAGAAATTGTTTTAGGGAAATTCTTCGCCTGTTTCATTTTCATCAGCATCATGATCGGTATGACGGGGATCTATCCGCTCGTCTTGATGGTATTTGGCAATCCAGAAATCGGAGTCATGCTGGCAGGCTATCTTGGGCTGCTCCTCCTCGCCACAGCCTTTGCCGCCGTCGGGCTGTTGGCTTCGTCATTCACGGAAAACCAGATCATTGCCGCTGTCAGCGGGCTGGTCGCCACCCTGCTGCTCTACATCATCGGATGGCCGGCTGGCACGGCTGGAGATATTCTTGGGCCGGTGTTGCGCTATCTGTCGGCCACAGAGCATTTTGCTGAGATGGTCAAAGGACTCGTTGACACGCGAGATTTGGTCTACTTTATGAGTCTCATCCTGCTGTCTTTGTTCTTAACTCAGCGTTCGGTTGAGTCGCTACGCTGGAGGTAATAGCATGGCGCGTCTGAGTTCGTTTTACGGAGTGATTGGAACCATTCTCCTCTTGTTTGCGGGAGTGGCCTATTATCTCACTCGCCAGCTGTCTATCTATGTCATAGTTCATACCCTGACCGGCCTAGTAGCGGTGGGGGCAACGCTAGTCACATCCAAAGGATCAATCAAGACGTTTTTAGGTGAGCGCTCGACCAAATACGGAGCCAGCGTCGCGTTTTATTCGTTGCTCTTCCTGGCCATTCTGGTACTCGTCAATTATCTCTCTACCCGCCATCACCACCGTTTTGACCTCACTGAAGCCGGCGTCTATAGCCTGTCTCAACAGTCTGAAAACGTGCTGCGTCGATTGGATAAGACCCTAGAAATCGACGCCTTTGTCCAAGCTGGAGACGACCCGCAACTGCGGGAGCTGCTGAGCAGCTATGAGTATGTTTCTGACAAAATCTCTTTTCGTATCATCGACCCAGACCAACGCCCGGATTTAGCCGAACGATTCCAGGTCAGCACCATACCAACTATCGTTTTGCGCTACGGGGAAAGTACCAACGTTGTCAATGAGATCTCAGAAGAAGAGCTCACTAACGGCATGATCAAGGCGACCCGGCCGGACAAAAAAACCGTATACTTTATCGAGGGCCACGGGGAACCGAATATTAACGACCTCCAAGACGCCGGGGGCTACGGACAGCTCAAAACAGCCCTCGAAAATGAAGGCTATGCGGTCGACACCCTAGTCCTTTCACCCGACCAAACCGTTCCAAGTGAAACAAATCTACTTATTGTTGCTGGACCCCAGCGGTCCTTACTCGAACACGAGACGCAACTCATTGATGCCTATCTCAAACAAGCTGGAGCTGCCTTTTTTCTGCTGAGCCCGAGGAAGACCCCGGAATTGGTACCGTATCTTGCGCAGTGGGGCGTCAGGGTTGGCAATGACGTCATTGTTGACGAGCAACTGCAACTCTTACGTGGCCGGACATTCACACTCACCCCATTTGCGCATACATATGGGGAACATCCAATTACGGCAGACCTCAGTCGACGTGGTTCCGCCGCTCTCACTACCTACGGGATTTCACGCTCAGTTGAAGCGGACGCGGATGGCATCGCTGGTGTCACTCCATCCAGCTTGGTCCAGACTAAACCAGGATCTTGGGCGGAAACAAACCTAGAAGAAGTATTTCAAAAACAAACCGTGAGTCTTGACGACCAGGACCGCAAAGGCCCTATTTCCCTGGCAGCCGCAGTAACGGCCGACCTCAAGGAAATGGGAGAAGAACTCGAAGAGACTGCTCGTATGGTCGTGTTTGGCAATGCCGGCTTTGCCAACAATCAGCGCATTGGCCAGTATTTTAATCGCGACTTGTTGCTCAACACTATCAGCTGGCTAGTTGGTGAAGAAGAACTCATTTCGATTCGACCCCGGACCATGCGTGCTTCAAAGGTCCAGCTTACACCCGAGCAAGGGACAACGGTCTTTTATCTATCTGTACTGATCCTGCCGGAGATTTTGCTCATTGTTGGACTCGCCAGTTGGTGGCGCCGCCGTTAGCGCGTTTGTTCTCTTTGAAACCATGAGTCTACCAAAATCTATAGCGATGGTTGCCATGCTGGCTGCTTTGGGGGCGTATGTCTATTTTATTGAGTTACCCCAAGCCGAACGGGATACAGAAAAGCAAATCATTCTCACCTTTGAGAAAGACGCCATTGATACCTTCTCGCTGATATATCCGGATCAGACAGTTCGCTTAAAACGGGCCGCGCCGGCAGGGTGGGATATTGTTGAGCCGGTACAAGCTAAAGCAGACAAAACCACCATCGACAATATGCTCAATACGCTGGCGGACGAAGAAGTAACGCGTCGTCTTGATCCTGATGCATCAGCAGATCTCGCCCTGTACGGGTTGGATGAGCCTCTGGTCAAAATACAGCTCGTTCTGAACGACGGAACGAAACTCCCGCAGCTTTCTATCGGCAAAGACACTCCGGTTGGCTTCTCGGCCTATGTCCAAAAAGAAGGGGATCCCCAACTCCACCTGACCCGCCAAGCGTTCCGCCTGGGAATGATCAAGGAAGTCAAAGAATTACGAGACAAAGCCATTTTCCCGTTCGTTAACACAGATGTCAAAAAGATCGTAATCAGCACCCCAGAAAAAAATATTGTCCTCGTATACACCGACCTAGGCTGGACCCTCGAACAGCCTGCTGCGTACACAGCAGAGGCTGCAGCAGTCCTCGACTATCTTTCCACCCTGCAGGGGATGCGTGCAGAAGACTTCATAGAACAACCGTTGCTTGACATGTCAGACTTGGGCCTTGACCCCGCTCAACTCACCGTTTCATTGCAATTCGGTGAAAACCCAACCCAAACTGTCGCTATTGGTGACGAAAAAGCGGCGAGTGCTGGGGCGACCCAACGTTACGTCAAACTGGCTGACAGAGAGACCCTGTATCTCCTCCGCGAAGGGATTCTCAAAGATCTCAGCAAGGCGGCTAATGATTTTCGAGATAAGACCGTAACCAGTATTCCCGAAGAGAAAATCGAGAAAGTCGAAGTCAGACGACAGGACGGAAAAGACTTCACGATTACGCGTGGAGCCGAGAATAAATGGAAAATTGATGCGACACGGGCAGGAACAATGAAAACCGCGACACTCAACCAATTCGTTGCAGACCTGCGAGAGCTGCGTGGGTTTGAAATTGCGACAGATAACCCAGATGCCTTGAGCACCTATGGACTCGATACTCCGGCGCTCACTTTGATTACCTCCGATGAAAACGGAGAGCGTCTTTCTACAGTGTTGTTAGGCCAGGCAACGGGAGATGGGACCCAAAAACGGTTTGCCATGCAAGCGAGTGCAAAGACGGTCTTCACCCTTCGTGATTATGTCTTCTCTCAGCTTGATAAGAAGCCGACGGATTTTTGGGAACAGCCAGAAGAGGAAGAGGGGGAGGCCACGACGACTGAGCATGCGGAGTCTGAAGGTGAGCCCGCTTCGAATATCGAAGAGGAAGTGTTGTAGATTTCAGTCCAAGCGCCACGAAGAATCCCATTCATCTTTCTCGTCCACCGTTCCATCTCATAGGGTCCAACAGGAATAAGAAAACGAAGAAATGGAGGGCATCTAGTCAGCCGCCCTCCGTAATGACCTGCCGAAAGCGAAAAACTCTCTTCGTTAGTTCTCGATTACAACTTCAACGCGACGATTCTTGGCCCGCCCGGATGAATTATCCGACCCGTCCGGATTCGTATTCGGCGCAACCGGATAACGCTCGCCATAGCCGGTTGTGGTAATGCGCCCCTGGTCCACACCGGATGCGGCTAACGTACCCGCGACGCCATCGGCACGTCGTTGCGACAACCGTTGGTTCGCCTCGTCGCCGCCGATTGCATCGGTATGACCCTCAACCGATACGCGACGCCCGTTGGCCTGATTATTCAGTACATTGGCAATGCTCTGGACGTGGGCACGCGCATCATTCGTCAGACCGGACTGGCCGAATTCGAACAAGACATCAGGCAGATTCACCACCACTCCACGCTCTGTCTCGCGAGCCTCAAGATTCCGTTTCTTCAGCTCTTCGAGCAGTCGACGGTTACGGGCGATTTCTTGTCGTCGCTGTTCAATCTGTTGCTCATTGCCTACGATTTCATTATCCCGTTTTTGAAACTGGTCACTTACCACGGCACCAGTCACACCGCCAAGAGCCCCGCCGATAGCCGCACCTGCTCCAGGGCTGCCGATCGCCGCCCCAATGATCGCGCCGGTTGCCGCACCCAGGCCGGCCCCAGCTAATGTACCCTTCTCTCGCGTTGATAAAGGCTGTGAACAGCCGACCACGAGGAATAGCATTAGAATCCACACATGCAGAACTGTCTTTTTCATAGCCTGTGCTTTCCCGCGTCTAGTATTCTTGCTGGCGTTTGAGATCTTCGAGCTCTCGACGTTGTTGTTCTATCTCACGTCGCTGCTGTTCAAGCTGCCGCTGCTGCTCTGTTTGTTGTATTTCTTGGCTTTGCATCTTATCGCTCACCACGGCACCAGTCACACCGCCAAGAGCGCCGCCAATGGCCGCACCTGCTCCAGGGCTACCGATCGCCGCTCCAATAATCGCGCCGGTTGCCGCACCCAGGCCGGCCCCAGCTAATGTACCCTTCTCTCGCGTTGAGAGCGGCTGAGAGCAAGCACTCAGAATAAACAGTGCAATTACCAGGAGACTGACCCATTGTGTCCTTTTCCTCATCGTCATCCAACACCTCCTAAAAAAATCCATAGAAAGCCCGCTTGTATGGCCTGAGCGTGCAATTACCTTTCTCACTGTAATCAGCACCTTCTACCGGGTCAATATCAAGGAATGGTCTCATCGCTCGGAATGATACGCTGGTTACGGAACGATGCCCACAGGAGCCCAATAACGCCCAACGTAATACAGGTGTCAGCCACATTAAAGGCCGGCCAATGATAACCATGCCAGTGTAAATCAATGAAGTCGATCACAGAGCCAGCCTGGATGCGGTCAATCAAATTTCCAAGCGCCCCCCCCAAGATTGTCGCGACCGCAATATTTGTCATGCGGTCGGTTTCATCCGCATTGCGCAAAAATACCCCAAGGGCGAAAACGGCAACCCCCGTCACGACCAAAAAAAACGGCTGTCGAAACCAGGCTGGCGTTTGGGCCAAAAACCCGAACGCCGCACCAGTATTGCGGACATAAGTAAGATGAAAAAAGGACGCGACAACGGGCTCTGACTGATACAGCGACATATGGGTCACGATGAGAGCTTTGGTTGCTTGATCAAGGAGCAAAATAACGACCACAATCAAGAAAACAAGGCCGATCTTCTTGCACATCAGCGCTCACACGCTCTCACGCCGCACTCCGACGGTGAGCGCTGCTCCATCAATCTTCACGCTGTCCACTTTGTCTCCGCTGGGCTGCGTTTGATCAAGGGCCCGCGCCAGGGTCTCTTGCTGGATATAAGTCTTGTGCTGTGTGATCGCATCGAGCAGGTGGCCATCCGCTTCATAGGTTACGGCAATGCGATCCTCAACATGGTAACCAGCTTCCTTGCGCAGCTGCTGGATATGATGCACGACTTCGCGGGCGAGTCCTTCAGCAACGAGGGCATCGTTCAACTCACATGGAAAATCGATCGAGATAAATCGGTCCGAACGTACATCTTGTATATCATGTCCATTTTGTCCATCTTCCGCTCCTTCTCGTGCTGCGCGCAGGATCTGAATCTCACTGGGCTGGAACGTCTCACCGTCCAATTGAATCGAATCGCCGGCCTCGATGGCGAGCATCTGGTCTGCGGCAAGATCGGCAATCCGTTTGCGAACCTGCCCGAACATCTTGCCAAAGCGCGGGCCAAGCAGCTGGGCGTTGGGCTTTGCGCTCAGAGCGATTTTTTCATCTTCAGCCATACTGTAAGCGATTTCTTTGACATTCAATTCTTCCCTTATATAGCCTTCCAAAGGACGTAATTCATCCAGGATCGACTGCTGGCGATGAAGAATAGTCAGGGTTTGGAGAGGAATACGCACTTTAACTTTACGTTCGTTGCGCAAACTCCGACCGAGCAGAATCACGCGTTGCATCCGCGTCACCGCGTCTTCGAGCTGGGCATCAACCTGACTTTCATCATAGTCAGGGTAAGGCTCTAAATGAACGCTGTCTTCTGCTTCTGGTGCTTGTAGCGTGACAAGGTTGCAATAAATGGCGTCAGCCAAAAACGGCGTAAACGGAGCCATGAGTTTAGCAAAGGCCAGCAGCACATCGTACAAGGCCTGATAGGCAAACTGTTTGTCCGCAGCGTTGTCTTCACTCCAGAAACGGCGCCGGTTGAGCCGCACATACCAATTCGTTAACTCGTTCAGAAAGTCAAGCAGCGCAGGAACAACATTGTATAGCCGATACTCTTCCATCTCAGCACAGACTCGACGGATAAGCGTTTGCTTCCGCGAAAGAATCCAACGATCCAAAATATTGGGCGAATCGCCACTCGGCGTTTGGGACGGACGCCAGTCATCAACTAAGGCATACGTGACAAAGAATTTATATGCGTTCCACCACGGCAGGAGTAAACGCCGCACGGTATCGCGTACGCCTTGCTCGTTAAAGCGCAATCCTTCTGCGCGGACGAGTGGCGAATTGATGAGGTAGAGACGCAAAGCATCTGCGCCATGCTCGGACATAATCTCCTCCGGCTCAGGATAATTCTTAAGCCGTTTACTCATCTTCTTTCCGTCATCGGCCAGGACAAGCCCATTGACAACGACGTTTTGGAAAGCCGGTTTGTCAAACAGTGCGGAGGCCACGACCATCAGGGTGTAAAACCAACCGCGTGTCTGATCCAGCCCTTCGGCAACAAAGTCCGCGGGAAACACACGCGGAAAATTCTCCTTATTCTCAAACGGGTAATGAATCTGAGCGTACGGCATCGACCCGCTCTCAAACCAGCAATCAAATACGAAGGGGACACGGCGCATGAGACCATTGCCGCTCGAGTCCGGAAAGGTAAGATCGTCAACAAATTCGCGGTGAAGGTCGTTGACTCGTGTTCCCGTACGCTCAGCTAGTTCATCCACACTGCCTAGACAGACGACTTCAGAGCCGTCTGCGTTTTTCCAAATCGGCAACGGCGTACCCCAATAGCGATTGCGGCTGATGGCCCAATCACGCGCATTTTCGAGCCAATTGCCAAAGCGCCCGTCACGCAGATGATCCGGCACCCAGGCGGTCACCTGGTTATTGCTCACCAACCGGTCACGAAACGATTCAACCCGGACAAACCATGTGTTCACCGCCTTATAGATAAGCGGCGTGTCACTTCGCCAGCAAAACGGGTAGCTATGATTAATCGTGCTCTGGTGCACGAGTTGCTTTTCTCGTTTCAGATGCTGAATGATTCTAGGGTCAGCCTCCTTGACATGCATGCCCGCAAAATCGCTCACCTCTTTGGTGAAACGTCCATCATCGTCGACCGGATTGACGAGAGGAATACCCACCTTTTGACAGGCATAAAAGTCGTCTTCACCAAAGGCGGGGGCAATATGTACGATGCCTGTACCGTCTTCGGTAGTGACGTGGTCGGACTCGATCACTCGAAAGGCGCCGGCCTGCTTTTGTTCGGAAAAATAGGGGAAAAGAGGGACAAATGACCGCCCGGCAAGGTCTTTGCCTTGATAGCGCATTTCGATGGTATACGCGTCAACTTTGGCGAAGTAGACCTTCAGCCGAGCCTCCGCCAGGATGTAACACACGTTATCCGCATGATCGCGAACTTTTACATAGTCTATGTCCGAACCAACGGCTAAAGCCAGATTACTCGGCAACGTCCAGGGGGTTGTCGTCCAGGCAATGAAAAACGTGTTCTCCTCGCCCTCAGCGGCAAACCGGATCGTGATGGCTGGATCTTGAACGTCTTTATAATTCAGATTGGCTTCAAAATTGGACAGTACCGTCCCCAGTCGGGTCGAAAAGGGCAGAACTTTGTGTCCTTCATAGACCAAGCCCTTGTTCCACATCTGTTGGAACACCCACCAAACGGTCTCCATAAAGGAAGCATCCATAGTGCGGTAGTCGTTCCGAAAATCGACCCAGCGGCCCATCCGGCGGACTGTCTTTTCCCACTCCTGGGTATAACGCAGCACAATCTTACGGCACTCGTCGTTAAAATTGGCAATCCCGAATTCTTCTATTTCTTTTTTTCCGCTTATGCCCAGAGACTGTTCGATTTCCATCTCCACCGGCAGGCCGTGACAGTCCCAACCAAACCGTCGCTCAACGTAACGGCCACGCATGGTCCAAAAACGTGGTATGATATCCTTGATGGTCCCGGGTAATACATGCCCGTAATGTGGCAAGCCCGTGGCAAACGGTGGGCCGTCGTAGAAAATAAAGGGCTTCTGCCCTTGGGTTTTAGTCAAGGTCTTTTTGAAAATACCGTTGTCATCCCAAGACTTCAGGACCTCGAGCTCGACCTCGGCTAGCTTCACGTTCTCTGCAACCCGTTTCATCGCGTGGTATTCCTTACATGTGCGCTGTATCTGTATTATAGGCTAACGACTGGGGTGAAATTTGGCTAGAGGGCGGCTCCTCTGGCATGACGGACTTGACCCTCTGGAGAAGAATAGCCAAGAATAGAAAATTAGCACTGAAATCAGGCTAATAGGAGAGCATTGATATGGGCAAACGGATGATGGTCAACTTCGGCAAGGTCGGATTTCCCCAGTACGAGGAAGTTGAAGAAGAAGGTATGGCAAAACCCTGCGCTATGGGTCTGCCTTGGGTGAATCCGGATACAGTCAAAACGCTTGAACTTAGGCAGATTAGTCGGACCGGTCCCAAGGGCGAAAATCTAGAATCCCAGGACAAAGAAACATCCTAGTCATGAGGCAGACGCTGGGCCGCGGGTTTGGTACGCGGATTGGTGGGCGGCTTCCGCTTGGGAGAAACCGCTAGATCCGGATCGGCATCCGGGTCAAATAGTGGGTGCTGATCGCGACGCACTCCAAAGAAGTAGCAACACGACTGACTATCCAGATTATTGTCAAACGTACGTTGTTGGCCATCCTCAAAGTTCACGCGCACCAGGCATGTCCCGCCGTCCAGGATTGAGGTCATTTCCTCAACGACTTCACCCGCCCCCCATTCTCCATAATGGCGATGCATCACAAAATCTCCGACCCGGAGATACAGGCGGTGTTTGACAGACATGCGCTACCCTTACTGGACGGTCGGACCTCTTCTTCAAGGTTGTAACTGAAAACACCCCCATAGAGCAAGCAAGAAGTCATACCGACATAGAAAGCACGCTATCCCGGAGTATCCGTGCGTTACTGCGATATGGCGCCCGTAAAGAGGCGTCCCTAGCCCACGTTGAAAACGGAAAAACGCCGCCGTAAGATTTCTCCACTATACCAGCCTGTTTCCGAAGTACCCGGGGATGAAGCGGCGTCTCTTCGCTCCCCAAAACGACGACGTTACCACTCGAAACAGAGCAAGCCGTCGTATATTTGAACGCTGCGGCAAACGTCTTGCGCGAGGCATCATACATCGGCGTGGAAGAATGTAGATTGGCAACGACGAGCCCGTTAGGACCAAGACGTGCACAACATTCAGCGTAGAATTCAACCGTCAACAGATGAGACGGAACGCCTTCGGCCTGGTACGCATCCAGAAAGATTACATCATACCGCGCATCCGCGGCCTCCTCACGCAAAAATGCCCTCCCATCTGAAAGTGAGACGCGCTGGCGTTCATCAGGTAGGAAACCAAAGAAACGCCCGGCAACTTCAAGAACAAGCGGATCGAGTTCAACGGTTTCGAGCCGCACGTCTTCAAGCAGATGGTGAAGTACCAGCTGCAGCCGTCCGCCGCCAAGACCAACAAGGAAAATGCGTTGTGGTTGCGGACACCAGAGCAAGGCCAACATCATGGCCTGGGTGTAAGGGGAGAGCAGCCTGAGCGGGTGAGTGGGATCAATCCGAGATTGGACCTCTTCGATATAGCGATCCGTGTGTCGATAGCACAGGAGGATCTGTTCCCGTCCATGTCGGACGACAATGTGATTATTGGGAGATGACTGCTCAAACAGGATGCCCTGTGGAGAATGGCCCAGCGGGGCGAGGCGCTGTGTAATTTCGGCCAGGTTATGTTCTTGCCACGGGGACATGGCGAAGTGGGGATTAGGGGTTACGGGCTAAGGACTGGGAGATTCTCTTTTGTAGTGCGCTCATCCCTATCCCCTATCGATTCTGCGTAGCTATGGCCAAGCGATTCAGCCCCTCGATTCGGGCAAGGTCCATCACTTCGACCACCCGGCTGTGAGTGACATCGCCATCCGCCCGGATGACTAGGATAACGTCTGAGCTTTGGACCTTTTCAACCTTGAAGCGCGCTTCTAGTTCTTCAATAGTTGTCGGCGTTTCACCGAGAAACAACCCGCCATCTTTCTTCAGGCTGACGCTCAGACGTTTCTTTTCCACCGGAGGCGTAGCCGACGCGGCTTTGGGCAAACTGACATTCACCTGACCTTCGTTCTTTTTTTGAAACGTAGCCAGAAAGCTGAAGGTGATAAAGAAAAAGATGAACATATTGATAATGATATCGGTGAGCGCAAGTGGCTCCATACTCGTCAAAACTTTGGACCCGCGTTTAAACCGCATGACGTGTCAACTCCCGCGTTGGTGCTTGCTCCGCTCCCGGTATCGCCTCGTGCGCCTGCCCCGCTTCGTGCGCCTTCGTCTCGGTTAGCGTATCGAGGAGTTCTTCGGTCCGTGTTTCTGTCAAACGGGTCAAGGTCTGCACCCGCAAGGTGAGGTGGTTGTACAACAAGAAGTATGGAATCGCGACACACAGGCCTGCTCCTGTGGTCAGCATGGCTTTATAAATGCCACCGGCTAATACGCCTACCGTGATCTGATCCCCGAGCGTCTCCCAGCTCATAAAGGCTTCGACCAGACCGATAATCGTACCGAGGAATCCCAGCATGGGCGCAACCCCAACGACGCTGGCCAGGGCGGTCATATACGACTCCAGCCCCGCCACTACCTCCCCGCCAAATCGTTCGAGGCGGTGGGTAAGTTCAACCCGCCTTTCTGCACGATAAAGAAAAACAGTCTCGAATAACCTACCCAGCGGAGAGTTATACTCGCTACAGATTTGTAGTGCGGCAGCCACATGCCCCTCTTTGCTAGGGTCGTGTCCCGCTCCCTGAGCGAGAAGGCTAAGCCGCTGGCTGAGCTGATCCACCTGGGACCGAAAACGCCACAATCCCCAGAATTTGACCAGCACAATAGCCAGTGCAAAAATAGACAGCAGGATGATGAGGTACATCAACACCCCGCCTTGTTCAATGAAATACAGAATACCCGGTGAGTCCACTTGTGTTGGCATAGCGCGGTATATGTAGCGGAGTTAGTCTCAGAGGGGAAGGGTGCTGAACGAGGCGAAAACTCCGCTGAAACCTCCCCTGTCTCTCCATGGCACTGACCTGTTGAAAACACTGCAAGGCACTTCTATGATCGGATCACAATTCTACGGATTCTGTTGTATTCGTAAGAAATTTCAGTCTAGAGGATCTGCTAAGCGAAATAGATACCAACGGGAGCCATCATAAAAATAGTAGCAACAGTTGTTATCGAAAAATTTTCTGAAGCGGGATCGTCCATAAAACTGGATGCACTCGTTGTTACAGGAGCAAGCTATTTGACGTTACCATCAGTGTGGAGGAGTCGGTTTGGGACATTTGCCTCGGTGGAGACCGTCGAACTCCAGACAGCAACCCAAGAGTTAGTAAAAGGACCGGTCTGTGGCCCTGTAAAAATCACTATTGAGGGGTTTGGACCTATTTATAACGAAGGACTGTTTTTAGACATGAAAACAGATGATGACGAATATGAGCCATTACTGGGTTACATTGCTCTTGAGCAATGCGGAGCAGCAGTGGATATGCTTGGTCATAGGTTGATACCGGTAAAATACGTGAATGTAAAATAGCGCCAAACAATTCAAATTGGAGGCAATTATTGACCCTGAATTCTTTCCGGAGAGTCAGCTGAGGAGGAAAAGTCTAGTTCTATTTCTTTGGGATCCTGAAATTTTTGTCTGCCCTCAACTGGGCAGGCAATTCAGTCTAAAGCCCCATCATTTCCTTGCCAAAAGAAAACAAGAAGAGTAGAAAGAGCCGAACTGAATGCTCTATACCCTGACAAAACGAGTTGCTCACACTCCAGGGAGAAGGAAGATGTTATGACCAACGGGAAGTCCCCATTAGTACGTCTCAACGCTCTGCCGAGAGTACTTCGGATTGTGCGGTACTGCGCTGTCTTCCTTTTGGTCTCTCACATGTTCTTCTTTTCCACTTCTCCCATTCAGGCTGAGCAAGGTCGGTTGGAGGTCAAAGTACGGCCATTAACAGCGGCTGTCATAGCGGTACCGCAAGGCAGGGAATCGCCGCTGCGTAGGTCATCGGAGAGTATGGAGACTATGTGGGAGCGCGTCCGGGACAACGGGGCATTTATTGTGGAGGTTGAGATTAGCAATGCCACTGCGCACGCCTATACTCTGAAAGCCGACAAAGTCACATTACGGACGGCGTCAGGCGAACGGGTCAAACCCTTGGAGGCAAGCGACGACACTCCGACCCCCGTGTTGATCAGCCAAACCATTGCCCCAGGGGCAAATGTCAGAGGCTACCTCTCCTACCCACCCGGTTCGTACACTGGCGCACGGGGATTTCTCATACAAGAGCAGACCCGCTCCAACGAGGGTTTTAGCGTCAATTTCTAAGCATGCGGGCTGAGCATAATTTTCGCAAACCTGAGTTAGGCGTCTTCGCGGCGAATCTGTGGGGGCAGAAACGCCGTAACAGGCGGAGGCTCGCCCTGATAGCGTTCGACTTCAACCAAGGCGGTATGTGCACTCGGACCCTGACTCAATTTTGAGGTGCCTTTGTCTAGAGTAAGGACATTGGGGTTGCCATGTTTTTCCAGCGTTCCAGGTACGCCTAGCTCGAGAGGATCATACCAAGCGCCGGTTGCAAGCTGCACCACGTTCTTTTGAATATCCGGTGTGATCACAACACCGGCCAAGCACTGGCCTCGGTCGTTAAACACCCTGACCACATCTCCCTCAGTCAAGCCACGTTCTTCAGCATCGTCAGAATGGATCCGGATGGGTTCGCGTTTGGCAACTTTTGCCGCACGACTGATCGGACCTTGGTCAAGTTGACTGTGGAGACGGACGGCGGGTTGGTTTGAGATCAGGTGGAGTGGATACTGTTTGGCTTTCTTGCTGCCTAGCCATTCGGCAGGTTCCATCCAGGTCGGATGTGGTGGGCAGTCATCATACTTGTAGGATGCAATACGCGCAGACCAGATTTCAATCTTGCCCGATGGCGTATCCAGCGGATGGGTGTCCGGGTCGGCACGAAAGGCAGACAGAAAAGGCGGCGTTTGGTGTGGGGGGGGGAGTTCACACAATCCGTCTTCCCAAAAGCGTTCAAATTCAGGCAAGGAAAACCCGCGTTCGACGGCTCGTGCGCGTGAGGTATCATATAGATGTCGCAACCAGCCTGCTTCATCTCGTCTTTCGGTAAACCCCTCCCGAAATCCTAGCCTCTCGGCTAGATCTGCAAAAATATCATGATCATTGCGAGCCTGGCCGACGGGTTTAATCGCCTGTTTGTTGGCGACAACAAATCCATCGCGTGGAGTGCACACTATATCGTTACGTTCAAGCGGCGTTGTAGCGGGAAGGACAATATCAGCGTGGCGCGCCATCGGCGTCCACCATGGCTCATGGACGATAATGGTCTCTGGTTTTTGCCAGGCCTGTATCAAACGGTTCAAATCTTGGTGGTGATGGAAGACATTTCCTCCAACCCAATAGATGAGCCGGATATCGGGGTAGCTCGCGCGGCGTCCATTGTAGTCAAACTCGGCATTCGGGTTGAGCAAGAGGTCGGCAATCCGAGCAACCGGGATAATATCTTCAACAGGATAGGCACAGCGGTCTAATGTTGCCCAGGGAATCCGAGAGGCACTGTTTCCTACGCTAGCAACCGAGGAATAGCCATAGCCGAAACCGCCGCCAGGCAGGCCAATTTGGCCCAGGACGGCGGCCAGAGTCACTGCCATCCAATATGTTTGCTCCCCGTGATCGGCACGCTGCAGAGACCACGATACGGTGATGAGTGTCCGCTTGGCAGCCATGCGCCGGGCAAGGGCCCGGATCGTCTCGGCATTCAGGCCGGTAATGTCAGCTGCCCAGGCCGCGTCTTTGGGCTGGCCATCATTGTCGCCCATAAGATAGGACTGAAATGTATCGAAACCAACACAATACCGGCCAAGAAAGTGCGCGTCTGCCAGCCCGTGTGTCACCAGAGTGTGGGCCAGGCCGAGCATCAGGGCTACATCGGTGTTTGGCCGTGGTCTCAACCACTCGGCTTGGACAAAATCAACCGCATCGTTTTTCAGCGGGCCAATATTGAGGAATTGAACTCCGGCGTCTCGGCAAGCCTGGAGGCCATCGCGCGTCCTATGGCGAGTGACCCCACCATAGGCGACCTGGGCGTTTTTAAGCGGCATTCCACCAAACATCACTACAAGTCTTGAATGCTGGGCGATCGTCTGCCACGAGGCTTGTTCAACCAACAAACGAAAGAAATTGCCGGCAATATACGGCATCATGACATCTGCCGCTGCGTGGCTATAGGTATTCGCTGAACGGGTAAAGCCGCCGAAGAGATTCAGGAATCGATGGAGCTGGCCTTGTGGGAAATGGAACGCGCCGGCGCTGCCCCAGCCATACGACCCGGCATAGATTGCCCGGTTGCCGCACGCGTTCTTGACCCGCTCTACCTCTGTAGCCACAATATCGAGGGCACGCCCCCACTCTACGGCAACAAAAGGCTCCGCCCCTCGGGTTCCACTCCCGGGTCCGTTTGTGAGCCAGCTCTCCCGGATCATCGGTTGACGGATACGGAGGGCGTCGTCGACAGCCTCAACATACGAACGCCCTAACGACGAAGGATCGGGATCTTCAGGAACGGGTTCCAGTCCGATCAAACGACCGTTTTGAACGTGAGGTGCGTAGCCACCCCAGTGGAAAACAGTGCGGAGATTTGCTGTGTTTTCAGCTCGCTTCATGGGTTACCTACACATCTTTTCCTCATCCAGCCACGCCTCAATACCCCGGCGGGGCGATACTGCCACAGGGCGCCACAAAAACGAGTTCTTCGTTCCGGAGTTCGCGCTGCAGCCAGACCTGACACAGCAGGTGTTTTTACAAGTCATTGCTCCAATAGCTCGCTCCCCAGTTCATATGTGTATCAATAGTTG
>CAZXFE010000030.1:0-22053 GCA_964639795.1 uncultured Enterobacteriaceae bacterium | reverse complement strand
CGCACGTTCGACCGAGATCGGCTCTCTCGCTTCACGGCCATAGACATTGAGCAAAGAGCGCAACCGGACGACCGTAGAGGGGTCGAACCACACTTTGCTACTCTCCCCAATATCGGGATCGTTTTCGATCACGCCTTCGACAAGTGCGAGAGCGCCAAGGTGGCTGGCTTCGTGCCGAGCCATGCCAAACCAAAATTTACGTAGCTCTTCTTTCGCCTGAAATGCGCGCGTAAACTGCATGTAGAGGGCCATGGTTTTTTTTTCGAGGGTGACAGCTGTGCGGAGGATATCCTTCACCGTTGTCCGTTGCGGACGCCGCCGCAGATCTGCTCGCTCTACCATGCCTCCCTCTTAGCAAAAGGGACGGAGAGACAAAATAGGGGCGGAACGGAACGAGGCTGCTCACCGGCGCCGTTCGATCTGATCGAGCAAGCCTACTCGATCAGGATGGTGTTCTACAACACTACCTTCTGCTGCGTAATCGCCACACCCTTCTCAGGATCTAAGGTCACCACCGCAACGCTGCCCCCGTCATCTACGCCCATATACAGAGGGGCCGGGGTACCCGGATAGCACGACGTTGTGGACCCCTGACTCAGGTCGTTAAAGACATGCACATGGCCCATGGCAAGGTAGTCTAGACCTGACTGGTCGATCTCTTCGGGTGTAACCGGTGAAGACCGCTGGAAGCCCTCTTCCTCAACAAAATAGCCATGCGCCATGCCGATGTGCCACCAATCGTCCAGACGTGCCGGAACACCAGCAAGCGGGCGAAAAGCCGGATCGTGCTCGACCAGGCCCTTCCCCCACACCGTTGCCTGCAATTCCGGGAATGTTATGGTCCGCCCCTCTTCTTCAGTCAACGTATGCACATGCGATCCAGCTAAGGTAAAGTCGGCTTTCTTGTAAATGGAACGGTGATCGTAACAGTCGTGATTGCCAGGGATGAGAATCACAGGACAGGGAATGCGGCGCAACTCCGCATTAACAAACTCTACGCCGGATTCCGGGACACGGTTTGAGTCAAACAGATCTCCCGCTATGAGGAAGAGATCCGCCTTTTTCTCGCAGACCATGTCCACGACCTTGTGAAAGGCCCCTTGAATCCGGCGACGGTAGGAGAGACCCTCCTCGCCCCGACCAAACGTATCGCTTTCGAGGTGGACATCAGAGGTGTGAATAAGTGTGAGGGGGCGTTTCGGCATACAGACTCCTTTAGGTCGATGCATTCTCTGCAAGCGATGCTCTCAGCGGTAAAATCACAGTTGCACTGCCTGGCGTCAGACGGGCTCCCTGCCCGTTCTCAATCCAGATCTCGCACTCGACGTAACCCGCAGCTCGCTCATTTTGCTCTCTCCATTTTTTAACAACTCTGCCGTTACACACCAAGAGCTCATTTACATAGGCAATATCACGGTTGGCATAGGACAGCTTTTTCAGCACGCCATCCGTGCCGATCCAACGAGTGAGAAGCTGCGATAAAAACGCGCCGCGCAACGGCCCGTGAACAACGATATCACGGTATCCTTCACCCTGGGTGTAGTCTTTATCAAAATGGATACGCTGCGGGTTCCAGGTGATACTGCTGTAGAGAAAGAGCAAGGTGTTGGATGGAGTCTTCTCCAGGGAAGGTAGCGGCATGCCTACGGCAACGTCTTCAAAATAGAGCTGTTGTCCTTCGGTCATAGGTATTCTTTCTGGCGTAAGATAGAGGACTCTCTAACGTAGGATAGAGGCCCCTTTTTCAATAAGCACCAGGGCATTGTGCTGATTGCTATAGCGGGTCTCTCGGACGACAAAGATCAACAGACCTGAGCGCCCCTCTTTCTGGTAAATATCAACGATCTTACTGCGCGCGGTCAGCGTATCGCCCACGCGAATCGGAACAAAAAATTCTATTTCAGTCCCACCATCCATAAGACGTGGCAGGGAGGTTGGAGGAATGGGAAACCGGCCCTCATACGGCAAACCATCAGGACGCAGTTCACTCTCCGGAACCGGTTCTGTGAGCGGGGCCATGTAAAAGAGGGGTGGGGCAATCAGACCACCATGCCGGCTTTGCTTCGCCAGCTCCTCATCGCAGTAGAGCGGATTTGGATCGTCTGTCGCCACGGAGAAACGTTGGACATCCAGGGCCGTCACCTCAGTGGTCCAAGCCGGGGTCTCGCGACCGATCCAGGCACGAACTTCATCCGTAATCAACGATTCTGCCACGGTTTTCCTTTCTTGCTGACAAGACTGGCCAAAGCGGTATATTTTTCCTAACAGCTCACCTGAGCAACAGCAAGCAATGCCCGCGCTATCCCCCGAGCAGGGACTCGCTCATCCTTGTAAGGACCCCCTACAAAGCACCCCCTCCCATCTTGGGCTCATCTGGCCCATCTTGAGCAACTGACGTGGGGCCGTTACAGTCCCCGCATGACCGACTTTGCCCACGCTTTTCTGCTTCTCTTTGGCCAGCTTGCATTTGGTGGAATCGTTGCGCTGAGCGTACCAGGGTTTCAGGAGATCGAACGTGGCTTTTTCAAATCCACCGCCTGCGTCTTCCTAGGCTGCGGCGCAGCCATTTCCCTAGGCAAACTCTCATTGGCCTTTTCCACTCCGCCCAACGGGCTCTGGGATATTCGGACGTTTGAAATCGTACTGTGGTTTGCCTTTTGTTGCCTGGGTGGCCTGTATGCCTACACGCTATGGGGCGACCCCTTCGTATTGCGCGCACGTGCGTATCTGGGAACTTTACTATCTGGGTTTATTGCCCTGAGTGTTAGCGCAAGTGCCTACCGCACCGCTGGACTAGTCTCTGTTGAGACACTTTTCTACCCACTCAGCATGCTGACTTCTGCGTTGATGCTGGGCGCTGTGGCCACCGGCATGTCGCTCGGCCACTGGTATTTAATCGAGCGCGACCTGTCGCTGGAGCCATTCAAACGCACCTTCAAATTCTACGCCGGCGCAATCGTCATGCATCTGGCGACCCTCGTTCTCGGCCTGCTGCTGCTTCTCGTCATTGGCAACGAAGAAACGCGGGCGCGTTTTACCACTTTATGGGCCGAACACCAGATGTTGCTCTGGATGCGTTTTGGATTAGGGCCGATCGCCTCACTCGGCGTTGCATATATGATCTGGCGGACGCTTCAGATTCCGCAAACCATGGCGGCAACCGGCTTGTTTTATGTAGCGCTTCTAGCAGCGATTGTGGGCGAGTTTTTGGGGCGCTTCCTTCTCTTCCGGACCAGCCTGCCCGTATAGCTAATCGTAAATTTTGATGATAGATACGCGCAGTCCTTTTGACGTCCAGCCCACATCAAAACCGACCCGCATGCCTTCAGTCAAAAATCGAATATCCTGCCGGGGAGCACCGATGAGTGTCAAGAACGGAAAGACGAAGGGGATTTCTTTTCCGGAGTCACTGCGCACCAAGCCAGTCTCATCTCCCAAAAAGACTTTATGGATCACTCCGTGATAAAAACGATCCCGTGACTGCTCCCCATCCAGAGTTTGTTGCATGTCTTTTTCCACGGTTAAGCAAAGAGCATTTCGTGTACGGCCTTGCCTGCCGGCACCATGGGGAAGACGCCTTCACTTTTGGGTATGAGGAGCTCAACCAAAACCGGCCCCGGCTCCGCAAAGGCCGCCTCTAGCGTCGCGGACAGATCTGACGCCTTTTCAGCCCGGAACCCCTTGGCCCCATAAGCTTCGGCCAGTTTTACAAAGTCCGGCATGGCCTCCATATACGAGTGTGCATAACGTTCTTCGTGGAATTTTTCTTGCCACTGTCGAACCATGCCCAGATAGTGGTTGTTGAGTATCACGACTTTGACCGGGACCTGGTACTGCACGGCGCAGGCCAATTCCTGAATATTCATCTGGATGCTACCATCACCACTTATCACCACAACTTGGCGGTCGGGTGCGGCAAAGTGCGCCCCAATGCCCGCCGGCAAGCCATAGCCCATAGTGCCCAGTCCGCCTGACGTCAACCATGAGCGGGGCCGATTAAACGCCACCATCTGAGCGGCCCACATCTGGTGTTGGCCCACGTCTGTCACGACAATGGCTTGGCCCTTGGTGAGCCGGTTAATCTCTTCAAATATTCCTCGCGGGAGGATTTCGCCGTTCGCGCCCTGGGTGTCATACGGGAGCGGTCTTTCCCGTTTCCAATCCATGATTTGCTTATGCCATGCGGCCCATTTTTTCTGACTCGGAGCCAGTTGCTCCTGGCTCTTCACCTTGGCCAGCATGACCTGCAGCACTTCTTTGATATCACCAACAATAGGAACATCGACTTTGATGTTCTTACTGATAGACGAGGGGTCTATATCGATATGAACAATCTTCTTCGCTTTTGGTGCAAAACTATTTGTCCGGCCCGTCACCCGGTCGTCAAAACGTGCACCTACCGCAATAAGCGCATCGCAGTCCTGCACCGCCATATTCGTCCAGTAGCCTCCATGCATACCCAACATGCCGAGACACAGCGGGTCATCGCTTGGATACACCCCAAGGGCCATGACCGTCGTGGTAATGGGGACCTTGAGTCCGCGGACCAGCTGGGTGAGCAGCTCGGCTGCACCTGACCATTGCACTCCTCCGCCTACATAGAAGAGCGGACGCTCGGCCTGTTCGATCACCTCAAGCGCCCGATCAATCTGCCGGGTATTCCCTTTGAGCGTGGGCTTATATCCTCGCAAACTTGCTGTTTTGGGATAAGAAAACACGGCTTCGTTGTTTTGCACATCCTTAGGTAGATCGATCAAAACCGGGCCGGGTCGGCCACTCCCGGCAATATGAAAGGCTTCCTTTATGATTCGTGAAATATCGTTCACATCACGAATCAAATAATTGTGTTTAGTGCATGGACGAGTAATGCCCGTAACATCGGCTTCCTGGAACGCATCGTTGCCAATCATATTCGTCGGCACCTGACCGCAAATCACCACAAGCGGGGTCGAATCCATATAGGCATCGGCGATACCAGTGACCGTATTCGTCGCCCCCGGCCCAGAAGTGACGAGAACCACACCGGGCTTGCCTGACACGCGCGCATACCCCTCTGCCATATGCGTGGCTCCTTGTTCATGCCGAACCAGGATGTGACGCAGGGCCGGGTTCTGCACTAAGGCATCGTACGTCGGCAAAATCGCGCCGCCAGGGTAACCAAAGATGGTATCTACTCCCTCAGCTAGAAGACTTTCAATCGTGATCTGTGCACCAGTCATTTTCGCCATTTTTGCCCCTACCTCTTCTCACCCGGCACATGATTATACGGGGGCCGGGGAAAAACTCAAGCAAAACCATCCGACTGAATATACTCTTGACAGAATAGCTCAATTTCCGTTATTTGTTAGTCCCTCATAGCTTTTGCCCTTTATACATTCGGCGGAACCAGGTATGGAACTCGACAACCTCGACACCTTGGATATGCATATCTTGTCAGTCTTGCAGGAGAACTGCAAACTTCCCCTGGTCAAAATCGGCGAACGGGTGGGTCTGTCTGCTCCATCCGTCATCGAACGTATTAAGAAATTGGAAGAGGGTGGCGTCATCCGAGGCTATACCGCCATCTTAGATGCACGCAAACTAGGGAAGGATATTACAGCGTTTATCGGAGTTTCTATTAACCATCCCACGCTTATTACGGCATTTGAAACAAAAATCGCGAGTTTTGAAGATATTCAGGAATGTCACCATGTGACAGGCGAACACACTTTACTCCTCAAGGTTAAAGCCAATAATACCACCAGTCTTGAGGAACTCATTCGCCAAATTCGCTCCATTGAGGGCGTTGAACGAACGGAGACTTCTGTCGTCCTGTCGACATACACTGAGGGCTTGTGGCTTGCGCTCGGGTCTCAAGACCCTTTGGACGGCGCGCGGCACGAAGAGAACGGGACCGTGTCGTTGGAGCTCAAGGCAAGACGTAGCGCATAGCGCATACGACCCAACACAAATCGAGGCGACCCTCGGAATTGAGCCTGGAAGGCGGGCACACAAAGACTTACACGGCACCATAGTGTTGAGTGAGGAAAGGGCTTGCATATGACACACCCCGGTATGCCCCGCAAACAAGGACTCTACGATCCACGTTTTGAACACGACGCATGCGGCATTGGTTTTGTCGTCAACATTAAGGGCAACCGGTCGCATCACGTTCTTGAACAAGCCTTAACTGTTCTCATGAACTTGGATCATCGTGGCGCACGCGGCTGTGAAGAAGGCACTGGGGACGGCGCAGGCATCCTGGTCCAGGTTCCGCATGATTTTCTTCAACACTCCTGCGAAGGGCTCGGATTTCAGCTCCCCAAACCCGGTCAGTACGGCGTCGGCATGGTCTACCTCCCCCCAGACAGGGAGCAGCGCCACCAATGTGAGGATATGCTCGACACCATCATACGCGAGGAAGGACAACAGGTGCTGGGGTGGCGGAGTGTTCCCACTGACAATGCGTATTTGGGGGAAACAGCAAAGGCGTGTGAACCGTTTATCAGCCAGGTTTTTATCGGACGCAATAATACCATCGGTGACGATCTGGCCTTTGAGCGCAAGCTGTATATTATCCGTCGCCGGATCACCAATGCGATCCGGTATGGGGGTATGGCTGGTGGAGAGTATTTTTATATTCCCAGCATGTCGTACAAAACCCTCATCTATAAGGGTATGCTCACCCCGCAACAGGTTGAGACCTTTTATCCGGATCTATCCGACCCCCGCATGGAGACCGCTATCGCACTCGTCCATTCTCGCTTTAGCACCAATACCTTTCCAAGCTGGGAACGCTCCCATCCGTACCGTTACCTGATTCACAATGGCGAAATTAATACGCTCCGCGGCAATGTGAACTGGATGCATGCCCGCCAGGCGATGATGGCCTCAGAGCTGTTCGGCGACGACCTGACAAAGGTCTTCCCGGTGATCTTGGAAGATGGTAGTGACTCCGCGATCTTTGATAATTGCCTAGAGTTTTTGGCTTTAAGCGGCCGCTCGCTGCCGCATGCCGTGATGATGATGATCCCAGAACCGTGGGAGAATCATGAGAGCATGCCGAATGAGAAGCGGGCGTTCTACGAGTACCATAGCTGCCTCATGGAGCCGTGGGATGGTCCGGCCTCAATCGCCTTCACAGATGGGACGCGGGTCGGCGCGGTCCTAGACCGCAATGGACTTCGCCCGTCTCGCTACTATGTCACGAAAGATGATTTGGTCATTATGGGCTCCGAAGTCGGTGTTCTGGAAGTAGAACCAGAGCGAGTGTTAGAGAAGCGTCGTCTGCAGCCCGGCCGGATGTTCTTAGTTGATACGGAGGAAGGGCGCATCATTACCGATGAAGAACTGAAAGACGGTATGATTTCCGCGCAGCCGTATCGGCAGTGGTTAAACGAGCACACCGTCTACTTTGACCAACTGCCCAATATTCCCGAAGAGCAGCCGGCCTATGACCATGACTTAACACTCCAACGCCTCCAGGCGTTTGGGTATAGCTTTGAGGACCTGCGTATCAATATCGGTCCCATGGCGGTGAATAAAATCCAGCCGATTGGCTCAATGGGCACGGATACTCCCCTGGCGGTTCTGTCGGATAAACCGCAGCTGCTGTACAACTACTTCAAACAGATTTTTGCCCAGGTCACCAACCCACCAATCGATCCGATTCGGGAAGAGCTGGTGACGTCGACAACGCTGACTCTCGGGCCTGAGGGTAATCTGATCGGGGCTCGACCGGACAGTTGTCGCCAGATCCGGTTATCTATTCCTATTCTGAAAAATTCCGAGTTACAAAAGCTGCGTCAGATTGTTCTGCCCGGACTGAAAGTCGTCACCTTGCCGATACTTTTCAATCCCACAGCCAGACAAGGTGAGCAAGCTGAACAGGCCGCGCTCGAGCACGCACTCGAAGAACTCTTCCAAGCAGCGGACAAGGCCATTGCGGACGGGGCGACCATTCTCATCCTGTCGGATAGAGACGTTGATCAGCAGCGTGCGCCGATTCCCGCCCTGCTCGCCTCCTCCAGCTTACATCATCATCTCATTCGAGCCGGCACACGGACACGCGTCGGTCTCGTGCTCGAATCGGGCGAGCCACGCGAAGTGCACCACTTCTGTCTGCTGCTGGGGTACGGCATTCAGGCCATTAATCCCTATATGATCTACGAATGCCTGAATGACATGATCGGCGAGGGCATGTTGGCGAGCATTTCCTATGCTGACGCCGTCAGTGGCTACATCAAAGGTGCCGTCAAGGGTGTGGTCAAAGTCATGTCCAAGATGGGTATTTCCACGATCAAGTCCTACTGCGGCGCCCAAATTTTTGAAGCCGTGGGTCTGGGGCAGGAGCTGGTCGATAAATATTTTACCTGGACCCCGTCTCGGGTGGGCGGAATTGAGCTTGCCGAACTCGCGCGTGAAGCTAGGCAGCAACATGCCAAGGCATTCCCGGCCATTCCGGTCCGTGGCCGGACTCTGGAAGTCCATGGGCAGTACCAGTTCCGCAAAGATGGGGAACTGCACTTATTCAACCCACGTACTGTCCACCTGCTCCAAAAGGCGTGTCGCACGAATGACTACGCGACCTTTCAGAAATACACCACACTCATCGACGACCAGTCAGAACGGATGGCCACGCTGCGTGGCTTGCTAGAACTCAAACCCGCGCCAGAGCCCATTCCGCTTGACGAAGTTGAACCGATCGACGCAATCACCAAACGCTTTAAGACAGGAGCCATGTCGTATGGCTCCATCGGTCGGGAAGCGCACGAATCGCTCGCCATTGCCATGAACCGCATTGGAGGCGAGAGCAATACCGGCGAAGGGGGCGAAGACGCAGCACGCTATACGCCGGACTCGAACGGGGACTCCCGTAATAGCGCCATTAAGCAGGTTGCGTCAGGGCGCTTTGGTGTCACCAGCGAATACCTTACCCAAGCGCGAGAACTCCAGATCAAAATGGCACAGGGTGCCAAGCCGGGCGAAGGCGGAGAGCTGCCGGGTCGTAAAGTCTACCCCTGGATTGCCAAGGTGCGGTTTTCAACACCTGGGGTCGGTCTGATTTCGCCTCCACCTCACCACGATATCTATTCCATTGAAGATTTAGCCCAATTGATTCATGACCTGAAAAACGCCAACGACAAAGCCCGTATCAGCGTCAAATTGGTATCTGAGGTCGGTGTTGGTACTATTGCAGCCGGTGTGGCCAAAGGACATGCCGACGTTGTGCTCATCAGCGGCCACGATGGCGGGACAGGCGCCTCGCCGCAAACGAGCATTAAGCATGCGGGTTTACCGTGGGAGCTCGGGGTGGCGGAAACACATCAAACTCTGCTGCTCAACAACTTGCGTAGCCGCATTGTCATTGAGACAGACGGGCAGCTGAAAACCGGACGCGACGTCGTGATCGCCGCCCTCCTTGGCGCGGAAGAGTTTGGCTTTGCCACTGCCGCACTCGTGTCGTTGGGTTGCATCATGATGCGAGTGTGTCACCTCGATACCTGCCCAGTGGGAGTGGCCACCCAGAATCCGGCGCTGCGAAAAAAATTCACCGGCGACCCGTCACATGCCGTCAACTTCATGCATTTTATTGCTCAGGAGATGCGAGAGCATATGGCCCAACTTGGCTTTCGCACCGTGAATGAAATGATCGGACGGACAGACAAAATTGAAGCCCGACAGGCTATTGAGCACTGGAAGGCCAAAGGCTTGGATTACACCCAGATTCTGTACCAACCCACAGTTGGACCTGAAATAGGTCGCTACTGTCAGATCCGCCAGAATCATGGATTAGAGAATTCGCTTGATAATCAGACTCTGCTTGACCTTGCTGAGCCAGCTTTGGAGCGCAAAGAAAAGGTTAAAGCCACCCTGCCCATACAGAACGTCAACCGGGTAGTGGGAACAATTTTGGGCAGTGAGGTCACACGTCGTTATGGCCGTGAAGGACTGCCTGAGGATACTATTCACTTTCATTTTCAGGGCTCTGCTGGCCAGAGTTTTAGTGCTTTCGTACCGCCAGGCATGACCCTCGAACTGGAAGGCGACGCCAACGATTACTTTGGAAAGGGCCTGTCCGGAGGGAAAGTCATTCTATATCCGCCAGCAGGTTCCAGCTTTGCCCCGGAGCAGAACATCATTGTTGGCAATGTTGCCTTTTACGGCGCAACTGCAGGCGAGGCGTATATCCGGGGCATAGCTGGCGAGCGCTTTTGTGTCCGCAACAGTGGTGTCCGGGCAGTCGTAGAAGGTGCGGGGGATCATGGCTGTGAGTATATGACAGGTGGCCGCGCGCTGGTCATAGGCGAGACGGGACGAAACTTCGCAGCCGGTATGTCGGGCGGTATTGCTTACGTACTCGATGAGAATGGCACCTTTGGTGATCGCTGTAACCTTGAGACCGTGACACTCGAGCAGCTGGAAGAAAGCGACCGAGATGAGGTCAGGACGATGTTACAGCGGCATGCGGCCTATACCCAGAGCGCACGCGCTTTACAGATTCTTGCCAACTGGGATGAGGCTAGCCAGAAATTCGTCAAAGTCCTGCCGAAAGATTACCAACGCATGCTCACCGCAATTGCGCAAGCGGAACAGGAGGGACTTATTGGGGAGGATGCCGTTATGGCCGCTTTTGAGGCCAATAAAAATTCTGCCGCGCGCGTCAGCGGCAACTAGTTGCTCGGCGGCAACTAACTCTTAGGTTGAAGACGACGAGCGAGACGCGCAGGGTGAGAGAAGGAAGAGAGTATGGGGAAACCGACCGGATTCATGGAATATCAGCGTGAGTTGCCGGCAGACCGCTCACCACTGGAGCGTGTCAGCGACTGGAAAGAGTTTCACCAACATTTCCCTGACAGCAAGCTCCAGGCACAGGGAGGGCGGTGTATGGACTGCGGTATTCCATTCTGTCACACCGGCACGCTCATCAGTGGACTGGCTTCAGGCTGCCCGGTTAATAACCTCATCCCAGAGTGGAATGACTTGGTCTACCGAGGACTGTGGCGAGAAGCGCTTGAACGGCTGCATAAAACCAATAATTTCCCGGAATTCACCGGGCGGGTCTGTCCGGCGCCGTGTGAAGGTTCGTGCGTCTTGGGCATCAGCGATCCAGCCGTGACAATTAAGAATATTGAGGTTTCAATTGTGGATCGTGGTTTTACTAAGGGCTGGATCACGCCCCAACCGCCTCAGAAACGAACGGGCAAAAAAGTCGCGGTTGTGGGCTCGGGTCCGGCAGGACTCTCCTGCGCAGCACAGCTCAACAAAGCGGGGCATTTGGTCACGGTGTACGAGCGGGCCGACCGAATCGGCGGGCTGCTCATGTACGGCATCCCCAATATGAAGCTCGACAAAGCCATCGTACAGCGGCGCATTGACCTCCTGGCCCAAGAAGGTATTACGTTTGTCACGAATACCGCCATCGGAGTCGATATCCCGGCCAGACAACTGCAACGAGATTTTGATGCCGCTGTGCTGTGTAGTGGGGCCACCAAGCCACGCGACCTTCCGGCGCCAGGACGCAACCTGAAAGGTATTCACTTTGCCATGGAGTTTCTGCACGCCAACACCAAAAGCCTGCTCGACTCAAATCATGCCGATGGTGCGTATATTTCTGCGGCAGACAAAAATGTGATCGTCATCGGCGGCGGTGACACCGGGACTGACTGTGTTGGCACCTCGCTGCGGCACAAATGCAAAACACTGACACAGTTTGAGATTCTGCCGCAGCCGCCTTTGGAACGGCAGGCTGATAATCCATGGCCGGAGTGGCCAAAGATACTTCGCATTGATTATGGTCAAGAGGAGGCGAAAGCCCGCTTTGGGGAAGATCCGCGGGTTTATTTGATTCAGACCGAGAAGTTTGTTGCGAATACTGACGGCCACGTGAAAGAACTGCATACGGTAGAGATTGAGTGGGGGAAAAACGAGAACGGCGCGTTCATTCCAGAACCCATATCCGGTACCGAAAAAGTTTGGCCGGCGGATCTCATCCTCTTAGCCATGGGCTTTCTTGGCCCAGAAGATCCCGTCCTTGAACAACTCAACGTTGAGCGCGACCCCCGCTCCAATGCGAAAGCTGAGTATGGAAAATTCCAGACCAATGTAGACGGCGTGTTTGCTGCCGGAGATATCCGCCGAGGGCAGAGTCTGGTAGTCTGGGCCTTTAACGAAGGACGCGGCGCGGCCAGAGAAGTAGACCAGTATCTCATGGGCGCAACAGACCTCCCTTAAGGGAAGCAGACTGACCAGCCGATCATTCCGGCATACCGTCCAAGAGGAGTTTAGGCCATGAAACCTATTACCATGTATTCATCAGACTATTGAGGCTTCTGCCGTGCAGCAAAGGCTTTGCTGACAAAAAAAGGAATTCCATTCGAAGACATCGATGTCTCCGACGATCCGGGCATGCGTCAAGAGATCGCCCAACGCTCAGGCCAGCAAACCGTACCCCAAATCTTCATTGGAGACGAGTCGATCGGCGGATTCATGGAGTTGCAGACACTGGAGGTCAGTGGCGAGCTGGATGACCTCCTGGCGGAGTAACCTCTCACCCACCCTCTTTTTCCCCTCTCTTCGCTTTCCCTGTCTGAGAGACTTTGCTATACCAGCCATACATTGATGTGAGGAGGGAACAGGATGGCGATATACCTTGATGAAGTCTGGCTAAAAGATCCGAGCCCGCAGCGGATGAAAGAATTCGTGCGCTTGATCGGCGCAGCCGCAAAGAATCCCGCCTCAATCGGCGCTCCACAGGAGGTGCGTTTTGTTGCCGGTCCATGGGCATCGAATGAAGAGGCAAAAGTCATCTTCGTTGTTGACATCCCCGATCACACGCCTACCTACCAAATTTTTGGCAAGCTTCTCTCAACAGGCTTGGTCGAAAAACGCCTCCTCACTCCGATTGTTGAGTGGGGCGAGGTCGAGAAGATGGTGGAGCAATTGTAGAGATTCACCATTAGGCCTACCCAAATAACCATCGGCGCCCGTTTCTGGCATTCTGAGCTCCGTTCGATCCGACTTGGGACAGGCCTCGACTGCGCTCAGGATAAACTCTGCGAAGAATCTCTCCCCCGCGCGAAACAGTGCGTGAACTGTTCGAAAACCACCGCCGGCCACTAGGCCGGTATGAGTGGTCAGGCCAACCCGAGGACTTCCCGACATTCTATATCGATGAACGCGTTTTGCGCGTTACCAGTGGCTACCTACTCGGGGAAACGTCAATAGGCATATAGGGCGGATATGTGTGGTCGGTTGTCTGGGGAAGAGCCGTTGCCATGGGCGATAAAAGTGCTTACCTCCTATGCAAAGAAACCAAAAAAGAAGGAAGTGGGATAGCCGAAGAGAAACTCGAAGCGTTGTTGCTCGCAGGGTTCGACTCCAGCGCGGCGCAAGACATGACCCAACAGGACTGGGATGAAATCAGACAAGCGGTACGAAAGAAAGCGGCGCAGCGGGAAACCGCATGACAGGCCGCGTCCGCAGACGGCTCTGGGCGCAATTCGATCTGATCAATCACTCGGTGTATCTCGTCACGGAGCGGAGCCCGGTGACAGCTGAAGCGGCCTTTGCGCAGCTCGCCGGCCAGCCGCAGATGGGATGGCACCGTACGTTTCGGAATCCTCGGCTGTCTCCGGGCATGGGCGTGTGGCGCGTGTAATGGTTTACAGGCTATTTGATTTTTAATCGTCCCCTTGATGATAGAGTCGACATCATCCGTGTTCTCCACCGCAAGCGCGATCTGGAAACTGCCTTGGTAGACGAACTCATTCAAGGCTTA
Organism: uncultured Enterobacteriaceae bacterium; assembly: GCA_964639795.1. Taxonomy (GTDB): domain Bacteria; phylum Desulfobacterota; class Binatia; order Bin18; family Bin18; genus Bin18. The sequence goes on along the minus strand of CAZXFE010000030.1, from coordinate 8,294 downwards.
GAGGACGAAGCGAACGGAGACCCTCAGTAGGCTGGGCGTTCCCTTGCCCTCCATCCGGCCGTTTCAAATAGCGCACGATAATGACGTTTACCAAGCCTCAATGACATAAGAAAAGCGCTCTAGAAATGAACGGCCCGATGACCGAGAGTGAGCTAGCTGGAACATATTAGCGCCACCCAGTTGGGAAATGTTGTGCTCTACGGTGAATAGGTGCTTAGTGCCAGCGCATTCGGGTCACCTAGTGTGTAGCAGGGAAGCAATCTGCTCGGAGGCTATCCGAAGAACGGATTCACGTTGCTATGGCTTTACTTGACAACCGGCATGCCAACAGTTGCAGCTTGTCTGTGATGCGTGTAGCGGGGTGGGCTAGCGTGGCCGGCACCGGTAGAGACGCCCGGCTGTCAGAACCTTGTCACGTCGATCAAGGGTGCTTGCAGTGTAACGGATACACCATCACAATTGTAAACACAGGCGGTTTCGAAGCAGTGACCCTCCACCAGTAGATAACGCGTTGGTGGGTCCACCCTCTTCATCCAAGGAGGCTATTGATGTCCAACAATGCCCAGGCAGTCGAACCCACCCAGCAGCCCCTGCGTTCACCCACAGTCCCCACGGCACTCAAAGACCCGCCTGGCCCGCCGACGAAACTGGTCAATGTTATTCGTACTTTTGTGTTTGGCTCGTCTGATAATTGGCTCAGCCTATACATGGGCGCGTCCCAGGAGTATGGGGATGTGGTGCGTATGGTTGGCGGACCCACGAAAATCTATTTTGTACATCACCCTGACCACGTAAAGCACGTCCTGCAAGACAACAACCAGAACTACGTCAAAAAGAACGTATTGAACGACTTGCTAAAACTGTTCACGGGCACTGGTCTGCTCACTAGCGACTGCGACGTATGGCGGCGACGGCGGAAACTGGCCCAACCCGCCTTTCACCGCGAACATATCGCCAACTTCGCAACCCTTATGAGCAGCGCAGCTGAGTCGCTGCTCGCACGCTGGGATACGGTGGAGCCGGACGGTCGTCCGCTAGATATGCTGGCTGAGATGCAAACGGTGGCCAGCCTGATCGTTGGACGCGCCTTGTTTAGTGCTGAGCTGAGTCCGACTTATTTGAAGGATATGCAGCGCACGGGACTCGCCGCTATGCAGTATATGGATTATCGCTCGCGACGCCCCCTCGCCCCGCCGCTGTGGGTGCCCACCCGTCAGAACCGTCGGTTTCAGAAGGCCATGCGCCAATCTAAGGACAATGTGTCCCAGATTATCAAAGAACGCCGCCAGACTGGGACGGACACTGGCGATCTCTTAGGGATGCTGCTCGCGGCCCGCGACGAAGACACCGGCGAGGGCCTCACCGACCAGGAACTACGCGACGAAGTGTTAACCTTTCTAGGCGCAGGCAACGAGACGACGGCCGTCACCCTCACCTGGGCCTGGTATCTGCTGTCCACACATCCCGAGGCAGAGCGCAAACTCCACGCCGAATTACACGACGTACTCGGCGGTCGCCTCCCAACAGCGGACGATGCGCCGAACTTACCCTACACGCGTATGATTATTGACGAGACCCTGCGGCTGTATCCGGCGGCGTGGGCAATGTCACGCGGCATTGTGGATGATGACGACATCGGCGGGTATCGGATTAGGAAAAGTGCGATTATGATCCTCAGCCCGTATGTGACCCATCGCCGACCGGATCTGTGGGAGAGTCCTGAGGGGTTTGATCCTGAACGCTTTACCCCTGAGAAAGTGGCGGCACGTCCCCGCTATGCCTACTTCCCGTTTGGTGGGGGGCCACGGCAGTGCATAGGCAACACGTTTGCTCTGATGGAAGCCCAACTCGTGCTGGCCACGGTTGCCCAGCACTATCGGCCGTGCCTGGTGCCGGGTGGCACGGTTCTGCCCGATCCGATTTTTACATTGCGACCCGATCGGCCCGTCATGATGACACTACAGCCGAGGAACGGTAGCGCGTAGCCCGACGCACCGAGCACGATGAACATGTACGGAACGCTCTCGCACGCACGGAACGTTCTGGATAGATGAAGTGCAGGCGGTAACAGCACGGTTCAGAATACACAACCAAAGGTCAAAGCAGAAAAGATACTATCACGCAGGTAGAGGGGAAGCGAAACAACTCGTAGGACTTGGGCTTACCCGAGACATCGACAACTATCCTCAGATAGCAGGCCTGTCGGCACAATAAGGCAAGCGAGACTCCCCTATCAACCTGGTCCCCCCCTTGCTGGGTTTCAGTCAAGCTGGGACGGAGGTTGCACGTTTGGCCGCGCAATCGGGCTGGCTCGAACATACCCTCCAGCTTGTCAACGCGCCAACACCAGCTGGGCAGGCCATACTGATACAAACAAGTGTGTTCATGCTGGGCGGCTACCTGGCCGGTGTCATGCTGGAGGTGCTTGGCCGCGCAGCGCGATGGAAATATGTCAGAGATCACCGCGCCATTCGGACCACCTATCCGGATGGGCGGACGCGCATCGCCCCACGCCGAGCCAGTATGCCTGAGGTCAGCCGTCGAGCATACATCGCGCATGTCTCAATGTGTGGCGGACGAGGCCGCTGTTCAACCTGTCGCGTCCACATCCTGCTGGAACTGGAATTCCTTCCAGATACAAGTGAATCTGAGCTTCGGGTACTCAGACGGGTCGGCGTCCCACCCAGCGTACGTTTGGCCTGCCAGTTACGACCTACACATGATCTTTCCGTCATGCCGCTTTTACCCACAAGTGCCCTGATGAGTGAAAGCTTTGCCCATCCGGACTACTTGGTCGGCCAGGAAAAAGACATCGCCTTATTACTCGCGGATCTGCGTAGTTTTACCCGCAGATCTGAGCATAAGCTGTGGTATGATGTGGTCTTTCTCCTCAACCACTACTTTGAGGCTGTGGAGCGTGCCATCGAATAGGCCGGCGACATCAATTCAGCGGAGACGGTGTGATGGCCTTGTTTGGGGTGCAGGCGGATCCACAAACCGCCAGCCCACACACTCTGAAGGCAGCGAGTGCGACAATTCGCAACTGCGCAGAGTTGAGTCGGACCTTGGCCGAAGAACCGCACGAACCTCTTAGCATGGGAGCGGGCATTCATACTGGTCCAGCCGTGGTCGGTCGTATGCGTCGTGCGGTTGCAGCCTATTTGACCGCGGTCGGGGACACTGCCCACGTTGCCAGCCGTCTGCAAGATCTGACCAAAGAATACCAGTGCCAGCAGGTTATTTCAGAACATGTGGCCCAGCTTACTGGTCTCTACGTCAGCCCGTTCCCCCGCCGCGAATTGACCGTCCGTAATAGAGCTGAGCCGATTGTGATGCGGATGATTAAAGAATTCCAATCTGTGGTGATATGAAAAACCAAGCCGTGTCTGCTATGAAAGAAAAGTACAGTGTCGCAATTGACACATCGAGTAGAATTTCTCCCCTTTACTTTGCTGCGGTTCTACACAACAATCAGTCAGTCGCTGAGAGGTGGTTGGACCATCTCAAGAACGATCCGGTCAGGGTCCCAAAAGTAGCAGCTGTCCCCCCTGGACAACGACTGCGGTGAAGGCGTTGTCTGGCGAGAAGAAATGGACGCCGTCCGCCTTAAGCTACTCGTAACGAGAGTGGCTGCGCTGCCATCATCCACTCCTAGCGTGACCAAGCACCGCGACAGAACGATTCAGACCCGTAAACTAGGGCAGCCCACCGAGAGACTCGTGTACGCCTCTCACCAATAGTCTGGAGCTCCCCCTTACGTACCTATCCAAAGAACTTGAGGGGCCCGCTTCTGTCATTCTGAGTGAAGCGAAGAATCTTTCCCCTAGGCGGGGAGGTGAGATGTTTCGCTACGCTCAAGATGACACAGTGAAACCGATACCCGGATAGCCTCTAAGCAGACACTTCACACACCCCGCAGACTTCAGGATCATTCTGTTCTGCCAGAATACGATCCTCTTCAGTTTGGTATTGTGGCGTATCAAGCCTTGAAGTACGTGCATCTCCATCATTCATGGCTGAGTCTTTCCAGCTGTCATCTTCAGCCCAGCGGAAGGGTAGCTGCTTAATTTGCCCCGGCTCTCTGAGCGACGTGAAAGCGTCGAGGGCTTCGATCAGAATCTCTCGCCGAAGGTCAGGCTCATGCGGTTTTCCCGTCGTGTGGCCGAGTTCATAATCGAGAAAGGCGGCACGAGGCGGATGAACCGACTGAAGAATGTCCAGCGCACTGCCCATACACAGGGTGGGGATACCAGCTGCCTCAACATTACGTGCGATCAGTCCGACGGACTGATGACATACGGGTCAGACAGGGACCAGAAGAGCCACATCTACCTGTTCAGCCTTCAATTGCCCGGTTAGTCGAGGGGCGAGTTCATCCCGCACTTTCCGCGAAGAATAAATCCCACCCATGAAAGTGAAGGCGTTGTCAGCCAGCTCACCGATTACGCCTTCTTTTTCTAATCGACGCAGCGTATCAATGGGAAAGACTACGTTGGGATCCTGGCGGGCGTCGGTTTGGTCATAGGCAAAATGAGCCGTACGCAAGTCAGCAATTTTGACATCCCGGGGAATGACCCGAAACGAAAAATCGTCTTTTGTGTGAAAAGCCATCTGGCCGGTAACATAGATACCGCCGGAGGCTATCAGCCCAAGGCGACACTCCGATAGCGGCTTTTTGAGAGGTGCCCATGGCGGGACGTCTTCATTACGCACCCATTGATACGGCTTGTACCCCAGCGCGACGTAATTATCTGTAATCCGTTTGATGTAATCGACTGGTCGTTTCTGCATCGGCACCTCCAACGGGTTCAGGGTGGCAGGTTTCAAGGGGAAAGACAACGGCTCAGCGGATCTCAAGTTGTAGCTTCTTGTCCGAATCCTGCCCTCAAAGGCGCATGGGCAGTAATCCCAAAAACGAGAGCATGTTCCTTCAGGATAAGGGAGACCGAAGGTAGCCACTCCGGCTCAAAACGCCGCCTTTTCTATGCTGCCGTAGGCGGCGTCTCAGAGTCAGTTAGGAGAGCCCCTTGGAAGCCGATCTTGCCGTAAGTCAGGCCAGCAAAGGCCGAAACAGTTTTAGTCAACTCGCCAAACACATCTGAAATGGAAACCAAGTCTGGACCGCCTAGCTGGGTACTTAGCAGGGCAAGGACTTCCCAACCAACTTTGGCTTCTCCTGGCGGTGAAAATGCTTGTGAGAGCCGCTGAACGCGGCCGGCATGGTTGGTACACGTGCCATCGGTCTCAGGCGCAGCGCCGATGGGCAGCACAACATCAGCGTACTCCGTCATCTCATTATAGTCTGTGTCGAGAAGAATAATGCTCGCGTCTCCCAGCACTTTGTCTATGCGTTCTTGACCAAACGTCGTCACCAAATCCGCACCAAAGACGAGTAGGACCTTGACCGTCCCATTCTCTACTGCGGACAGAACCGCTTCTGCTTCTCCGCCCCCATTGAGCAGACCCAAACTAGTAAGTCCTTGCGTATTCGGGTTCTTATCAGCATGAATCAGAAAGTCATCCTGGAAAGCGTCAGCAGGAGACCAGGACAGACCAGCAATCTGAGTCGCACCGACTTGTTCTTTGAGCAGTCGCGATACGAGAAAGGCTTCTTCGTTGGTTGCCTTTGCTCCCACAATTCCAGCAATGGCAGCAGTGCCGTGCTCTTCTTTCACTTGTAGTAATATTTCAGCAGTCTTTTTTGCAGCGTCAGCCCATGAGGCTACCTCAAAAGACGATTCGCCCCGCACTAAAGGGTTGGGAATCCGGCTGGCCTGCTGCAACGACTTGTACGAGTTGCGCCCTTCGTCACACATCCAGTACTCATTCACCTCCGTATTCTGGCGCGGCCGAAAGCGGTATATCTCGCCTTGCCGATGGTAAATATCGATATTGCAACCAGTGGCGCAGCGCGTACACGTTGACGGGGTTTTTTCGAGGTACCAGACACGTGACTTGAAACGGAAGTCTTTACTGGTCAGCGCACCGACAGGACACACGTCCACAACGTTGCCGGAGTACGGATTGTCCAGTTTCTTGCCCGGGAAAAGACTAATGCGAGAATGATCGCCCCGTTCAAAAATTCCCAGCTCGCCCGTTTTCGTCACTTCGTCAAGAAAGCGGGTGCAGCGGGCACACAAAATACAGCGTTCTTCGTCGAGAACGACCTCCGGCCCAAGATCAACGACCTTCCCCTTATGGACCTTGGCCTCAATCCCCATCTCGCTCGTATAGGCCCCGTACAGCATGTAGTAGTCTTGCAGTTTACATTCGCCGGCTTGGTCACAAATCGGGCAATCAATCGGATGGTTAATCAGGATAAATTCGAGTACGGCCGCCTGCGCGTGTTGAGCCCGTTTGCTATTGGTTTTCACCACCATGCCGTCGGAAACACGGGTATTGCACCCAATCTGGAGCTTGGGCATTTTTTCAATTTCTACCAAGCACATACGGCAATTGCCCGAAATGCTCAGCCCGGGGTGGTAGCAGTAGTGGGGAACTTCAATGCCTGCCTTTTCGGCAGCCTGGATGACGTTTAGACCGTCTTCAACTGTAATCTCTTGACCATCAATCTCAAGCGTAGGCATGAAAACCTCTTAGGCAAAATTGGGAGGGGATTCTTGGGATAACTAAGCAGTGTCCGACTGTGGCGCAGATTTCTTCAGCGGGCAGCCAGCGTGGGTGATATGAGCGACAAATTCGTCTCGGAATTTTGTGAGAAAGCTTTGGGTTGGCATAGCTGCAGCATCAGCCAACACACACACGGTGTTACCCATCATGTTGTTACAGATGCGATCGATCAGCTCGAGATCGTCAGCTTTGGCGTTGCCCTCTTCGAGCTGGACCAGAAGTCTGTGCAGCCAGCCAGTCCCCTCACGACACGGAGAACATTGGCCACAGGATTCATGATGATAGAAACGATCAATAATCTCTAGCGCACCGACCATGCAGGTGTCTTCATCCATGACCATGATACCTGCGGTTCCCAGAAACGCGCCGATCGCCCGCATGGAATCAAAATCCATGTGGACGTCAATCTCATCTGGCGTCAAAACGGGAAATGACGAACCAGCCGGCATGACCGCTTTGAGTTCTTTGCCCCCACGGATGCCGCCAGCATAGTCATAGATCACTTCCCGTAACGGCAGGCCCATGGGTAACTCATACAGCCCCGGTTTCTCCACATGGCCGCTCACGCCATAAATCTTGGGACCAGGACCGCTTTCGGGACCAATCGACTTAAACCACTCCGGGCTGTTTTTGATAATGGAAGGGACACAAGCAAGGGTCTCGACATTATTGACAATAGTCGGGCAGCCAAACAAGCCATAGACCGCCGGGAACGGCGGTTTGATGCGTGGATAGGCGCGTTTGCCCTCAATCGACTCAATCAGACCGGTCTCCTCACCACAGATATATGCCCCAGCCCCTCGGTGGACATACACGTCAAGATCGAATCCTGTTCCAAAGATGTCTTTGCCTAGCAAGCCCTTGGCGTATGTATCGGCAAGCGCTGCTTCAAGACACTTCGCACCGTAGGCGAATTCGCCACGAATATAGATGTATGCCGTGTGGGCTTTAATTGCGTAACAAGTGATAAGCATTCCCTCTAAGAGAATATGCGTATTCCATTCAATAATGGCTCTATCCTTAAAGGCCCCAGGCTCGCTCTCGTCCGCGTTGCAACACAGATAGACGGGCTTATCTGAGTCCTTGGGTAAGAAACCCCACTTTACGCCTGCCGCAAACCCGGCACCGCCGCGCCCTCGTAGGTTCGAGGCCTTGACCTGCGCTGTCACTTCTTCGGGCTTGAGCGTGGTGAGCGCCGTGCGGGCTGCCGCATACCCGTCATGGGCAACATACACGTCGAGCTTGTGAATGCCAGGAATATCTTCGTGGCGCAGCAATACATTTTCAGCCATTCGTCCGTCCTTATTACAAAAACGCGAAAGGTAACATCAATGAGAGAGGGGGCTCCACCTTTAGTCAAGATATCCACCCCGGTTTTTAGTGTCAAATGGCCCTCGTTATGACTAGCCAGTACTGGGCAGGCCGCCATTTACATTTCCCGGACCCTCTGGTTTAACAGCGGCCAATGAGCGACTTCATTCTCCTGTGGGTCCACATGCTCGGATTAGCCGTTTTTTTTGGCAGCGGGGTGACATTGCTGGTCATGTTGCTGCCCCCTGCCGGTCAGATTGACCATCCAGCAGAGAAGCAGACGTTTTTGGCCAAAGGGTTGAAATACTACAATCCGCTCAGTATAGGCTCCCTCGGCGTGGTGCTCATGACCG
>CAZXFE010000029.1:0-22137 GCA_964639795.1 uncultured Enterobacteriaceae bacterium | reverse complement strand
TCACATACCAAGTCGAGTAGTTCAAGAGACGGATAGCCTTCGATGTTGAACTCGGAGAAAGGACCAATATCCTCAAAGCTATACACGGCCCGAATCATATCCAGCGGCACGCGCCGGTCATCCAAGGACACAAGAAAGCCGCCAAAGCTGGCGTCCAGAGGATTGATCTGATCCAGCAAGCGGAATGCGTCGGTCTCACCCCAGGACAGATTTTGACGCCCAATGCGCAAAAATAAGGACTCCCAAGACAAGTCGACATAGGCCTCAAACAGTCGATGGCGTTTGCGCAAAGTGCGCCGGGGGTTTAAGCGCGAGCAATTGGCAAACTGACGCGGACTCGTCCGTTTTTGTTTACTGGCCGGACCACAGTTGGAAAGCAACGGAAACCGTTCTCTATACACAGCTGGCCCGTAATCCCACACCCCATCGTACTCGCCCCGATAGGTCATGAAGTAACTCACATCCTCAAGCCGCAAAGCTTGAAGGGGTCGCAGCAGCGGGGCCAGCATACCGAGACGTCCCTTATAGCTGCCCTCAATCAGGCCTAACAAATCGTGGCGGAGTTCGAGTTGCAGGAAGCTACGGTTCTGCAACATATTGAACGAATTGTACGGCGTCTGGAGGCGCGTATTCTTGGCCGCCTTCTCAACCGCCATTGCCGTCCGGTTATATACGCGCCCGTTAAAACGTATGGTTTGCGCTTCGTCCAAAAAACGCGCCGATACGAGGCCGGGCCCCCCTAGGCCGAGCTCAAGTAATAGGACGGCGAAACAAAGAATCCAGGCCGGCCTCATTCCCCTATTTGTGTGCGGATCAACCATGCGACATCAGGTGAGACAGCCCTCTTACTTGCCCAGGCGCACCATTTGTCTGACCGTGAATGCCCGTGCCTTGAGGGGTTTGTTGAGCGAAATCACGTCTGCGGTCCAGAGCGCAGCAGAATCGCTCTTATAGTCTATCCACGCATTACCTAGGTGCAGATGGGTGCCTTTCGCATGCGCATTATCTGGATCGGTAGCCGGGTCCCCAAACGTGTGAAGTAGCGTCCGCCAGTGGTTCCCCTCTGGGTCATTTACAACGATACACAGGATTGAATAGATCTGTCGGTCAATGTAAAAGCGGCGCGTGCCGTACGGGTGGCCTGAATCTTTCGGGCTTGCTTCGAGCACCACGACTGTGCGCAATTCCCAGGGGGACTGAGGATACCAGCCGCCCCTGCCTCCGTACTCGGGCGGCGTTCCGCCTATGAACCCTGGGACCAGCACAACCTGTTCACTGATATACTTCCAGGTAAAGTCACGCAGATAGCCCTGAAAGCCGGCGTGATCTTCTACTAAGAAGTTTGCCTCAAACGAGGATGCGTGGGGATTCACCACGATGCTGCGTGTGCGGCGACTCTGTGGATCATACGCCCAGCTCTTCTGGCTTGCCGTATCCGCTGCATAGTGAAAGGTCAGACTCTGGGCGCCCTCCATATCTTGCGGGCTCAGGACTATCGAGTGTTCACGCCAAAAGGTGCCTTCTTTTGCCCACTTCGGGACGTTGAGGTCGGGATTGGTGCGGTACATGCCGTATTTGCGTATATAGCGTGTGTCCACCGCACGTTCGATATTGCCGGAACTATTGACCGTGCGCAGCACGCCTTCAGTCACCATCGTATCGCCCATATAGCGGAGACGAAAATTCCAGGCAGCTTTGATCCCAGCTTGCGGGTCAGCAGGATCAATCAAGGGAAATGGCTGGCCCATGGTGTAGTTCTGGAGTTCGCCATCCGCGTCGATTTGAGCCTGGCCCGCGCGCTCGATCGAGGCCTGCCTATACTCCTGAAGGATGGGAAAGTCCGTTGTCGCCTGAACCGTAATCTCGAAATCTCCGGCTTGGATAACGCGTACAATCTCTGGCGGCAATACCTTTTTCGCAACCTGGACATTCTCTTTAGTAATGGTCATGCCGGGCGTGATCCCGTCAACCTGCGGGCTGCCGTTGCGGTAGGGAAGAAAGCCGTCCAGCAGTTGGTCTTCCTCCTGAGCGGAAACGCGGAGCGGTAGCATAGCCAACAGGCCCGCTACACAAATGATAACAAAGACTCTTAGAAATTCGCAGTTTCTCGTTAGCACTCTGTGATCTCCCCAATTGTCGAATCTGCTAGTTCTGCAAAACTTGCAAGTTTATAAGTGAACGTTCAGTCTGTTCTAGAGCTTACCTCCCTGACATGCAAGAGTCCCGAAGTGGCCGAAAACGGCTGGAAAAGAGGATGAGATAAGGAGGAGTGGGTTTTCAGGGCTTGGTGCGGTACAGTATGGCCCGTCCAAACGGAGGAGAAAACTCATGCTCACACTCCATCATAACGAAATGTCCACCTGTTCCCAAAAGGTACGTTTGACTTTAGAGGAGAAGAACCTGGAGTGGCAGAGCATTCATCTGAAACTGCGCGAAGGCGAGCAATTTGATTCGCGCTATTTGCGCCTGAATCCGCGCGGTGTTGTGCCTACCCTCATTCACGAGGACCATGTGATTCGCGAGTCATCGGTCATTTTGGAATACCTCGACGAGGTTTTTCCAGAGCCATCTTTACACCCCGACGATTCGGTCACGCGGGCGACTATGCGGCTTTGGACCAAGCAGTTTGACGAAGACCTACAAACGAGTACTGCGATTGTCAGCATGTGCATTGCTTTCCGTCACCAGTTCTTAGAAAAGAGCGCAGACGAAATGGAGACCTATTTGCAGAAACTGCCCACTCCTGCCCGGCGTAAAGGAATTATGTCGTTGATCGAGTCAGGCACGAGTCTGCCTCAATTCGAGACGGCAATCAGACGCTACGATACACTATTTACAGACATGGAAGCAGCACTCACACACGACCAGTGGCTGGCTGGGGATACGTATTCGCTGGCCGACATCAGCTACACCCCCTATTTGACCCGTTTTGAACATCTCCACTTGCTCGGAATGCTCGACACCCGGCCGCGCCTGCGTGACTGGTACGAGCGCGTCAAGCAGCGGCCTAGTTATCGAACTGCCATGACGAAATGGGAAAGTCCGGCCTACTTCGAGTTGTATAACACCAAGGCGCCCCAAGAATGGTCACGAGTGCAGGCTATTCTCCAGGTGTGACAGGGACAATGCAGCCGATACAGAAGTAACCCTTGACAGAAGTCAGTCCCCTACGCTAAGACAACTCTCGGTATTTTCTACATTTACTCACAATAATTCTGGAGGTAAGGAGGGCCTTATGGCAACAACCCAACCCGCAGTTCTCAATAGAGATATGGGCCAACACCAGTGGTATGTGCACCTGAGTCGCCTGGATGGCGCTGACATCGGCGTCGTCAAGTCTGCTGTCCAACAATTACGTAAGGACTGTGCAGACAAAGGCATAAATCTAGTGATTGGTCTTGGACCGACGCTCCTCGCAGACCTGACCGACGACGTACCGAACGATTTCCAGGCCTACGAAACGTTCGTATCGACCGACGGAAGCGGCAAGGAAGCAAAGGGTACCCAGGAAGAGCTCCTGTTCTGGCTGAACAGTGAAAAAAGAGACGAAGTCTGGAAAGCCCAGTGGGATGCTCGGGAAGCCCTGAAAGGACATATGAAGGTCGCCCGCGAAACTATGACGTTCATTTTTGGCGAGTCGCTCGACCTATCGGGTTTCAAAGATGGAACCGGGAACCCCGAGCCCGAGCGAGATGTTGAAGTGGCAATCGTTCCGGATGGCGAATCGGGCGCTGGCGGCAGCTTCATTATTGCCCAGCGTTGGATTCATGACCTCGAAGCATTCAACCTGCTACCCGTCGAAGAGCAGGAAAAAGTTTTCGGTCGGACTAAGGCTGACTCAACCCGGCTTTCTCCCCAGCCGCCCCCCTCGCATCTCTCTCATGTTGAATTGCGGGAGGGCAAAACAGGTGACGATAGCACCCCTAAACGAGATGAGATGTCACGCCGTTCGACCCCATATGCCTTCCATGATGGTACCGTAGGTCTCTACTTCATGGCCTTCTGTAAGAGCCAAGCGCCGCTCCGAGAGCGGATGCGAGCCATGTACGGATTGGAGGGAGGAGTCCGTGACCGTCTCACCTCCTACAGCAACCCGGCCTCTGGGGCGTTCTATTTCGCGCCATCTGTCGAAACACTCGACGCAGCGCTGTCGTAGCCACGAACGTATCAAGAATACGAAAAAAGGCGTGCCTAACGGCGCGCCTTTTTTTTCTTCACCGCAGCGGACATACACGCTAGGCGCCGCCCCTCCAAGAAGGAGATAATAAAACCGTCAGGTGTTTAGCTCAGAGGAGAACACGCATAGAGTTATTCCCTGAGCTACAGAACAAAACGCGGCACCGACCTTAACGCTTTTTCCATCAGACGCCTAATAAAAAACGTCAGGAAGTAGGGAGCAAGGAGGAGCAGTCATGGACTATGGTGTTGTGTTACCCCACCTTGGGACGTATGCGCGTGAGAATGTCGTTCAGCGGGTGCGCATTGTCGCGCAACAGGCCGAGGCTCTGGGCTTCAACTCTTTGTGGGTGGGCGATCATCTGATTGTGCCAACCAAGCTTAACTCTAAATATCCCTATCATCCTGAAGGCCGCTTTCCCCTTGACCCGGCTGACAACTTCCTCGAACCGTTCACAGTGCTGAGCTATGTGGCCGGCCAGACCACCACCATCCGGCTAGGCACTGGGGTGCTCATTATTCCGTACCGTAACCCAGTCGTCACGGCCAAGATGTATGCCACCCTTGATGTATTGTCTGGGGGACGCACCATTGTCGGCGCAGGCGTAGGTTGGATGGAAGAAGAGTTCGATATTTTGCATGCCCCGTATCATGAACGGGGGGTGCAGACGGACGAATATCTGCAGGCCATGAAAGTTCTGTGGACCGAACAGGAGCCACAGTTCGAGGGACGCTATGAGAAATTTGCCGATATTCGGTGTGAACCCAAACCCGTGCAAAAACCCCACCCACCGATTTGGATAGGCGGTCATAGCAAAGCGGCCCTACGCCGGACGGCAACAATAGCCGATGGCTGGTATGGGCATGCACTGTGGCGCAATCCGGATGCCCTGCCGTGTGAGATTCAGACCATCAGACGACTTGCTGAGCAAGCCGGTCGAGACCCCGACGCCCTGACCTACGCTGCACTCGCCTACGAGCAAACACCAGGAGATGTACTCCGTGCCTTACCGCGTTATCAACAGGCCGGTCTGGACCATGTGGTATTGGCCTTCTTCATGTGGACACAGAACTTCGACGACATGCTACAGCTCATGGAACGCTTTGCCAAAGAAGTCGGTCTTACAAAGGCCTGATCAATCTTAGATTGACTGATTTATTCAGCGTGAACAGCTTGTGCGTAAACTTCCGGCCGTAACGTGGCAAGATACGGCAGGTTGCGATAGCGCCCGGCAAAGTCGAGCCCATAACCGATCACAAATACATCTTCTATGACAAAGCCGCAAAAGTCAGCTTCACTGTTCAAGGCTCGTCGTGCAACTTTGTCGAGCAACACACAGGTTTTGACTTTACGGGCGGCTTGAGCAAGGAGTTTCTTTCGAAGAAATTCTAGGGTCTGGCCCGTATCGAGGATGTCACCAATCAGGAGAATACGGCGTCCCTGGATTTCTTGCTCAGCAGGAAAGTAACTAAGGCTGAGAGTTCCAGGCACCGGACCAAATCAGCTGTAAAAATACCGCCGCCTTTGAGCACTGAAACGACGGTACACCTGTCATCCCGAAAATAGGTCGTGACTTCACCGGCAACCCGATCAACGCCAGCTCGGATTTCCGCTTCTGTAAATACGATGCACTCAATATTTTTCCCCAGTTCCGGCGTTCTCATTTCTTTTTGATCCTGTCTCCGATTGACTCGCCACAAAGAACCTTTTATCACGAGACGAGAGAGGAAAGGAGAATAGCGGTGCGCCAAAAATTATTGACGACCCTGTTTGGAGTTCTTTGTCTAGGCATTCTGACATTCCCCGCACAAGCAGCGGACTGGGCAGCCATCTTAGCCGACACAGATCGTCCCGAGGCCGACCGAGCCCGGGATACGAATCGTATGCCCGATCAAGTTCTTCCGTTCTTTGGTATTGATGCGGGTCAGAAAGTGGCCGAATTCCTATCGGGGAGCGGCTATTACACCCGAATTTTAGTCGAGACAGTGGGTGAGCAGGGGACAGTCTACGCGGGGAATAATCCAGAGTACCTAAAATTCTTCGAGGAGCCCTGGAATGCATTGTTCGCGACACCAGTCTTTCGAAGGGTACGGCGTATTGACGGACCCATCGCTCAGATCGCGCTCCCGCAAGACGGTTCTCTCGATGCCGTCATTATCGTACTCGCTTACCACGATTTGTATCTACCCGCTTTTTCTCTGACCGAGGAAGATCGAGTTACGGCAAATGCGCGTATCTTCGCCGCACTCAAACCTGGCGGCGTGTACGGTATTGTTGACCATCATGCAAAAGATGGACGCGGTACGAGTGACGCCGATTCTCTGCACAGGATTGAAGAGTCCGTGATCATTAATGCAATTACGGCGGCGGGTTTTGTTTTAGCCAAAAAGGCAGACGTGCTGCGAAATCTAGAGGATGACCGCACTAAGATAGTCTTTGATCCGAGCATCCGGGGCAAGACGGATCGATTTGTACTGCGATTTGAAAAGCCCGCGCAGTGAACGAGAACAACAAAAAAGGGCAGCCTGAATAGACTGCCCTTTTCTCGATCACAAGTCTCGTGAAGAATTACTTCAGCATTCCTAGATCTTTGAGAGGCGTACGGTCCACCACAGGCGCGCGTCGTGTCCCAGGCTGAAGTTTGTTCGAGCCTGGACGGCGTTCAAACGGATCGGCCAGCCCAAGTTCCTTGGCGTACTCCTTCACCGCAGGACTCACCTCTTGTCCGAGCAACCGGATGTTGGTCATCCGATCTTCGTTGCTGACCTGGCCTTGGACGCTGAAGACCGTAAAAATACCCGGACGCAGGACGCGCATAAGAGTTTTAATCTTTTCGGTCACAGTTTTGGGCGATCCTATAAGCATCAACAGATCTTTCTGCGCTCTGTCATACGACTTGAGCAGTTTCCGGCGCACCTCATCGTAATTGTCTCCGCCCGTTTCATCTTTGCCAGTCTGGGACTGTTTGAGCCGCTCCTTACTCACCCCCACCCAACCTCCGCTCGGACGTTGAGCCAGCAGACGGATAGCATTCTTTGAATTATAGCCTGGCGGCAATGTGTGCTCAGGCCGGGAAAAAGCATTCGCACCACCGCCAAAGACAAAACCTTTGCCTAACTCTTGGGCTTTCTCATCGGTCTCGGCCACAAACACGCCTAGTAAATAGCCGAAGTTTTCCGGACCAGCCTGATAGCCGTTGTCAGCAGCGATATCTGCATAAAAATCCCACAAATCGCAGGTCGGACTGAGCGATGTCACCAGACCCAGGTACGGGTAGCCGTGCTCAGCGCTCCAGCGCACGGTCTCCGGGCTGAGCACCCCGGGAATCCACATTTGCGGATGCGGCTTTTGGTACGGCAAGGCCCACGGATTCACATGCCGGTAGTGAAAATGTTTGCCTTCGTAGCGCCACGGGCCCGGCTTCGTCCAGGCTTGGATAATGAAATCGTGTGCCTCGTTGAACATCTCCCGATTATAGGCCGGGTTAGCATTGTTAAAGAACTGCTCACTCCCAGCACCACGCACCCAGCCGGCCACCAGACGACCGCGTGAGATCAAATCGATCTCGGCCAGCTCCTCCGCCATACGCAGTGGGTGTTTGAGCACGGGTAACGGGTTTCCAATCAAGACGATTTTGGCTTTGCTGGTAATGCGGGCCAAGATCGACGCCTCGACATTCATCACGCTGCCCATGCAGAAAGGGTTGCCGTGGTGCTCATTGAGCATAAGGGCATCAAAGCCCATTTCCTCGGCATAACAATATTCGTCAAGATAGTAGTTATAGTCGTCGGCCGCTTTTTCACGGTCAAAGTTCGAATTCGAGACGGCAAAGAAGGCCTTATTCTCCAGCACCTTGTCTTCGTCGAGATGGCGGTAGGGCCGTTCGGTGAAATATCCAAAGATCATTGATAACTCCTTTTTGCGTGACGCTCCGTCCTAGCAGAATCCCAGACAGGGTTGAACCGTCTCGCATGCAGCAAAGAACAGATTCTTACTTAGAGGTTATCCGAATAAAGGTTTCAAGGTGCCATGTTGAGCGCAGCGAAACATGGCAGAACCGGGCGCCAAGGGTTTTTCGGATAGGCATTTAAAAAGACCTATTTAAAACGACCTCGGCAAGCCTATCTGCTCCCCAATAAAGTTGAGGACCATCTCGTCCGTAATGGGAGCGATCCGGTACAGACGCGAGTCTCGCCAGTAGCGCTGCATGTCAAACTCCATGCTGTAGCAATACCCACCCAGCACTTGCATACCCCGGTCTGCCGCCTGACAGGCCGCGTTAGCCGCGACAAATTTGGCCATATTCGCCGCTGTCCCACACTCTCGTCCGAGCGATTGCAGCCATGCGGCTTTGTACGTAATCAATGTGGCTAATTCAATGTCCGTGCGCGTTCGCGCCAGCTCATGTTGCAGGGCCTGGAACTGACCTATGGGGCGACCAAAGGCCTGGCGCTGCTTGGCATACTCCAAAGCATCATTAAACGCAGCTTGTGCTAACCCCAGACAGATAGCGGCGACTAGGATGCGTTCATTGTTGAGCATGGGCAGTAAATCGTAAAAACCATAGTCTTGACGGCCAAGAATACTGCTGCGAGGCACGCGTACGTCATTATAAAACACTTCGAACGAACTCGTTGCCCGGATGCCCAGTTTATTGATTTTACGAATCTCAATGCCCGCAGTCTTGGGATCAACCAGAAAGATGGTGATCCCCTGCGTTTTTTTTGCGGCCTGCGGATCGGTGCGAGCATAGACCACCATATAGTCTGCCAGGTGGGCACACGTCGTCCAGACTTTTGAGCCATTGATAATGAAGTCGTCCCCTTCGGCACGAGCGGTTGTTTTCATCACGTTTAAGACATCCGTTCCGCCGTCGGGTTCCGTGACAGAAATGGCAAACATGGCCTCCCCACGTGCCAGGCGCGGCAGAAACTCCTGCTTTTGCTCCGTGTTCCCGGCAAAGGCTAAGGCTTTTGCGCCAAAGCAGCTGGACATCATAAACGTCAGAGCAATCGAAGCACTCTTCTTTGCCATTTCCTCGACCACAATCACCATGTCGAGAATATCGCCACCCGTTCCCCCATACTCGGGATCAATAGGAATCCCTAGGTAGCCGGCTTCGGCCAGCTTGTCCCACACGTGGCGTGGGAATTCTTCCTTCTCGTCCATTTCCCGCACGTACTCGGCCGGACACTCCCTGTCCACGAGTTTCTGAATGCCCTGACGCAGCAACTCTTTCTGCTCGCCCAGGTCAAAATTGAGATCAGTCTGCGTATCCGTTTGCATTGAGTGTGTACTCCTCTCTGAATCACTCCTCGGCGATACTCGGCAATAAACAGGCCGAGCGTCTACAACCCGATTCTTTGCGCAAAGGCCGCGAGTACGTCTAATACGTGCTCGCGGTCTTTGCTCCAGTACGGCACTGGAGCCATGAAAAAGTCATAACCTAAATCCTGGTATTGCTTTATCTGATCGAAAAACGAGTCCATAGTCGGGGCATAGCCCGGACCGATCATGATCTCGATACTCCCAAAGTCGCGTCCGACTTTTTCAGTCTCTGTTTTGAGGATCTCGACCATCTCTTGGAACCCCTCCACACTTTTCGGTACCGCCACCCAACCATCGCCAAATTCTGCAATACGGCGCATGGCGCGGGCGGAGTGTCCTCCGATCCAGACCGGTAGGGGATTTTGGACTGGCTTGGGTTCGCATTTGATTCCGCTGAAGCGACAGAATTCTCCCTCAAACTGGGGGTCAGGGTTCGTCCACAGCTCACGCATGATGCGCAGATATTCATCGCTGAGCGTGCCGCGCCGCTGAAAAGGCGCGCCAAGGAGGCTGATCTCCTCCTCCATCCAACCGATACCGGCTCCCGCGATCATGCGGCCGCGTGACAGCACATCGAGGGTCGCAAACATCTTTGCCAGCACGATGGGATTCCGGTGGGGCAGGACGAGGACGGCCGTGCCTATGCGAACCCGCTTTGTGATTCCAGCTAGATAGCCCATGACGGTGAGCGGCTCCAGAAACGCCATCTCCGCCGGCAGGGGGAATTTGCCCGATTTATTATATGGGTAGCGAGACTGAATCTCAGTCGGGATAACAATATGGTCGGGCAGCCAGAGGGAATCAACGCCTAAAGCCTCTGCTTTCCGGGCGAAAGCCAGTATGGTATCGAGCGCTCCAGGCCCGGTTGCCAGTGGCCCGGTCATCGGTAGCGAGACTCCAACTTTCATGCTTCCTCCTGGTCCCCCTAATCCATAGGCGGGTTTTGGGCAATTTGGGCGATATCGCTATCAAGCGTGAGCCACGATTGGGCGCTGTCGCACCACAGTTGCGCATTCGGCTTCAACCAGGAGGTGTCATCCAGCGTTCCGGCTTTAAGAAAATCCATGGTCGGCATGGCTTCAACCTCAGACAGAATAGGCGAGCCACACTTCCCGCAGAATTTACGAATAACTGCTTGGCCACTCGTCCCCTGGTCATTAAACGCGGACAGGCTCCCCTCAATCTTCAGAGCGCCTTTGGGAACAGCCACAAGCACAGAAAACGCACTGCTGGTTTGTTTTTGACAGTTCTTGCAATGGCACATCGCCATCATCATGGGGTCGGCTTCGCAAGTGTACCGAATACTCCCACAGAGACATCCGCCTACGATTTGAGACATATACTCCCTCCTGTTTCAGTTGGTACTTCGCCAATATCACGTGCTCTTGGGAGGCTGAAGGGGTAAGGGCCGGTTCTTCCCTTGCTAAAGGGCAGGTCGAGTGGATATAGGGAGGATGTTTTGAAAAAGAAACTCACTGTCACTATTGATAAGAAATTCATCCCGCAGGTAAAATGCCACGCCCGGTCTCAGGGCATCTCATTATCTCATCTGATGGAAACGACTCTGAGAGAGCTCAGTTCGAACGCAAGTCCCTCTTTTTCAAATCGGATGGAGTGGAAAGTTTCGATCGGCAGATCACAAGAGGATGAACGCTATCGAGCACTGGTAAAAAAGTGTCTATTATTTTCTGACTCGATAGGGACATTCTCGTTGATATTGCCCTCAATCGAACTCTCCATAATATTGCTCACACAACAACCAAGAGTTTTCTTTTGCGGCTCGGCTTACAATGAAAGATTTTGAGGCCGCGCTGCAGGTCACGGCTGGTGTCGCATGCGAGGCCAAGATGATTGTCACGAGAAATATTCGAGACTATGCACACTCCCCGATTAGAGCGGCAACGCCCAAGCCCGTACTGCGGGATTTCTTTTAGCCTCTCCCTTACTGACATGCGGGAGAACCGTGGGGCGCGTGGAACGTAGAGATACGTACCGAATCAAGGGCTGGGGCATCTGACCCAGCCTATTTTCTCTTTTTCTACCTGCCCTACTTGGCAGTCGGGCGTGACACCCCAGCCATGGCCGCTTTGACCGTCGTCTTAAGAGGATACTGGGAGTAGTCGGCTTTGAGCTCAAGAGTATGGCCATTTGGATCGGTGATGTAGACCGAGGTGCCGTAGCCTGTCGCACCGTACAGCTCTACGGGTCCAAAGGTAATCGGAACGTCGTTAACCTTTAGATAATTCACAATGGCATCGAAATCACCGTGCATATGCAGACACACATGGTCCACCCCACGTTGGTCTTTTTCAGCCAAGATTGTTCCTTCTGGCAAGACACGCAAATCGATCAGATTTCGGCCACACCGTACCTGATATAAACCCATATCTTCGATGACTCGCTCGACAGCCAGGCCCAACACCGTGGTGTAGAAATGTAACGTTTTTTCGATATCCGTGACTTGTAGTACGACATGGTCAATGCCGTGAAATTGAATCGGGCAGTCAGCGTTCATACGTTCTCCTTTACAAGACAATGCGCCACGTCGTCCTAGTCCTCTACCGGTGTAAAACGTTTCACATCAAAGCCATCAATCACTGAGGGATTATGAAACATTTCGACGGCGTTGGCCACTTCCATTAACGACAGGCTCATATGAAACAGCCGCTCAGCCTCAGGAGGCATGTTATCGAGTGGCAACTGGTTGAGATATTCCATCGCCGCCTCTATGCGCGCGGACATGGTGTCGTAGAAAGCCTGTATATCTTCTATGCTACTAGCGAGTCGCTTGCTGGTACGCTCCTGTTCTTTGGCCAACGCCCAACTCACAAAGGGTTCAAGATCGTCAAAAGCAGAGGGCAGTTTTCGCGCCGTCATGGTTTATGCCTCGGCATAGAAGCGTTCCAGCACTTTATGAAAATAACGGATCTGCATTTCGTCGTCTTGGAAGTACAGCTCTTTCTTCGCCCGTGAGGCAAGCCCGATATGAATCTGCTCGTGGGCAGTTGCGTCCTCTTGCAGGAGATCGCGCAGCAGGCACTTGAAATATTCCTGGCCGACTCGCTGTCCTGCATTTTCAGCAGGACGGCAATACAGCCTGATATCCCAATCGGTTTGATTGACTGCGTTGGGCCAGAAATTATACGTCATATAATAGTCGTGCGAGACACCTTGAAAGAGCAACAGGGCCATATTAGGAAAGATCGTGTAAAAATCGAAGGGGCCAATGCGGGGTAGGCGGGATTCGGTCTCTGCAGCGCTGAATTGGACTGCCAGTTTTTCGGTCGCCGGTCCAACACGATCAGCCGGCGATTCTGACGAATACACACTGTGATGGTTAAGCAGGCGCACATCAAGCAAACGTGTATATTTGCCGTCTTTCATCACACAGAACTGCGGAATAGTACGGCGGTGCTGAAAGGGTAAGTGGTACAGCTCGTTCTGGGCATCAAGGGCAACCTTCCAGTTGGCGTGTTCATCAATTTTATACTGGCCCATTAGAGCTAACTCGCTAAAGCCGCCGCCCTCAAGCTGGTCGGCGACGCCGCCCAAATATTCTCTGAGACTCTCATTGGGCTTGTCCGCCAGATTAATGAAGATAAACCCTTCGAAAACATCGGTGTGGATGGGAGTCAGGCCCAGATCACACTTGGGCAGATCAAAGAAGTTGTCTTCATCCGGCACCCAGGTGAGTGCGCCTTTGGTGCTATATGACCAAGCATGAAAGCCGCAAGTAATCGAACCTTTGCACGAGCCTTTCTCATCCCAGATCACCTTATTACCACGGTGCGAGCACACATTATGAAAGCCACGTACCTGCCCATCCTTACCCCGAATGATGAGGACCGAAGCATTACAGATGGCCAAGTCTTTCGCTATGTAGTCACCAGGATACTGAACCTCTTCGACCCGGCCGATATTCAGCCAAGTACGGCGAAAAACCTTTTCTCGTTCGAGCTCAAAATGTTCCTGCGAAATGAGAGGCTCAGCGGAAACAGGACCAGTACCGATCTCAGGATATTTTTCTGCCCAACGTTTATCCGCAAGTACGGTTTGTAAGCGTTTATCAGCAGCTACAATTTGCATGCGACTTTCTCCTTATTCCCTCTATTATCTCGCCGTCACCCGCATGTCCTGGGGAATCACATCACCGTCTTGGACAATAAGGTCATCGTCCAGATACAGCGTGCAGCCTTTCATAGGAAGGTCCATATGGCAGGCGGTATCATTGGTTCCACCAAGCTCGACATTGGGACCAGTCGAGAAAAGGACATTGCCGTAGAACGCGCGGCCATCCATACCCACGGTTGGCGCGCCCGTGGCCAGATAGTCCCAGCGCGCCAGGTCGTTCAGTCCCCACCCGATGTGCGACGTGGCGAAAGCACGCGGATCGTGAAAGCCGTCCATATAGTCTTTCACTAACATGGCATCAAAGCCGCCTTTGATATCAACAATCATGCCTTCTCGAATGGTGAACTCGATAGGCTCTTGGAGATATTTATTAAAAGGAAACAGAATGTCACCTCGATCCATGACGACTTTGCCGTTCACCCCCGTCTCCGATCCTTGGGTAGCAACGAAACCGCCCGGCCAGTGATCCCAACGGCCGGGCGTGTCGGTAAAACCATATTCGGTCAGCACAGGAAATTTGCCAAGCTCATAGCTGACATCGGTTCCGGCTGGATTGGTAAAACGAAGATTCCGGGCTTTGGCCAGGCGTGCCTCAGCCGCCTCAACTCGGTCGCGCAACTCTTGCTTAGGAAAGAGACGTGTTAGAACTTCAAACGGCTCGACAACGAGCAGGATGCGAGTGTCTGCAGCTTGAATCTCAAGCTGCTCTTTTGAGAATAGTAGAAAGATCAGATCCACAACCAGATTAGCACTTTTTAAGGCTTCAATGGCAGGTGTATTTCCAGCCAAGACATTCTGGCCGACTTCACCTGCGACTTGCGTAGGCCCTGTAGGGCGCGACGGCAGGTTGACGTTGAAAACATCAGCCCCTACCTCTTGCGCCGCAATCATGAACGCAGACGCATACTCAACCGCTTGTTCTGCCTCCGACAGAACGGCAATGGTTTCGCCTTGCTTCACTTTACACAATTCGAGTTCCTGCCGGAACAAACTCACCATAGTATTGGTCTGACTTATTGATAATGCCATTGTATTTCTCCTTAATCAGAATGCCAATTATTGCTGTTCTCCGTATACCTTGCCCAAATAATAATTCATCACATGATGAACCCCGATTTCATACTTCGACATAGGCCCAGGCTGGTAGGCGCGGGACCGAAAGCCGCGCTGTAAAGACTGCACCATACTCATGTCTTCCTCCAACGCAACGTGCAGAAAATCCTCATAGACTTTGATGCGTCCCTTAAAATCCGGCAGATAAAACCGCTGCTTGGGAAACAACATATGCACGAGGGCCATACTGCGGTTCGTGCCAATCGGCCACTCAGTAATGTAATGAATATTATCCTGTCTGGCATAAAAGCCCATATTCGGTTGAAGATGACTGGAATAGCCCTTCTCCAGATGTTCGCCTGACAGCCAGGGCATAGCATCAAAGCGCGGTTTGCCATCATGGGTCATAGGACTCACACCTTTGAAACGGCCATAATACCCCCACGGTTTGAGCTGAAATTCGTACGACTCAAGAGGCTGATGCGGTCCAAACGAAGAAGCGTGTAGAGTTGCCAGATGATAAATATCGACAAGATTTTCAGCCGTGGCTTTCCAGTTACAGTCATATTCGATGACAAACTTAATCGCCAGACGCAGATCTTCGGGTTGGTATGGCCCAAAGACCTCAGGAAAGTCGCCTAAGAATTCCAGTAGACTTTCGCAGTTCGGGTCAAAATTGAGAAAAACAAACCCACCCCAGGTGTCGAGCTTAAGTGGCACGAGGCCATACTGCTCCATATCGAAGTTCTCGATCTCTTTTGTATAGGCCGCACCTCGGAGTCGCCCACACAGATCATACGTCCAGCCATGATAGGGGCACTGGAACCGCGTGGTATTGCCCTGGCCAACCGCGACCTCGGTCCCGCGATGGCGGCAGACGTTGTAAAAGGCGTTGAGCCGCCCGTCTTCATCTCGAACCACCACAATGGGCTCATCCGCAATGCACAGTGTGAGATAGTCGCCTGGCTTTTCAAATTCCTCTACGCGACCAACGCACAGCCAGTCTTGCAGGAAGATACGTTCTTTCTCTAACTCGTAGGTCTCTTGTGAGGTGTAAAAGTCACCCGGTAGATGTCGGGCTTGATGCAGGGGCGACTGGGTCTGCGCAATACGGGACGCGAACTGCGATCCGGCACCCTCCGTACCGTTCTCATGGGAAGACATTGCCATATCAACCAGCCTCCTTTTGATTTGGCGTATACCGTTCGCTCACGACCTGTCAAGCAAAAGTCTTGACACTCTTTCACCGTGCTGCCAGACTCGCATGGTAACTTCCGAAATGGACAAGAGGACAAATCCCTAGGTCGGGTTAGCGGAGCGTAACCCGACCTCTCATAGCCGCTTACATTACAAAAGGAATACGCTATGGCAACCAGTCTGGTTGGAAAAGAGAAGATGGGTGGGGCCGAGGTGAGCGAGATCCCGCTCACGCCCGAGCAGGGGTTGAGAGCTATTGATCGGGCGAGAACCGCAGGGGAGACAAGCTAATTAGAAGGAGGGAAGAACATGCAGTTTGGTGTTTGTGTTGCCACAAAAATCGATGACTGGCAAATGATCAAATTTGCGGAAGAGCTGGGCTATGACATGGCCTGGATCCCCGACTCACAGATGATCTGGTCGGACTGTTACGCCACGTTAGCACTTGCTGCACAGAACACCTCACGCATTCGTATTGGGACTGGAGTCGCCATCCCTGGGACGAGAATCGCCCCAGTCACCGCCCACTCCATTGCTTCTATTAATCGCATAGCACCAGGCCGAGTCTTTTTAGGTATTGGCACTGGACATACGGCTATGCGAATCATGGGTATGCAGCCCATGCGCATTCGGGACTTCCGGGAGTATCTTCGGGTGGTCAGGACTCTACTGCAGGGGGAGGAGGTTGAATACACCCTTCATGACACAACGCGCCAAATCCGTTTTCTTCATCAGGACTTAGAGTTCTTGAATTTGGACGATCCAATTCCGATTATTGTGGCCGCCAATGGTCCTCGTGCCCTGAAGATTACGGGTGAATTTGGTGACGGATGGGTGACAGCGGTAAAACCTGGACCGGAGGCCTTCCTTAACGATTTGCGTCAGGTCCGAGCAGGGTCAGAACAGGCAGGCCGGACATTGCCCGGCAGCTTCCATACTGCAGCTCTTACGACGGCCGTTGTACTTCAGCCCGGAGAGTCACTTACATCGGATCGGGTTATTGAGATGTGTGGTTCTCAGGTAGCAGCCATCATCCACTTTGCATACGAAATATATAAACAAACTGGTCGTGAGGAAGTCGTTCCTACAGGTTATCGAGGGATCTGGGACGAATACTGCGCTCACGTCGAGAAAATGGAGACACCACCGGACAAGCGCTACCTCCAGCTCCACAACGGCCACTGCACCTTTCTCGTGCCCGAAGAGCGCCGCTTTGTCACACCTGAGGCAATCCAGGCGACGTGTCTAATTGGCGAGCCAGCAGAAATCATTGATCAGATCCGGGCCGTCGAAAAGGCCGGCCTGAAGGAAATTACCCTCTTACCACCCATGGCGGCGGCACGCACGGTGTTCAAAGACTTCTCCGAGCAAGTTATACAGCGCTATTAGAGAACAGGACTGGGTAGCACCCGCTTACTGTTTGATATGGGTGGGCGCAGGCGTAAAGCCATCCAATACAAACATTGGATCTCGCTTATACAGGCGGCCTCCGCGGATAAGCGAGCGGCCTCTCATAGCGGGGCTTTGGATAGAGGTCAATAATTTCGGAGCGCCGGCCAGGACAAAAGATTCTGCATGGATTCCACCACACGCCACGCTGGCTTCCCATTATCGCGGGAATCTGCACTGCGGACATGCATCGTCCACGCCTGCATTTTAATGCGCACCCAAAGGGCACGCGGATAACCGCCCTGTCGGTCTTCAGGACTTAAGAGTACATCGGAAAAATGCATAGGCGTACCATAGGAAATTCAGCAGCCTGATAGTGCAAGAACAACGACGAAGACAACCCCTTTCATTCGTCCCTCCCTTTGAGGAGCCATTCTTTCTTGTCCATATGTCTCACTGACGAGACGAGCACGGGTTGCCCTACTTCGTAGCGGTGAACCTACTATGGGTCTGTATATGAGAAGGGAGCTCCGACTCGGTCCTGGCCTGCTCGTTACGGCAGCCTTTATCGGCCCCGGTACGGTCACGACAGCCAGCGTAGCCGGGGCGCAGTTTGGATTTGCCTTATTATGGGCAGTTGTTTTTTCTGTCATTGCCACTCTTATTCTGCAAGAAATGGCGGCTCGACTAGGCGTCATTGGACGCTGCGGGCTAGGAGAAGCGTTGCGCGTTGCGATTCAGCATCCAATACTCCGGCGTGGCCTCACGCTCCTAATCATAGTCGGTATTGGCTGCGGCAATGCCGCATTTGAGATGGGCAATATTCTGGGTGCGGCAGTAGCCTTGGCCGACCTCTCTTCACTGCCAGCTTCTTCGTGGGTGCTTGTCATTGGTGGACTAACCTTCTTCCTGCTCTGGTCTGGGGCCTATGCGCCTCTAGAGCGTATGCTGATCCTTTTGGTGGTCATCATGAGCAGCGTCTTCCTCCTCGCGGCTTGCCTTGTTCAGCCGTCGCTGTCCGACATCCATTCCGGCTTCTTCACCCTGACGATGCCGCCCGGTTCATTCCTTACTGTCATGGCGCTCATCGGCACGACAGTCGTACCGTATAATTTGTTTCTGCACGCCAGTGCGGTTCAGATAAAATGGCCGGTCACCAACCGCTCTCGGCAGACCCTACGAGCAGCGCGCACCGACAGCCTCGTCTCCATTAGTCTGGGCGGTTTGCTGACGGTGGCGATTATCACAACAGCGGCCTCGACATTTTTCATGCAGGGCATTGCGTTGGAGAACGCAGCGGGTATGGCCACACAGCTTGAACCCCTTGTCGGCACAAGCGCCCGCCTCCTCTTTGCCAGCGGCCTTTTTGCGGCTGGGTTGACCAGCGCGATCACTGCCCCCCTCGCCGCTGCATATGCCACAGTCGGGGTGCTGGGTTGGTCGACAGGTCTGAAGAGTAGAAACTTTCGGTTCGTGTGGGCGAGCATTGTTTTGATTGGCACGGGCTTAGCTTTTTTCGGCACTTGCCCGATTCACGCCATCTTACTCGCACAGGCAGTGAATGCATTTTTACTCCCGCTCCTAACCGGCTGCCTCCTCTTTGTCATGAACCAGAAATCCCTTCTTGGTTCATACACGAACGGAATTTTAGCGAATACACTAGGCGGCATTGTCTTTTTTATTGTCACCTGCTTAGGCATCTTTCAATTTTTGAGAACGCTTGGGATAGTATAAAGCTGAAACACAGACGCATGAGGCTAGAGGAAAAGGAGCTGCTATGAAAATCGACGTACATACCCACTTCATGTCAGAGCAGATGGCCCGGCATCTGGAGAAGCGGAGCCATTTCCCGTACACGAAATTTATTGACGGCACCTACCACTTTCATTGCTGTCAAGGACTCACCGTCCCCATGGTCCCGCCCTTATACGATATGCAAGCAAAGCTGGCAGACATGGATGAAGCAGGCATCGACGTTGGGATTCTGAGCCTTGCCGTACCCGGCCCAGAACTACTCGGCGGAGCGCATGCAGATGAGGTGGCCCGGATCGCGAACGATTTGTTGGCCGAGCTGATTGCCAGCCACCCAGATCGTTTCTGGGGCTATGCGACCTTGGGATTCGGCGATATCGAGACCTCACTCAAAGAGCTCGACCGCTGCATGTCAACGCTGAAATTTCGCGGCTTGCAATTATATTCGAATATCAATGGGAAGCCGTTAGATGCCCCGGAGTTTCGGCCTATTTTTGTACGCCTCGCCGAACTTGAACGCCCGATTTTTATTCATCCGACCGTTCCTTTGAATCAAAACTATTTGACCGACCTCGTGCCTGTACCCGTCCTCGCCTTTATGGTTGATAACACCCTAGCAGCCATGCGTCTGGCCTTATCCGGCGTATTGTCAGAATACGCTGCCGCACCGATCATTATCCCGCACGCGGGGGCCACAGTTCCGTATCTCATGGGACGGCTCGACAGCATGTTGGAATACTTCGGCGGAGCGGACGCAATACAAGAGCCGAGCCGGTTCCTCAAAAAGCTGTATATGGATACCGTAGTGTACGAGCCGGAACCTCTACAGTGGTGTTTATCTCTCATGGGCGCAGATCAACTTGTACTCGGAACCGATCACCCCTACGGCGCGTGGCGTCTGCCCATCCAGTTGCTGGAGGACGCTGCCTGCTCAGACAGCGAACGACAGCAAATCCAGCACGGCACTGCCCAACGTCTGTTTAGACTCTAAATGGGATGCCGAACGGAGGTCAGCATGAGTCATCTCTTTGCCTATCTTTCCCGGATGAAGTTCATCCGGCGTTGGGGTCTGATGCGCAGTACGTATCCGGAGAATATCCAGGAACACAGCCTCCAAGTCGCCATGGTTGCGCATGCCCTAGCCCTGATTCGCAATCGTCTGTTTGGCGGCACTGTCAGCCCCGAGCGCACAGCTGCCCTCGCGCTGTATCACGACGTCAGTGAGGTCCTGACCGGCGATCTGCCCACCCCGGTCAAATATTTCAATCCTGATATTAAGACCGCCTATCAGGATCTCGAAGAGACCGCAGTACACAAGCTGTTCAGTATGCTGCCGGATGAGCTGAAAGGCGACTATCAGCCTTTCTTTAATCTTGACCAAGCCGACGCCAGTCACCATGAGCTGGTGAAAGCCGCAGATAAACTGTGTGCCTATATAAAATGTCTGGAAGAAATCAGCGCGGGCAATCAAGAATTCTCACAGGCGGAGCAGACGCTGCGCAATACGGTCGAAGGCATTGATCTGCCCGAAGTACACTACTTTGTGAAGACGTTTATCCCAAGTTTCCGCCTCACGCTCGACCAGTTGGGGTAAATGGATAGGAAAAAATGGCAAAAACGAGACCACAGACAGGCATTCTGTCGAAACCCAACCAACATGCGCTGTTTTTGATCGTCCGAGTTAAACACCTGAAGCAGAATTCTATTTAGATCGCAAAAATTACAGCCACCACCCCTACCTTCGTTTATACGATTGCGAACAATAATCGTGATGCAGCGCTTGCTTGTACTGTGGGCTTCGGGTCAGGCTTCTGGGCGGAGTGATACAACCCAGCAATCGTCCCAAGGGCCTACGTCAGTCCACAGCCATCGACGTCCTTGGCAGGACTGCGCCGAGCACTGAGCGTGACATACTCTTCCATATTATCTCTAAGCGGTTAGACATCAACTTCGAATTGTTAAAACAGGTTCGTGCACAGCTTCCGCTAACTCGATTCCCGCGATTTAACAAGTTTCATTGACGTCATGGAAAATCCAAGCGTTGACGAGCGTGACCCAGTTGCCCTCATTGGAGATGAAGACGCCAATTTTGCTGGGGTTAGCTATGTCTTTACCCGCCGTTACCTCCATAATTTTCCAAAATGGAACCCTCTTTCACAAGATGAGCAGGAAAAGGCGGTTGGGCGTCGCAATGCGGATAGTGAAGAACTGCCAGATGACTTCCGACCGCCAACGGCACATATCAGCCGCGTTGTGATAGAAGATAATTACGGAGAGCTTTAGACACTGCGGCAGAGTTTTCCGTATGGCACGACCTCGGAGTCCGGTCTGTTCTTTATCGCCTGCACTAAGGCTCTCGATATTCCTGAAAAGATGCTCCGTCGGATGCTTGGGACCAATGGCGATGGCCACCACAATCATCTCATGGACTACACTCAGGCAGAGTCATGCGCCAACGTCTTGGCTCCGTCACTTGAATTGCTACAATCCCTAGGAGCACAAATCTTTCTGGTAAGGTGCTCCAAGGTCAAAGAAGAGCTCTTCCCCCGGATTTTTCATTTCAGGACTCTCGCCCAACCTCACTATGCGAGCAACGATCTTGCCGGGTGCAATATCGAGCAAGCCAATAGTCCCGAGACGCGTAGACCACAAATGCGGATGGGTGGGGCTACCGGAGTTAATCTGCAAGACGCCGTCTCGATAGTCGAGGCGCTCAAAATGGGTATGCCCGGTGATGATGATGTCCGCGTGTTCTCCCCCCAGATACGTATCCTTTAGGGCCACAATCGGACGCTCCTCAGGCTCCATGTCGTGGATCATGGCAATCCGCCAACCTTCGAGCGTGAGCCATTGGATGTCATCCAGACGCGCATCTTCCCATCCACCGTCATTATTGCCACGAGCTGCCAAGGTCGGCGCAATCTTTTCAAGCCAGTCCAGCACCCGTGCGGAAACAATATCGCCACCGTGCAGAATGAGGTCTACGCCTTCAAAGGCGGTCTCCACTTCATCCCACAGGTCGCGGATTGTACTGGGGAGGTGTGTGTCAGTTAGCAGGCCAATGCGCATAAGTTTGTCCTCGTCTCATCGTTTCGAGACTTATCTACCCG